>JAPXRP010000098.1:0-15210 GCA_033813475.1 Candidatus Hydrogenedentota bacterium
GGTGCGGGCGGCGCGGGCGGCGTCGGCGCGGAGAACGGCGGAAACCGGGGCGGCGACGGCGGTTCCGGCGGCGCGGGTGGCCTGGGCGGCGCGGGCGGCAAGGGCGGCAACGGCGGCAACGGCGGCGCGGCGGGCTACGGCACGCCGGGCATGGCCAAGGTGATGGGGTCCGTGGTGCTTGCGGGCGGCCGGTTGGTGAAGGCGCTCAACGTCGCCGACAACGCGCCGGAGCACAACGGCCGGTTCACCTGGATTTCCAACATGAACGTGACGGCGCACAGCGCCAACAAGCCGCTTTTCGACACCACGGGCGGCGCGTCGGTGGTGCAGGGCACCACGACGAATCCGGCCCTGCTCACGGCGGCCAACCCCTACACGGGGACCGGCACGCCGAAAATTCCCGAGCTGGAGGGCGGCCCTGCGGCCGCCGGCTGGCTCAAGGCCGCCTTTTGGAACAAGGTGCAGGTGGACGCGCTGCTGCCGGACAACGGCCACATGCGCGCCTGCGTGCTGCGCCAGCCCCCGGCGGCGGACTACTCCGTGTACGAGGGCCACGACCAGCTCGTGGTGAAGAACACCTCGCTCCAGCCCATGGACAATGTGGCCGTGGTGGTCGGCGGGACCCCCCCCGTGCTGATTAATGGCGCGGGCGGCACGCCGGGCGTGCTGGCTCCGGGCCGGGTGTGGACCACGACCGTGCCGGCGGGGTCGTTTGCCCTGGCGGTGCGCCTTCCGCAGGTGCAGCCGGAAACCCTGACAGCCAATGTCGAGGGCCTGGCGCAGTTCTCCGTGCTTGCGGGCGACTGCCCCAATCTGGTCTACCAGTGGCGGCACGACGGGGCCGACCTCTCCGACGGCGTCAAGTACGCCGGCGCCACGACAGCCACCCTCACCATCTCCGACTGCCTGAACGCAGACGAGGGCCTCTACGAGTGCCTCGTGACGGACCCGGACGCCGGCGCGTCCTTCCTCCTGTCGGGCGGTGTGCTGACCGTTTCCGACCCGGCGCTGCTCACGCAGCCCGTTTCGCAGATTGTGGACCCGCTGGCGGTCGTGGAGTTCGCCATCACGACGGCGGGCACGGTCAACGCCATCCAGTGGTTCAAGGACGGCGCGCCCCTCGCGGACGGCACCACGCCCGAGGGCACGGTGATCTCGGGGGCCACCGCAGAGACGCTGGTCCTCACCGGCGTCCGCGACGCGGACGAGGGTGTGTACGTCTGCACGCTCACCGGCCCCGACGGTGATCTCGACTCCAACCCGGCCACGCTCACGGTCAACAATGTGCCGGTGATCGGCGCCATGCCCCTGGGCCAGAACGTGCCGGTGGGCGGAAACTTCACCCTGGCGGTGGACCTCGCCGGGGGCACGCCGGTCTTCGACTACATGTGGGTCAAGGAGGGGCAGCCCGGCGAGGAGATTCTCCTGCGCCTGACGACGGGGGCCGCGGTTTCCAACTCGATCCTGCTTCCCCTTTCGGGCAGCGGCGCGCTCCTGTCCGACGCGGGCAGGTACCGGGTCAAAATCCGCAACTCGGCGAGCCGCGCCATTAACACCACCGGCGACCCCGACAACGACTGGGTCAACTCCGACTGGGCGCAGATCACCGTGTACGAGCCGATTCTTGTGGTCGCCCATCCGGCGAGTTCGGCGGTCCGGTACGGCGACACGGCCACGCTGATCTGCTCCGTTGTTGGAAGCCTTTCGGGCCTGCAGATGACCTGGCTGGACGAGAACGACCAGGATGTCACCCTGGTGAACCCGCGCGCCGCCGTGGTCACGCAGGGAACGCTGTCCACCCTGACCATCTCGGCTTCGGAAAACGCCGACGAGCCGCTGACCTGGCCGGCCGGCGGGTACCGCTGCCGCATCAGCAACATCTACCAGTCCGGCGGCGACGCCGTGTTCAGCAACCGGGCCAACCTGATTGTGCTCGACCCGGCCATCACCCTGCAGCCCCAGAGCCAGATCGCGCCGCTCAACGGGTCGGCCACGTTCAGCGTGGGCGCCGTGGGCAGCGCGCTGTCCTATGAGTGGTTCAAGGCGGGCGATCTGACGGTGCTCGGCACGGCGGCCACCCTGGTGGTCTCCCCGGTGACGGAGGCGGAGGTCGGCGACTACTTCTGCCGCGTGACCAGTGCGGACGGCCCGGTGGACTCCGCCCTGGCCAACCTGCGGATCAGCGACCCGTACATTGTCAGCCACCCGGCCAGCGTGATTGTGGATCCGGGCGAGCCGGTGACCTTCTCCGTGGGGGTGGGCGACCTGAGCACCCTGCCGATTGACTACCAGTGGAAGCTGAACGGCGTGGCGCTCACGGGCCCCGGTGCGTCCGGCACCCTCGCCGCGGCCCCGCTGGTGATCGAGTACAACATCGCCGCGGCGGCCCAGGCCGACGTGGGCGTGTACATCTGCGAGCTGGACGGGACAGACGGGATCGTGGCGTCGAACCCCGCCTCGCTGACGCTGAACCTGCCGCCGGTGGTTTCCGGGATCACGCCGAATCCGAGCGACGGGGTCGCCCCCGTGGGCAGCCCGGCCACCCTGACGGTCCAGATGGGCGGCGGCACGCCTCCCTTCACCTACCTGTGGACGAAGGACGGCGCTCCGATCGCCGAGGGCAATGTGACGGGCATCACCGAAGCGGTGCTCTCCTTCACCAACGCGCAGGACGTGAACGAGGGCCTGTACCGCTGCACGGTGACGAACTCGGCGGGTTCGGACTACGCCGAGCGCAGCCTCTATGTCGGCTCCCTGATCACGTTCATCCAGCAGCCGCAGCCGCGCCGCGCCTACTACGGCGACAGCGTGCTCTTCCAGGTGGTCGTGGGCGGCGGCAAGGGCACGCGCACCTACCAGTGGAAGCGCCAGCGGGCCGGTGTGGTCACCAATGTGGGCGTGAACTCGCCCGTGCTCACGCTGAACAACCTGTCGGTCAACAACGCGGGCACCTACTGGTGCGTGGTGACGGACGACCGCGGCGCCTATCCGTCCAACGAGGCCACGCTCACGCTTGCCGCGCGGCTGGCCTTCACGCAGACAATTCCGGCGGCGGACACGGCGATCTTCGGGAAGGACTACCTGCTGCGCGCGCGCACCACGGGCGGCCACGACCCGGTGTTTTTCGACTGGCAGTTCAACGGGGTTCCCGTCGCCCCGACGCAGACTCTGCCGAACGGCTCCGACCTGCAGCTCGCCAATGTGGCGTTTGAGGACGCGGGCACCTATGTGCTGACCGCCTTCGACAGCTACACGGACACGCTTACCGCGCAGTGCGAGCTGACGGTGGCCTACGGCACGCCGGCCGCCGGTCTGGGCGGCCTTGCGGCCGCGGCCGCGGGGCTGGCCCTGGCGGGCGCCGCCGCCCTGCGGCGCCGGCGCGGGTAAGGCGCTGACATCTTGAACACGGGGCCCGGTCCGCCGGAAGGCGGGCCGGGCCCTTCGCCGTTTCCGGGTTGCACCGAGCCGGAAGGGTGGATAGAATAGCCGGACGCGGCCGGCCCGCCGCGTTTCCGCAATCCAACCGGATCAGAGGGTTCCGTCCATGAAGCGCTTTCTTGCCCGGCACTCGGCCCTTTTTATCCTGGCGGGGCTCTGCGTGGTGCTGGCCGTCTATTCGCCGGACTTCCGGGGAACCGCCAATCTCAAGAGCGTGGCGCAGCGCACCGCCGTGGTGGGGGTCATCGCCCTGGGCGAGCTCCTGGTCGTGCTGGCGGCGGGCATTGACCTGTCCGTGGGCAGCGTGGCGGCCTTCGGGGGCATGATCGGCTGTCTCGCCGTGCAGCGCGGCCTGCCGTGGCAGGCGGCCCTGCCGGTGGGCGTGGCCGCCGGGCTCGCCTGCGGCCTTTTCACCGGGCTCCTGACCACCCGGGGCCGCATCGCCCCCTTCATCACCACGCTGGGCATGATGATGGCCGCGCGCGGACTGACCCTGGTGGTGTCCGGGGCGCGCCCCGTGCCGGTGCCGGCCCCGCTCATGATCCTGGGGGGCACCGGGACATGGGGATGGTGGATGCCCGTGGCCGTGATGGTGGCGCTGGCGGCCCTGTTCTCCCTTGTCCTGCGCCACACCCAGTTTGGCCGCGCCCTGTACGCCGTCGGCGGGAACGCCGAGGCGGCGCGCCTTTCCGGCATTCCGGTGGACCGGGTGCGCGTCATCGCGTATTCGGCCAGCGGCGCCATGGCGGGGCTGGGGGGCATGATGCTCGCCGCGCGGTCCAGCGTGGCCTCGCCCACGGCGGCGGAGATGCACGAACTGTACGCGATTGCGGCCTGCGTCATCGGGGGGGCCAGCCTGGCGGGGGGGGAGGGCGGCGCGGTGGCGGCCATTGCCGGCGCGCTGATCATGAGCGTCCTCTACAACTTCTGCAACCTGAAAAACATCTCGGTGGACTGGCAGCAGGTGCTGGTGGGGGCGCTGCTGGTGACGCTGGTTTTCTACGACACCTGGCGCAAGCGCCGGGCGGGGCTGCTCAGGGAGTAGGGCCGCTCACGCCGTCCCCGCCGCGGTGAGGGCGTGGAGGCGCGCCACCTCTTCGTCCGTCAGGCAGCGCCATTCGCCGGGGCGCAGCCCCTCCACGGGCAGCCCGGCAAACTCCACGCGCCGCAGCGCGTGGACCGGGTGGCCCACGGCGGCGCACATGCGCTTCACCTCGTGCTTGCGCCCCTCGTGGATGGTGAGGCGGATGAGCGAGGTCTTCGGGCCGCCGTTCAGCACGGCCGCCTTCGCGGGGGAGGTCATGCCGTCCTCCAGCCGCACGCCGCTTTCCAGCCGGCGGACCGTCTCCGGCGTCACGGCGCCCGCCACCCAGGCCAGGTAGACCTTCTCCACCTCGAAGCGGGGGTGCGTCAGGCGAAAGGCCAGCTCGCCGTCGTTGGTCAGCAGCAGCGCGCCCTCCACGTCGAAGTCAAGCCGTCCCACGGGGAACACCCGGGAGTTCAGGCCGCGCACGCACTCCAGCACCGTCCTGCGGCCGTGCGTGTCCCGCGCGGTCGTCACGCAGTTGCGGGGCTTGTTCAGCAGCAGGTAGACCTTCTCCTCGGTCTCCCCGACGGCGCGGCCGTCCAGTGTCACGCGGTCCACGCCGGGGGTCACCGTCTGGCCGATCCGCGCCGTCACGCCGTTCACGGCGACGCGCCCGCCCGCAATGAACTCCTCGGAGGCGCGCCGCGAGGCGACGCCGCACTCGGCGAGGAATTTCTGGAGTCTGACGGCGTTCTCAGTCATGCACGCGCAGCTCGTCCAAAGAGGGGAGCTCCTTGAGGCTTCGGAGGCCGAAGGTCACAAGGAACTCGTCCGTGGTCCGGTACAGTTTCGGCCGGCCGGGCAGGTCGGACACGCCGGCCACCTTGACCAGCCGCTTTTCCTGGAGCTGGTCGAAGGCATAGGACACGCTGACCCCGCGGATGGCCTCGACCTCCGCCCGCGTCACGGGCTGCTTGTAGGCGATGATGGCCAGCGTCTCCAGCAGCGAGCGGGACATGCGGTTGCTCTTCTTCACCCGGAGCAGGCGGCGGATGAACGGCGCGTACTGGGGCTTGGTGAGGAGCTGGTGCCCGCCGGCGATTTCCTTGAGGACGTAGGGGGCCTGGGGGTTGCCGTTGATCTGGTGGGCCAGCTCGGCCAGGAGGTTCGCCACAATGTCGGCGTCAATGTCGCCCAGGGCCTCGGCCAGGCGGGCGGCGCTCATGGGGCGGTCGCTGGAGAACAGCATGGCATAGAGCGCCTGCCGGGTCTCCTCCCGGCTCAGCATCTCCACCTGCTCAAGCTCCAGTTCGGACTCCTCCATTTCGGGGAGGTCCTGTCCGGGGTTTTCTTCGGTCATGGTCGGCAGGTTCCCGCGGTTCTCAGCACAGTTCCTTCTTCATCACGTCCAGCAGGGGCCTGACGGCGTCCATCATCTGGACAAAACGCTCCGGCTTGAGCGACTGCTGCCCGTCGGACATCGCCTCCGCCGGGCTGGGGTGCACCTCCACCATGAGCCCGTCCGCGCCCGCGGCCACGGCGGCGCAGGCCATGGGGAGCACCAGCTCCCACCGCCCGGCGGCGTGGCTGGGGTCAATGATCACCGGCAGGTGGCTGACCTGCCGGATGACCGGCACGGCCTGGATGTCCAGCGTGTTGCGCGTCTCCGTCTCAAAGGTGCGGATGCCCCGCTCGCAGAGGATGACATCGGGGTTCCCCTCGGACAGGATGTACTCCGCCGACATGAGGAACTCGTTGATGGTGGACATCATGCCCCGCTTGAGGATGACCGGCTTGTTTGTCTTGCCCGCCGCCCGCAGCAGCGCGAAATTCTGCATGTTCCGCGCGCCGATCTGGATCATGTCGGCAAACTGGGCCACCACGGCGACCTGGTCCGGCGTCACCGCCTCGGTCACGACGGGCAGCCCCGTCTCCTGGCCCGCGGCCCACAGGAGCTTCAGCCCCTCCAGCTCCATGCCCTGGAAACTGTACGGCGAGGTGCGCGGCTTGAAGGCGCCCCCGCGCAGCATGGCCGCCCCGGCGTCCCGCACCAGCCGGGCGCTTTCCCTGATCTGCGCCTCCGACTCCACCGCGCAGGGCCCCGCGATCACCGAGAAGTACCCCCCGCCGAAACGGGCCTTTCCCGCCGACACGACGGAGGGATCGCTCTTCACCTCCCGTCCGGCCAGCTTGAACGGCTTCAGGATCGGGAACACCCGCTCCACATGGGGCAGCGCCTCCAGGGAGATCAGGCGCTCCTTGCCCCGCTCGTCCCCGACGGCCGCCACCACCGTCCGCTCGACACCCACGATCACATGGGCCTTGTAGCCCATCTCCTCGATTTTATGGACCACATGGGCCACGTCCTCTTTCTTGGAGGATGCCATCACGATAATCACGGCGTAGAATCTCCTGTTTCGTCGTGTGCCCCCTCGCCTGCCTCCGTTAAGTATAGCCGTTTGGGCGGGAATAACACAATGGAAAGGGCGGCGGCGGCGTCAGGCCCGTTCCGCCAGGAAGAGGTAGCCCTGTTTGCCGTCCAGGAGCAGCGAGGGGGTGAGACCCGCCCCGCGGGCCAGCAGAACCATGGCTTCGTCCTCCGGCAGCTCATGCCCGCCGACCTGGCCCCCGGTCTGTCGGTGAATCTCGTTGATGGCCGCCCGGCTCTCGCTGTGGCACACCACCAGGGTGCCCCCCGGCGCCAGCACGCGGCGCATCTCGGCCAGGGCGGCCCCCTGGTCCGTGAAGTGGGGGAAGCAGCTGTTGCAGAAGACCCAGTCGAAGGCGCCGTCGCCGAACGGCAACTCCTCGCCGTCGGCGACCAGCGGGGCGGCGGCGTCCGTGGGCCCCTGTTTCAGCATGGCCGCCGACAGGTCCACGGCCGCCAGCAGGGCCGCGCCGCCCAGCCGGTCCCGGAGGATGGGCCAGAGCACGCCGGACCCGGCCCCCACGTCCAGCACGCGGCGCGCGCCGTCAAACAGGACCGGAGAGAGGAGGGCCCGGAGCCGTTCCGCGTGCCCGCCGGCGATGATGCCCTCCCACCGGGGGGCCAGGGCGTCAAAAAAGCCCCGCGTTTTTTGCGTCAGGCGGCGGCGTTCTTCTCGGTCCATCGGGCAGCCTTTCTCTTCGGGGAAAACACGGCGGCCGCGGCGAAGACCGCCGTGGACACCAGCACAATGACCGCGCCTGCGGGGAGGTTGAACATCCACGACAGGGCGAGCCCTGTCCAGCATGACAGCACGCCGAAGGCCGCCGCAAGCAGGAGCATGCTGCGGAAGCGCCAGGTGAGCTGGTGGGCCGCGGCCGCCGGGTTGATGACCAGGGTGTACACCAGCATGCCCCCCACACCTGGCAGGGCGGACGCGATGACCATCCCCGTCATGAGCAGGATGCCGTAGGTGACCGCCGTCGCCGGGATGCCCACGGCCTGCGCCACCTGGCGGTGGCACACAACGGCCTGGATTTCCTTGTAAAAGGGGATGAGAAAGGCCGCGAGGACGCCCGCCACCGCCGCCAGCACCAGCACGTCCCCCCGCGTGAGCGTGAGGATGCTGCCCCAGAACAGGCCCAGGGCCTCCGTCTTGGCCCCCGGCGTCAGCCCGAGAAACAGGAAGGCCAGCCCCATCATGAGGGAGAACAGGATGCCCGTGGCGGTGTCCGGGCCGAACTCCGCGCGGTCGGCCAGAGGCCCCACGGCGGCGGCGGTCACCAGGCCGAAGAGCAGCGCGCCGAACAGGGGCGGCGCCCCCACCAGCAGCGAGAACAGCGCCCCGGCAAAGGCCGCATGCGCGATGCCCACGCCCAGGAAGGAGAGGTGCATGGTCACGACAAACACGCCCACCACCGCGCACGCCGCGCCGCCCAGCAGCCCCGCCAGCACGGCGTTCTGGAGATAGGCGTAGTGGAAAATCGCCCAGCCGCTCACGGACCCTCCTCCCCGTAGAGCGCGCGGAGGGTGTCCGCCGCCAGCATCTCGGCGCGCGGGCCGTCGCGCCACACGCGCCCCGCCCGCATCAGCGCCATCCGGGCGCACACACCGGGCACCGCGCCGGTCTCGTGGGTGACATAGAGCATCGCCGCGCCCGTCAGCGCGGGCAGCGCGTCCACATGCGCCAGCAGCGCGCCGCGCGCGCCGGGGTCCACCGAGGCCGTCGGCTCGTCCAGCAGCAGGATTTCCGGCTCCTGGGCCAGCGCGCGCGCCAGCGCGGTCCGCTGGAGCTCGCCGCCCGAAAGGTGGCCCAGCGGCCGCCCCGCCAGGTGCGCCACGCCCATGCGGTCCATGGCCTCCGCCACGGCGCGCCGGTCGGCCCGGCCCATGCGGCGCAGCAGTCCGATGCGGCCGTAGCGTCCCGCCGCCACCGTCTCGCGCACCGTCACGGGCAGGCGCGGGTCAATCCGCTGGGTCTGGGCCAGATAGCCGATGCGGCGGCGGAGCCGGTAGCCCTGCATCGCGCCGAAGGGCTCCCCGCCCAGCACGCGCACCGATCCCGACTGCGGGCGGACCAGCCCGTTCACCAGCAGCAGCAGGGTGCTCTTTCCGGTGCCGTTGGGGCCGAGAATGCCCACGGCCTCCCCCGCGTTCACGGTCAGGGACACCCCGTCCAGCGCCACCCCCGACCGGTAGGCGACCACCGCGTCCCGGATCTCGACGACCGGCGCGCTCATTCCGCACCGGCGCGCTGGAGCGCGCCCAGCAGGCGGTCCAGGTTCCGGTCAAATGCCGACTCCCAGGAGGATGCGTCCGGGTCCGCGCCCGGAAAATTGGACAGCGTCACCAGCGGCACGCCGAGTTCCGCCGCCAGCGTCTCCGCCGCCTTCGGGTTGCCGCTCTGCAGGTTGTTGACCACCGCCCGCACCCCGGCCTTTCGGGCGTCGCCCGCCAGGGCGGCCAGTTCCGCCGCGCCCATCTCCTCCCCTCTTCCGAAAACCACGGAGGCGGTGCATCCCGCCCACATCACGAGGGGGGCCTGCATCTCGTTCACCGCCACGGGAAGACCGGTCCCCCCGGCGGCGGTTACGCGTTCCCGCGCGGCCCGGGCGTGCTCCGCCACGGCCTGCGCGCGCCTCTCCGCCGCCGCGCGGAACGCCCCGGCCCGGTCCGGATGGAGACGCGCGAGAATCTCCGCCACCTCCCGGAGGCCCGCCTGCTGGGTCTCGGGCACCATCCAGTTGCCGGGGGTGGAGACCGCGATGATCCGTTCCGGCGGCACGGCGGCGGCCGCCAACGCGCGCCGCACATTGCCCATGGGGCGCTGCCACACATGGAGCAGGACCACGCCGGCCTCCGACAGGCGGGCGATGTCGCCGGGACGCGCGTCATAGTGGCCGGGGCACTGCGCGGGGGGCAACAGGACGAAGGGGGCCGCCTCCGCGCCCGTGATGTCCGCCACGGCGTTTGCCAGGTGGGCCGTGCCCGCCACCACGGTCTCCGGGGCCGCAAAGGCTCCGCAGGCCGCCAGCAGGGCCGCCGCCAGGAGCGGCGAAAATCCCGTGCGCGCGCGCGTCATCAGTAGAGCCCGAAATGGCCGTTTTCGCGGAGGATGCCCGCATCCTCCACCAGCGGGAACTTGGTGGGGTAGCGGATGAACTCCACATGGCCGTCCATGTACAGCACGTTCGCCCCGCCGGGGATGTGGTTAAAGACGGCGCTGCCGGCGGTGGCCGCCCCCTCCGAGGGGTTGCCGAAGGTGTCCCACTGCACGGGTATCTCGCTTTGCGCGCTGGCCGCCGCGCCGGGGTTGTTGATGTCCGTGATCAGGAAACGCTCCACGCCCTCGCGCAGGCGCAGCATGTCGTTCCCGCCCGCCGTGCCCGTGGCCGCCGCGCGGTCCACCATGCTCGGCCACGCGCCGTCGTCCAGCGAAAGGTCCTGGGTGAAATCCTTGATGCGGACGGGCGTCGTGAGGCCGGGGATGGTGACCACCGCCGTGAAGGGCTTCGCGCCCATGGCGCCCCACAGGCCGTAATACTCCGCCCGGTTCGTCGCCACATACCCCTTGTAGGCGTAGGACCGCCCCAGCCGCGCGCTCTGGAAGAAGTTCTCCGCCACCCGGTCCCCCGCGGCGCGGGCGTCCGCCACCCACGAGTCGAAATCCCCCGAGTCCGGCAGGCGCGTCGCCACAAACTGCCCCGCCGCGTCAATGCCCGCGTCCGACGGGCATTTCGCCGTCTCCAGATCGGAGAGATACTCGGGGCACACCGCCTCCGCGGACGGCGAACTCAGCAGCGTCATGCCGTTCATGAACGGGTTGCCGAAGGGCGCGCAGGGGGGGAACTGCCCGCCGCCGCTCTCGTTTGCGTACATCTTGAACACCAGCCCGAACTGCTTCAGGTTGTTCTGGCAGGAGGCGCGGCGCGCCGCCTCGCGCGCGCGGGCCAGCGCGGGCAGCAGAATGGCCGCCAATATCCCGATGATCGCGATGACCACCAGCAGCTCGATGAGCGTGAATCCGTTCCTGCGCATAGGGCCTGCTCCTTCCTTCGTCCGTGGGCCGGTATTACGAATGAACACGAAAATAATACCACGCGCCGGGAGGCGAAACAAGCGCCCGGCGCCGGGATTTGTCAGCGGGAGAGGGCCGCTGGCAGGCGGCGCGCCTCTGGCCCCGCCCCCGCGCGGGCCTGCCCGCGCGAAAAACAGGGGTTGACACGCGCCCCCGTTTCCGATATACTCGCAGATAGGAATCATTATTATGAAAATCCCCAAAGAGACGGTGGACCGCCGCATGGCGTTTTTCCGGGAGGCCTGCGAGCGCCTTGGCATCAAGGTCACGCACCAGCGCCTGGAGATTTTCCGCGCCGTCGCCTCGACGGAGGAGCATCCGGACGCCGTGTCGGTGCGCCGGCAGGTGCGCCGCAGGGTGCCCACGGTTTCCCTGGACACGGTCTACCGGAACCTGCGGCTGTTCGCGGACCACGGGCTGGTGTCCATCGTGGGCATGAGCCACGAGAGCGTCCGGTTCGACGCGAACATGGGGGCGCACCACCATTTCGTGTGCGAGCGCTGCGGGCTGATCCGCGATTTTGCGGCCGACGCGGCGCTGGCGGTGCCGGAGGCGGCGAAGGCGTTCGGCGCGCCCCGGTCGCTGCGGCTGGAGGTGCGGGGGGTGTGCGCCGCGTGCCAGAAAAAGATTCCGCGGAAATAGGGCCTTTCCCTGTCCCGCGAAACAATAACGTTTCCTATGTAGTAGGAAGACATGAACGGGGAAGCGCCCGCCCGGCCACGGGGCGCGAGGAAAACCAACCGACAACACCCACAGGAGGGAACAGACCATGACCGACAAGAAGAAACTCACCACCAACGCCGGGGCTCCCGTGCCGGACAACCAGAACTCCCTGACGGCGGGGCCGCGCGGCCCCATGCTGCTCCAGGACGTCTGGTTCCTGGAGAAACTGGCCCACTTCGACCGCGAGGTGATCCCCGAGCGGCGCATGCACGCCAAGGGCTCCGGTGCCTACGGCACCTTCACCGTCACGCACGACATCACGCACCTCACCAAGGCGCGCATCTTCTCCGAGGTGGGGAAGAAGACCGACCTCTTCGTCCGCTTCTCCACCGTGGCGGGCGAGCGGGGCGCGGCGGACGCCGAGCGCGACATCCGCGGCTTCGCCATGAAGTTCTACACCGAGGAGGGCAACTGGGACCTCGTGGGGAACAACACGCCCGTGTTCTTCCTGCGCGACCCGCTGAAGTTCCCTGACCTCAACCACGCCGTGAAGCGCGACCCGCGCACGAACCTGCGCAGCGCGCGGAACAACTGGGACTTCTGGACCTCGCTCCCCGAGGCGCTGCACCAGGTCACCATCACCATGAGCGACCGCGGCATCCCGCTGTCCTACCGCCACATGAACGGCTACGGGAGCCACACCTTCAGCATGATCAACGCCGCCAACGAGCGGGTCTGGGTCAAGTTCCACCTCAAGACCGAGCAGGGCATCAAGAACCTGACGGACGCCGAGGCGGAGGCCGTCATCGGCAAGTGCCGCGAGAGCCACCAGCGCGACCTCTACGAAAGCATCGAGAACGGCGACTTCCCCCGCTGGACCCTGCGCCTCCAGGTGATGACGGACGAGCAGGCCCAAAACTGCCCCTTCAACCCCTTCGACCTGACCAAGGTGTGGTCCCACAGCGACTACCCCCTCCAGGACGTCGGCGTGATGGAGCTGAACCGGAACCCCGAGAACTACTTCGCCGAGGTGGAGCAGGCGGCCTTCAACCCCGCCAACATCGTCCCCGGCATCGGGTTCTCCCCCGACAAGATGCTTCAGGGCCGCCTCTTCTCCTACGGCGATGCCCAGCGCTACCGCCTCGGCGTCAACCACCACCTCATCCCCGTCAACGCGGCCCGCTGCCCCTTCCACAGCTACCACCGCGACGGCGCGATGCGCGTGGACGGCAACCACGGCAGCACCCTCGGCTACGAGCCCAACAGCTACGGCGAGTGGAGGGAGCAGCCCGAACACGCCGAGCCGCCCCTGCCCCTGTCCGGCGCCGCCGACCACTGGAGCCACCGCGAGGACGACGACGACTACTACAGCCAGCCCGGCGCGCTCTTCCGCCTCATGACCCCGGCGCAGCAGGAGGCCCTCTTCGGCAACACCGCCCGCGCCCTGGGCGACGCCCCCCGCGAGATCAAGGTCCGCCACATCGGCAACTGCCTCAAGGCCGACCCCGCCTATGGAAAAGGCGTCGCCGACGCCCTCGGCATCCCCCTCAGCGAAGTCCCCGCATAGGGCCAATCACAGTTAGAACAACAAGCCGCCGCCACGAGACCCCGTGGCGGCGGCGGTGTTCTTCAAGAAGGCTTCCCTCACACAACGACGTCTTCCAGCTCCCAGCCTTTGCGGAAGCGGGGCTTCACGAACTCGTTGGCCTGGTCGTTGTTGGTGAAGCGGAGGTTGTCGCCGTCCCAGAGGAGTTTCTCGTTGGGGAAGCGCCAGCAGATGGAGCCGAGGAGGAGCCATTCGGTGAAGGGGCCGCCGATGGTGAAGGGGGAGCAGTTGGGCTCGCCGCCCTTGCAGGCCTGGAGGAAGTCCTCGTAGTGGCCCTCGCGGACGCGCGGGATCACGCGCGGGGGCTTCTCGTAGTCCTTCATGCGCGCCTTGGGCAGCAGGCTGACGCTTTCGCCGCGGCCCTTGGTGCCGATGAAGCCCTTGGTGCCGACGAATATCTCGTTGAAGTCCAGCACGTCCTCGGCGGTGAGGCCCTCGGGCGGCTGGAAGGTTGCCGCCATGTCGCCCTCGTACCAGTAGACGGTCACGGGGGGCATCTTGCCCGCCGGGACGTGCGGGTTGGGCCGCTCGGGGAACTCCATCTTGCAGGAGTAGTGGGGGAAGGTGACGGGGTTCACGCCCTTGACGGCGGTGCATTCGACGCTGGTGGGGCGGCCGAGCTGGAGGGCCCAGTTGGCCGGCCCGAGCTGGTGGATGCCCCAGTCGCCGATCATCTGGGAGCCGTAGTTGAGGAAGCCGCGCCAGTTGATGGGGTGGATCTTGGAGCTGTACGGGACCTCCTCCGTGCGGCCCATCCACAGGTTCCAGTCGAGGGTGGACGGCACCTCCTCGGCGGGGGGCCACGCGGTGATGTCGCGGGAGAACCCGCCGCCGCTCATGGAGTGGACCTCCAGCACGTCGCCGATGTCGCCCCGCCAGATCATCTCGCAGGCGCGGCGCGTCGCCTCGCTGGAGTAGCCCTGGTTGCCCATCTGCGTGACCACCCTGTACTTCTTCGCGGCGTTGGTGAGCAGGCGCGCCTCCCAGACCGTCTGGGTGAGGGGCTTCTGGCAGTGGACCGACAGGCCGCGCTCCATGGCGCGCAGGGCGATGCTCGCGTGCATGTGGTCCGGCGTGGTCACCGTGACGGCGTCCAGGTTCTTGTGCTCCTTGTCCAGCATCTCGCGGTAGTCGCGGTACACCTTCGCGTTCGGGAACCGCTTCACCATCTCGCCGAGGTGGTTCGCGTCCACGTCGCACAGGGCGTAGATGTTCTCGCCGCTCACGCCCTGCACGTCGCCGCCGCCCATCATGCCGCCCACGCCGATGCAGCCCATGCTCAGCTTGTCGCTCGGGGCGGCCTGCCCCGACCCCGCCATCACATGGCGCGGGACGATGGTGAACAGCGGGAACGCCGCAGTGGCGGCGAGAAACGCGCGCCGCGTGGTCTTATATGTCTTGGGGGCTTCCTTGCTCATGTTGGCTCCTTCCTGATAAGGGGGTGTTGGGGTCCGGCGGTCCGGACGATTCCCTATTAGCCCTTAACGGGGCGGGTTATTGCAAATTGGTGCGTGGCCCCTGATCGCCGGACAAGAAACGGTCGCGGCGGCGCCTCTGTTTGGAGTGCGGCGGCGTCGTTGCCGCCGCACTCCAAAGGAAGGCTCCGCGCGGTCCTCTCGTTCCCGCCTGCGCCCCGGCCGACGCGGCAATCTCTTGCCGACATGACGCCGGCGGGCGCGAGACGACACCGGGCCGGTCTGGTAAAATAGCCCCGCACAACAACAGGAACACCCCCCCGCATGATCCTCACAGTCACCCCGAACCCCTGCGTGGACAAGACGGTCTTCATCGCGCGCCTGGAGCCCGGCGGGCGCTTCCGCAGCCCGAAATGCACCCACATCCCCGGCGGCAAGGGCACCAACGTGTCGCGCGCCGTGAAGGCCCTCGGCGGCGACACGGCGGCCCTGGTCATCGTGGGCGGGCACACGGGCCGCCACGTGGTGGAGATGATCGAGCAGCAGGACGGGGTGCGC
>JAPXRP010000099.1:0-14963 GCA_033813475.1 Candidatus Hydrogenedentota bacterium
CCAGTCATTAAGAAACCACGCCAGCTGGTTCCATCGCGCGCCCTGTGGAAAACCCGGTGGAAAACTCCATTGAAAGAACTTGATCTGCCCCATAAAATGTCTGAAGGGGGGACCGAGAACATCCGGCCTTCTGCCACAGGCTCCCAGGGGGGACGCTCAGTCGAGGCGGAAATGCTCGCCGAGGTAGATCTGGCGGACCCGGGGGTCGGCGGAAATCTCCTCCGGCGTGCCCGCGGCCAGCACCGACCCCTCGTTGATGATGTAGGCGCGGTCGGTGATCTTGAGGGTGTCGCGCACGTTGTGGTCCGTGATGAGGACGGCGATGCCCCGGTCCCGCATGCGGGAGACGGTGTCCTGGAGGTCGGCGACGGCGATGGGGTCAATGCCTGCGAAGGGCTCGTCGAGGAGGAAGACCCTGGGCTCGATGGCGAGGGCGCGGGCGATCTCGGTGCGCCGGCGCTCGCCGCCGGACAGGGTGTAGGCGGCGCTTTCGGCCAGGTGCGCGATGTTGAGGTCCTCCAGCAGGCGGTCGGCGCGGGCGTTGCGCTCGGCGCGGCCGAGGGGCTGGTATTCCAGGATGGCCAGCAGGTTCTGCCGCACCGTCAGGTTGCGGAAGACGGAGGGCTCCTGGGGCAGGTAGGCGATGCCCAGACGCGCGCGCCGGTACATGGGCTCGCGGGTGACGTCCCGCCCCTGGAAGAGGATGGTGCCGCCGTCGGGCTTGAGCAGGCCGACGATCATGGAGAAGGTGGTGGTCTTCCCGGCGCCGTTGGGGCCGAGCAGGCCCACGACCTCGCCCGGCTGGATTTCCAGCGTGACACCGCGCACGACCTGGCGCTTCTTGAAGGCCTTTTGCAGGCCCTGCGCCCCGAGAAGGGGGCCGCTCACGGGGCGGCCACCAGGGCGGGGTAGGCCGCGTGGAGCAGCAGCCGGTTCAGCCGCGCCTGGTCGGCCGGGGCGCGCTCCGCCGCGCCGAGGAGGGTCTTGGCCTCGTCGGGCAGCGTCTTTCCGGCCCAGGCGGCCTCGTCGTAGAGCTTGGGGCTCTTCACGGCGTTGTTGAGCACCTTCACCAGCTCGCCCTTGTTCTCCAGCAGTACGGCCGTGTCCAGGGTGGTGAGCATTTTCTGCTTGTCCGGAGAGAGCAGGCCGGTGATCTGCCGCGCGGGCGAGGGGCCGCCGTCCTTCAGTTCGGCGCGCAGGGCGGCGATGAGGCCGGCCCAGTCCTTCACGTCGCCCTCGGAGACCATCATGGCGCCGCCGCCCGCGGCGGCGCCGCCGTCTATGCCCTGCAGGGGCACCTGGTCCGCCCGGACACGGTCCACCTGGAAGGTGTTGTCCTTGAGGTTGAGGGTCATGCGGTCGCCGCGCAGACCCTTGATGCGCTCGTTGTTCACCACGGGGTTGCCGGTGAAGACGAGGGCGCCGGTCTCGAAGTTCCACTCGGCGCGGTCGGCGGTGATGGAGGCGTCGGGGTGGTTCACCTCGACGCCCGTCTCCATGATGATAAGGGAGGGGGTGGAGGCGCCCTCGGCCCAGGTGAATTTCATGGTCTGCGCCTTGATGGGCAGGGGCTTGAGTTTCTCGTCGCCGGAGAGGAGGCGGATTTTGACGCCGCCGGTCATCTCGTCAATGGCGCCGGTGGCGAAGTTGCCCTTCATCTGCCCGGCGTCTATCTCCATGGAGGAGTAGCCGCCCAGCCCCTGGTCCTGGGCGCCCGCAACGGCCGCGGCGCACACGGCGAGGCCCAGGGCGATCAGCTTCGGGAATCCCTTCATGACGCGTCCTTTCCAAAGGTGATGAAGCCGGTGACGTTGTCCAGCTCGAAGGCCTTGCTGTCAGGATACAGGCGCAGGCCCTGCGCTTCCAGTTTGAACTTGGGGTCGTCCACGGAGACCGGGCCGTCGGACCGCGCCCCGCCGGGCGCGCCCTCCTCCGGGCGCTCCCAGACGACGGAGGACAGGTTCAGGGTCATGGTGCCGGCGCGCACGACGACACCCTCCTCCAGGACGGCGCGCTTCTCCTGCTCGAACTGGCCGCGGCGGCTCTCGATGACCATGGACTCGGCGTCCTGGTCGTCGTAGACGACGGCGCGGGCGTTCTCGAAGAGGTAGCGGTCCTCGCCGGCCATGGAGAAGGTCTCGGCGTGGATCCAGAACTCCGGCTTGCGGACCACGCCCTCGGCCTGACGCGCGCGGTGCATGTAGAGGTTGATGCCCGTCATGACCAGGGCGTCCTCCGCCGGGGCCAGGGGGTCCGCCGGCGCCGCGTCCGCACCCGGCGTTTCCGCCGGGGGCGCCGGCGGGGCGGGGGAGCACCCCGCGGCGGCCAGGGCCGCCAGAATCAGGCCCGTCGCGGTCCTGGTCATGTGACGGCGCCCACGTTCTTCTCGTAGACCAGGCGCAGCCCCTTGAGGGTGAGCCAGGGGTCCACATGGTCTATCTCGGAGGAAATGGGGGCGATCACGCGGGCGAGCCCGCCCGTGGCCACGACCACGGCGTCGCCGTCCATCTCGGCGCGCATGCGCCGCACCAGCCCGTCCACCAGGTCGGCGTAGCCGTAGGTGAGGCCGGACCGGATGTTGTCCGTCGTGTTCCGGCCGATGACGCTCTTGGGGACCTGGATGTCCACCCGGGGCAGCTTGGCGCAGTGCTCAAACAGGGCCTCGGAGGAGAGGAGGATGCCCGGCACGATGATGCCGCCGATCCACTCCGCGCGGGCCGTGACGGCGTCGAAACTGGTCGCCGTGCCGAAGTCTATGAGGATGAGCGGGGGCCTGCGGTCCTCCAGCGCCCCCACGGAGTTCACAATGCGGTCCGCCCCCACCTCCTTCGGGTTGTCGCAGTGGAGGACCAGGCCGGTCTTGACGCCGGGCTCCACCATGAAGGGGTCCCAGCCGAAGGCCTTGCGGCAGGCCTCCTGGAGCGCCGTGTTCATCTGCGGCACCACGCTGGACAGGCAGCAGCCCCGGATTTCCGACGGGCTCACCCCGATGCTCTGGAGGAGCATGTGCAGCAGGATGTGCATCTCGTCGCCCGTGCGGTGGTTGGCCGTCTCGAAGCGCCAATGGCCGCACAGCTCGCGCCCCCTGTAGAGCCCGAGCACCGTGTTCGTGTTCCCGATGTCAACCACCAGCAGCATCTGCGCGTGTTTCCCTGGCCCGCCGGGGCCGCCGCATCCCCCAGCATACCGCAAAAAGCCCCGCCGCCGCACGGCCGGCGGCGGCAGGGAAAAAGGGTCTTGAAGCCGGACACGGGGCGGTTCCGCCCGGTCAGTCCGCGGCGTTCTCGATGAGGAGCGTCAGGTCTATGGAGGGCGCGGAATGTGTCAGGGCGCCCACGGAGATGAAATGCACCCCCGTCTCCGCCATGGACCGGACCCGGTCCAGGGAGGCGTTGCCGCTCGCTTCCAGGATGACCTTGCGGCCCGCCGCGCGGCCCACCGCCTCCCGCATGTCGTCGTTGGACATGTTGTCCATCAAAATGACGTCGGCCCCCGCCTCCAGCGCCTCGTCAAACTGCCCCAGATCCTCCACCTCCACGCCGATGCGCATGAGGTGGTGGGTGCCCTCCCAGGCCCGGCGGATCGCCTCGCGGATGCCGCCGGCGGCCATCACATGGTTTTCCTTGATCAGCACGCCGTTAAACAGGGTGTGGCGGTGGTTCGCGCCGCCGCCGTGAACGATGGCCGCCTTCTCCAGCTGGCGCATCATGGGCATGGTCTTGCGCGTGCCGCAGATCCGGCAGTCGAGCCCCTCCAGCGACGAGACAAACTTGGAGGTCAGCGTGGCCACCCCGGAGAGGTGCTGCACAAAATTCATCGCCGTCCGCTCCGCCGTCAGCACCGCCTGGGTTTTCCCCACAAAGGAGACGATCAGGTCGCCCTTCTTGAACAGGGCCCCGTCGGTCAGGGCCGTCCAGTCGCGGACCTCGGCGTCCATCAGGTCAAACGCGGCGCGGAACGGCTTCATGCCGCTCAGCACCCCGTCCTGCTTCGCGTAGAGCCGCGCCAGACAGCGCAGTTCGGGGGGGACGATCGTGTTGGTGGTCAAATCCTCCTGGCCGATGTCCTCGGCCAGGGTCGCGGCCACCAGGTTCTCTATGGCTTTTTGCATTGAATACACCTCTCCCGCGTGGGATAAATTGGCGCATGTTACCACATTTTTCCGGTCTGTGTCAGTTTTTTCGCCTCCTGCGGCGGCGCATGGGCGGGAAATCCCCCCGCGCGGGCAAGCCCGCGCGAAGAAAGGCGGCAGCAAGCTGCCGCACTCCAAGGCGCGCTTCGCGCGCGTCAAGGTTCCTCCCCGCCGTCCATCCTGTCCATATAGTCCATCGTCCATGCCCCCGCCGCTTGTCTTGCGGGGGGGCGCGCGGCCATAATCGGGGGAACGGCGCGCGGGCCCGGTGGGCGGCCCGCGGCAATCTGGAGGATCGCGGGATGTCGGACCGGAAACTGGGCGTGCTGGTGCATGGCGCGGGATGGGTGGCGGGGGAGCACATCAAGGCGTTCAAGAACAACCCGCACACGCGGGTGGTGGCGATTTCGAGCCGGCGGATGGAGAGCTGCCGCGCGCGCGCGGAGGAGGCGGGGCTGGAGGGCGTGGCGCTGTACACGGACTATGAGAAGGCCCTGGCGCATGAGGGGGTGGACATCGTGTCGGTGTGCACGCCGCAGCAGCACCACGCGGACAATGTCGTCGCCGCCGCGGAGGCGGGGAAGCACATTGTCATCGAGAAGCCCGTGGCGAACACGCCGGCGGAGATGCGGGCCATGCTGGACGCGGTGACGAAGGCCGGGGTGAAAACCGTGGTCAGCTTCGTGCTGCGGTGGAACCCGATGTTTGAGACGGTGAAGTCGCTCATCGCGGACGACGCCGTCGGCGACGTGTACTACACGGAGGCGGACTACCAGCATGACATCGCGAGCTGGTGGGCGGGCTACGGCGAGGGCCGCACGAAGGCCCTGGGCGTGAGCGCCGCGCTGGTGGCGGGGTGCCACGCCATTGACGCCGCGCGCTGGTTCGCCGACAGGGACCCGGAAAAGGCGGCGGTGCCCGTTGAGGTGTTCGCGTACAGCGGCGGCTGGCGCAAGGGAAAGGAGGTGGAGTACGACTACTTCAAGAACGCGTGGAACCCCGCGCCGCCGCTGGAGTATGACGACCTGGAGGTGGCGCTGATCCGCTATTCCAACGGCGCCCTGAGCAAGGTCTCGACGAACTATGGCTGCGTCATGCCCTACATGCTCCCCGTGGAGGTCTTCGGCACGCGCGGCACCATCAAGGACAACCGGGTCTGGTCGCACAAGTTCCCCGGCCAGCGCGGCTGGGTGGAGATCCCCACCATCCTCCCGGAGAGCGCCGACGTGTCCCACCACCCCTTCCAGGGCGAGATGGACCACTTCGTGGACTGCCTCCTGAACAACCGCGAGTCGCATTGCAGCCTCGCCGACGCCGTGCTCACGCACGCCATCGTCTTCGCGTCCCTGCGGTGCTTTGAGGCCGGCCAGCCGGTCCGCCTGCCCCTGGAAGAGTTCTGCTAACCCGCACGCAACCCCCAACACCGGGAGAACCACGCCATGAACGAGACGCTTGCCCTGAACGGGGGCCCGAAGTCGGTGCCGGGGCCGCTGCCCCCCTGGCCGTGCCTGAATGAGGCCGCCATCGAGGACGTGGCGGCGACGCTGCGCAGCGGCAAGGTGAACTACTGGACCGGCGAGCGGGGCATGGAGTTTGAGCGGCGCTTCGCCGCGTGGCAGGGCTCGCTGTTCGCCGTGAGCACGAGCAACGGCACGAGCGCCCTGCACACCGCCCTGGCGGGGCTGGGCATCGGCCCGGGCGACGAGGTGATCGTCCCCAGCTACACCTTCATCGCCACGTCCTTCGCCGTGGTGCAGGCGGGCGCGGTGCCGCGCTTCGCCGACGTGAACCGCGACGACCACTGCATCAGCGTGGAGAGCGCGGCGAAACTGGTGAACCGGCGCACAAAGGCCGTCATCGTGGTCCACCTCTACGGCAACGTGGCGGACATGGACCCCATCCGCGACTTCGCCCGCGCGCACAACCTGTTCGTGGTCGAGGACAACGCGCAGGCCTTCGGCGGGGAGTACAAGGGGCGCAAGACGGGCACCCTCGGCGACATCGCCGCGTGCAGCTTCTGCCAGAACAAGACCTTCACCACGGGCGGCGAGGGCGGCATGGTCACCACGGACAACGAGGAGGCCGCCTGGCGCTGCCGCAGCTTCCGCGACCACGGCTACGATGTGCGCGAGCGCCTGCGCCTGCTGGAGATGGAGCAGAAGCTCCCCTACATCCACACCATGGCGGGGTTTAACTACCGCATGACGGAGATGCAGTCGGCCATCGGCCTCGCCGAGCTGGACCGCATGGACGCGTGGAACATGCCGCGCCGCCGCCGCAACGCGGGCATCCTGCTGGAGGCGCTGGCGGACGTGCCGCAGATCCTCCACCTGCCCGTCGAGACGCCCGAACGCCGCAACGGCTGGTTCGTCTTCCCCGTCACCCTGGACATGGACCGCATGACCTGCGACATGGCCGGATTCCTCGCGGCGCTCGGCGCCGAGGGCGCGCCCTGCTGGAACGTCTTCTGGCCCCAGTGCCACACCGAGGCCGCCTTCCAGAAGCACTGCGCCTACGGGGACTCCGGGTTCCCCTTCACGTCGAAGGAATACGCCGACCCCGCGTCGGTGGACTACACGCGGGTCGAGGTGCCCAACGCCGTCTGGCACCAGACCCGCACCTTCATCACCTTCGTCTTCCCCACCTACGAGGAGGAGCACATGCGCGGCATCGCCGCCGCCGTCAAGAAGATCATCGCCGCGTTCGCAAAATAATGAAGAATCGTCGTGACTGCCACACAGACCGTCATTCCCGCCACACAGACCGTCATTCCCGCGCAGGCGGGAATCCATCTCGGGTCGGCGGTCATCGCCGCGCGCCAAAGACATGGACCCCCGCGTTCGCGGGGGTGACGGGATGCGGAGCGGTTCCGGGTACACCCAAGGCATGGACCCCCGCGTTCGCGGGGGTGACGGACAGCAGGATGACAAAGGAGGACAGGACATGAAAACAAGATGGGCCGTTCTGGGGTCCGCAGGCATCGCCCGCCGCCGGACCATCCCCGAGGGCATCATGGCGGCGGACAACGCGGAGCTGGCCGCCGTCTTCGACGTGGACGCCGCCGCGAACGGGGCGGTCGCCGCCGAATTCGGCGCGCGCGCCTGCGCGAGCGAGGAGGAGCTGCTCGCGGCGGACGCCGACATCGTCTACGTTGCGACCCCGGCATGGCTCCACCACGGCCAGGTGCTGCGCGCGGCCGCCGCAGGCAGGCACGTCTTCTGCGAGAAGCCCCTCGGCATGACCGTCGCCGAGGGGAAGGAAATGGTCGCCGCCTGCGCCAAGGCCGGCGTGAAGCTCGGCGTCGGCCTCATGATGCGCTTCCACGCGCAGCACCAGGCCGCGCTGGAACTCGTGCAGTCGTCCCGCCTCGGCGTGCCCGTCTTCGCGCGCGCCCAGCTCTCCTGCTGGTACCCGCCCATCCCGGGCGCGTGGCGGCAGGACCCCGCCCGCGGCGGCGGCGGCAGCCTCATGGACCTCGGCGGCCACTGCATAGACCTGCTGGAGATGTTCTTCGGCCCCGTCTCCGCCGTCCGCTGCGAAACCGCGCGCCTCGTCCAGGCCTACGCGAGCGAGGACACCGCCGTGGTCCTCCTCGACTTCGCCAGCGGCGCCCGGGGCACCGTGGACTGCCTCTTCAACGTGCCCGACGCCGCCTCGCGCAACCGCCTGGAGCTCTACGGCTCCCTCGGCGGCATCCTCGCCGAGGGCACCATCGGCCAGGGCGAGGCCGGGCGCATGGAGGCCCTCCTCGAGGCGGCCCCCGGCGACTACGCCGCCGCCCAGGACCGCGCCGCCGCGGGCGGCCTGGAGATCGCCCCGCCCCCCGTCAACACCTACCGCGCCGAGGTCGAGGCCTTCTCCCGCGCCGTGCTGGAAAACACGCCCCCACCCGTCCCGGGCGAGGACGGCCTCTGGAGCCAGAAGGTCCTCGCCGCCTGCTACGAAAGCGCCCGCACGGGCGTGAAGGTGATGGTGCGGTAGGCCGGATGGGCAGGGTGGACGAAGTGGACGAGATGGACGGAGTGGACAAAGCGGACCACCGCCCGCGCCTGCCGCAGTCGCCAAGCGTCGCCGGGGTCTGGGCGCCCTACCCGTCCACCCTGTCCACTGGGTCCACTTCGTCCACCCTGTCCACTGGGTCCACTTCGTCCACCCTGTCCACTGGGTCCACTTCGCCCACGCGAGTCCGCGCATGGCCGGAAAGGGGGACGTCACGCTGTCCACGGACGACATTCTGGCCCTGACCCGGGGCCGCCGCTGATGCCCGTGATGGCGGATTAGCGCGTCAGCGCTCCTGCTCGAAGTGGACGGGCGGCGTGATCTCGACGGTGCCGGCCTCGGCGCGGTTGCGCCAGGAGTCCACCAGGGGCTTGGCCACGGTGGTGTAGGCGAACCAGCCGAGGACGATGACGGCGCACACGGCGCCCCACACCTGCGCCTCGTAGACCCAGCGGGGCAGGGACCGGGGCGGCGCGTCGGGGGACGGCGCAAGCCGCGCAAGGCCGCGCCCGCTCCGGGAGGCCTGGAGCATGCACGCATGGTACTGGGCGGTGAAGGGTTCGTGGTCGAGGCCGAGCAGGCGGCAGTAGGACTGGAGGAAGCCGAGGGCGTAGGTCTTCACGGGCAGCGCGGCGAGGTTGCCCTCCTCGAAATGGCGCAGGCAGTCCACGGGCACATGGACGCGGTCGCGGACCGCGTCCAGGCAAAGTCCGAGCTCCTCGCGCCTTTCGCGCAGCAGGTGCCCTGGAAACCGCAGTTGTCTCATGCCACTTCGTCCCTTGACGACTGTTTCTGGTCCACCAGAATCTCCCGCGCCTTGCTGCCCATGTGCGGCCCGACGATTCCCCGGATCTCCATCATGTCTATCAGCCGCGCGGCCCGATTATACCCCAGCCGGAGCCGGCGCTGCAGCATCGAAATCGAGGCCTGACCCGACTGGAGCACGACTTCAACGGCGTTATCATACTCGGGATCGTCCTCGTCCGCCAGTTTTTCCAGGTACTCCTTGGTTTTTCCGAAATTCTCCACCTCGTCGCGGTATTGCGGGGGCGCCTGCCGCCGCAGCCAGGCCACCAGGGCGTCCATTTCATCGTCCGACACGAAGGCCCCCTGGATGCGGTCGGGCTTCCCCTGCCCCGCGGGCAGGTAGAGCATGTCGCCCATGCCCACCAGGCGCTCCGCGCCGATCTCGTCGAGGATGCACCTTGAGTCCACCCGCGACGACACCTGGAAGGAGATGCGCGAGGGGAAATTGGCCTTGATGACGCCGGTGATCACGTCCACCGACGGGCGCTGCGTGGCGATGATGAGGTGGATGCCGACGGCGCGCGCCTTCTGCGCGAGCCGCGCGATGGAGTCCTCCACCTCGGCCCGCGCCAGCATCATCAGGTCCGCCAGCTCGTCTATCACGCACACGATGTAGGGGAGCCGGCGCACGACGCTGACGGAGCTGGGGCCGTCCCCGGCGTTCACGATCTCCACCTCGCCGTTCTCGACGCTCTCGTTGTACACCTCGATGTTGCGGAACTGGAGGTCGCGGAAAAGCTGGTAGCGCTCCTCCATCTCGTTCACCAGCCAGCACAGGGCGGCCGACGCCTTCTTCACGTCCGTGACCACCGGCGTGATCAGGTGCGGGATGTCGTCGAAGATGCTCAGCTCGACCATCTTGGGGTCTATCAGGATGAGCTGGAGCTGGTCGGGCGTGTGCTGCAGCAGCAGGCTCGCCAGCAGCGCCTTCACGCACACCGTCTTGCCCGCGCCCGTCGCGCCGGCCACCAGCAGGTGCGGCATGCGCGCCAGGTCGGCGATGCACACGTCGCCGCTGATCCCCTTGCCCAGCGCGAGGTTCAGCGCGCCCTTGCCCCGGCGGAACCCGGCGCTCTCCAGCAGCTCGCGCAGCACCACGGGGTCGCGCTCGAGGTTGGACACCTCGATGCCCACGCGCGCCTTGCCGGGGATCGGCGCCTCCACGCGCACGCCCTTGGCCTCCAGCGTCAGCGCGATGTTGTCCGTCAGCGCGAGGAACTTGCTCACCTTGATCCCCGGCGCGGGCTCCAGCTCGAAGCGCGTCACCGTGGGGCCCCGCGTGATGTCCGTCACCTTGGCCTCAATGCCGAACTCCGCCAGCGTCTCCTCCAGCACCATGGCCGACCGCCGCAGCTTCTGCTCCAGGTTCGGAATCACCACATGCTCCGGCGCGCGGAACAGCTCCAGCGGCGGCGCCGTGTATTTCTTCGGGTAGACGTAGCCCTCGGGAAGGTCGCCCTGGTCCCCCGTCTTCCGCCGCAGGCCGCGCGCGGGCGCCGCCGGCGCGGGCACCGGCGCGTTGCGCAGGGTCCGCGTCTCCTGGGCCGCAGCGGGGGTGTGGATCACCACGGCGCGCGCGGGCTCCTGAACGGACGGCGCGGCGGGCGGCGGCATCGGCGACGGCTCCGGAAACGCCGGAACGGACGGGCCGAAGGCCGCCGTGGACAGCGGGTCGTCGTCCTCGTCCTCCCCGTCGCCCAGGTCGAAGACCGCCGCGGGCGCCGCCGGGGCGGGCGCGGGCGCCGCCTCATCGGGGGGCAGATCAAAGGGAAGGGGCGCCGTTTCGGGATACGGCGGATCGGAACGCCTGCGCACCGCGGGCGCGGGCGGGGCGGGCGCGGAAGCCCCGGCGCCCTTGATGACCGGCTCGCCGCTCCACGGCGACCGGAGGTCCTGCGCGGCGGGGGCGGATTCGGCGGGCGCCGCCCCGGGGGGCGCGTCCGGCGGCGCCTCATCCGCGGGCCGCAGGGAAACACGCGCTCGCGCCCGGCGGATGCGCAGCTCCGTGCGCCAGCGGCGGTAGTGGCCGCCCATGCCCGTGCACACGGCCGCCAGATACAGCAGCACGCGGCCCAGCACCGCCACGGCGCGGCCCGCCCACACCAGCAGGTGGATGAACAGGAAATCGGTGCAGAGCAGGAGGCCGATGACCGCCGTCATCACGCCGATCACCTGCGACCCCGCAAACCCAAACCACGGCATTAAAACGCGGTCCGTCACAAAGGCCCCCACCAGCCCCCCGGCCGCGTTGTTGCTCCACCCCGACGCGAAGTCCATCTGCGCCAGCCCCGCCGCCGCCCCGGTCAGCAGCGTCAGCCCCGCCAGACGGGTCGCCGGACGGTCCAGCGGCTGCAGGCGGAACAGCATCAGCATCCAGATGAACGTCACCGCGTAGAGCAGGTGCGACGCGTCGCCGAAGAAGAGGGAGAGCGTCCCCGCGAGAAAGGCCCCCAGCGGCCCCAGTGTGTTGGGCACCGACAGCATGCCGTCAATCGGCCGCCCGTCCTGGAGCGCCGCGTCAAACCCGTCGCCGTTCAGCGAGACCATCAGGGTGGCCGTCACGATGAGGGTGCAAACCCCCAGCGTGTAGCACCGGCATCTGTGACTCAGCGACCCATGTTTCTGCACCGTACAGGCTCCCTTGACGACGAGGCGGCCCTGACACCGGCACCAGTCTAGCAGAAGCCCGGCGATTTTGCAACCATATATTGGGTTGATTCCCGACAAGAGCCCATATATGGGGCGCGCAGAACCGGGGCCGGCCCCCTATATATCCCCGCTCCGTGCGCAGACACTATAGATGGGTCCCCGGTCTCCCCCGGCTGCAGAGGGCGGTCATCAGTCCCGCCACAAAAAACGTAAGCGCGGCGGCGGGTGGTAGTCCCGCCGTCGCGCCGTCCCGGCCCCTTGACGCAGAGCCAAAAATCAGTCGCAGAGTTCAAAGACGCCCGCGGCGCCCATGCCCCCGCCGATGCACATCGTCTCCAGGCCCCACTTCACGCCCCGCCGGCGCATCTCGTGGATGAGCTGGGTGGCGAGCTTGGCGCCCGTGCAGCCGAGCGGGTGGCCGAGGGCGATCGCGCCGCCGTTCACGTTCACGATGTCCTCGCTCAGCTTGAGGTTCTTCACCACGTACAGCGTCTGGGCGGCGAAGGCCTCGTTGCACTCGACCAGGCCGATGTCCTCGACCGAGATGCCCGCCTGCTTGCAGGCGTCGAGGATCGCGGGCACCTGGGGCGGCCCGAGATAGCCCGGATCGCCCCCGGCGACGGCATAGCCGCGCAGCCTCGCCAGCGGCTTGAGGCCCAACTCCTTGAGGACGGCCTCGCTGACCATGACCACCGCGGCGGCGCCGCAGCTCGTCTGGCTGGAGTTGCCCGCCGTGTGGATGCCCAGCTTGGGCGACGCGGCGAACGCGGGCCGCAGCTTCGTCAGGCCCTCCAGCGTCGTGTCGGCGCGCGGGCCCTCGTCGGTGTCGAAGACGAAGGTCTTGCCGTTCGGCCCGGTCACCTCAAGGGGAACAATCTCCTCCTTGAAGAGGCCCTTCTCGATGGCGGCGGCGGCGCGCTGGTTGCTCCGCAGCGCCCACGCGTCGCACTCCTCGCGCGTGATGCCGAAGTCCTTCGCCACGTTGTCCGCGCACTGGCCCATGCCGGTGTAGGCGCGCGGGTTCGTCTTTGTGAGGGACGGATTGGGGCAGGTCTTGTTGCCGCCCAGCGGAATGACGCTCATGGACTCCAGGCCGCCCGCAATGGCGGCGTCCACCATGCCCAGCTCGATCTTCATCGCCGCCGTGGTCATGGCCTCCAGGCCCGAGGAGCAGAAACGGTTGACGGTCTCGCCGGGGATCGTGTCGGGCAGCCCCGCCGCGAGCTGGGCGATGCGGCCGACGTTCATGCCGGCCTCCGCCTCGGGGAAGGCGCAGCCCATGACGCAGTCGCCGATGCGCTCGGCGGGGACGCCAGAGCGCTTGACGGCCTCGCGGATCACCACCGCGCCCAGGTCGTCCGGACGCACGTGGGCGATGGCGCTGCCCGCCTTGGATTTGCCGACCGCGGTGCGCACCGCGGAAACAATGTATGCCTTTTCCATGAGGGGACTCCTTTTCCGGTTAGTTGCGCAGGGGCTTGCCGGTTGCAAGCATGTTCTGGATGCGCGCCTGGGTTTTCTCGGTTCCGCAGAGGCTGACAAAGGCCTCGCACTCAAGGTCCAACACGTCCTGCTCGGTCATCGGCGCGCCCTGCATGCGGTCGCCGCCGCACAGGATCTTCGCCAGATGCTCCGAGATGAGCATGTCGTGCTCGCTGGCAAACCCGGCCTGGTTCATCCCCCAGACCGCGGCGCGGAACGCCGCCAGGCTGGTCTCGCCCAGGGCGTACAGCCGCGGGGGCTTCGGCGGCGTGTAGCCCGCCCGGATCAGGCCGAGGCACACGTCCTTCGCCCGCTGCACCTGGTGGTCGAAGTTCGGAAGCACGATGTCCGTCGTCCGGAAGTAGCCCAGCTCGACGACCTCCGCGCCGCTCGTGCCGACCTTCGCCGTGGCGATGTTCTCAAAGGCCCGCCGCACGAAGGGGAAGGGGTCCGCCGCCACGTTCGCCGGAATGTTCTCCAGCGCGCGCACCAGCAGCTCCTTGGTGCCGCCGCCCGCCGGGATCACGCCCACGCCGACCTCGACCAGCCCCGCGTAGGTCTCGCCCGCGATCACGACCTTGTCCGTGTGCAGGTTCAGCTCCACGCCGCCGCCGAAGGTGTAGTGGTGCGGCGCGCCGACCACGGGCTTCGGGCAGTACTTCATGCGCATGCCCACGCCCTGGAGCTCGTGGACCATGTTCTCGATGAAGTCCCACTGCCCCTGCATGGCCGCGCCCAGCACCAGCATCAGGTTCGCCCCCGCGCTGAAGTGCGGGCCCTGGTTCGCCAGGATCATCCCCTCAAACTTGCCCGCCTCCAGCAGGTCCACCCCCGCGTTGAGCGCGGCGATGATGTCCGGGCCGATGGCGTTCATCTTGCAGTGGAACTCGGCGCACAGGATGCCGTCGCCCAGGTCCACCAGGCTCGCGTCGTCGAACTTCTGCACGACGCGCGTGCTGTCCGTCTTCACGTTCGCCAGCACCAGCTCGCGCGGGTTCACGGGCACGGGCTTGTAGGACTTCGACGCGAGGTCGAAGTACATCCGCTTCCCGTTCTCCAGCTTGTAGAAGGACCCGCCGCCCGCCGCCTTCAGCGCCTCGGCCACCGGCGGCAGCGCCACGCCCTCCGCCGCCATCCTCTCGCACACGGCGTCGAAGCCCAGCACGTCCCAGGTCTCGAAGATGCCGCGCTCCCACGCGAAGCCCCACTTGCACGCGTTGTCAATGTTGACGATGTCGTCCGCGATCTCGGGGATGCGGTTCCCCGCGTACTGCGCCAGGTTGGCGAAGAAGCTGAAGAGGAACTTCGAGCCGTTGTCCTCGCCCAGGTGCATGATGCGCAGCTTCTCGTCCACCGAGTCCACGCCGCGCACCGCGCCCGTGCAGGCGAACTTCGGCTTGACCGGCGCCCGGTGCTCTCCCGTCGCCGGGTCGAAGCCGAGCACGATCTTCTTGCCCTTCTCGTCCTTCTCGTCCGTCTTCTTGTAGAAGCCCCCGCCCGACTTGTTGCCGTAGAGGCCCTTCGCCACCATCGCGTCAAACCAGTCCGGACCCTGCATGAGGTCCAGCCGCTCGTCGTCCGGGCAGCCCGTGCGCACGTTGCCCACCACCTTCTGCAGCGTGTCCAGGCCCACCAGGTCCGCCGTGCGGAAGGTCGCCGAGCTCGCGTGGCCGATGTTCGTGCCCGTCAGCGCGTCCACCTCCTCCACCGAGAGCCCCGCCTTCGTCATCTCGTGCATCAGGTATTGCATGGCGAAGGTGATGATCCGGTTCGCCACAAAGTTCGGCGTGTCCTTCGCGTACACGATCCCCTTGCCCAGGATGTTCTCGCCGAACGCCGCCATCTGCGCCATCACCTCGGGCTTCGTGTCGGGAAGCGGGATCAGCTCCAGCAG
>JAPXRP010000100.1:0-14646 GCA_033813475.1 Candidatus Hydrogenedentota bacterium
TCCATGCAGCGGTCCATGGCCGAGTTCCGCGTGGCCTGCGAGCTGGTGCGCAATGGCGCGATCGGCGAGATCAGCCGGGTGGAGTGCAGTTTCGGGCCTCCCGGAATTCCCTGCGACCTGCCCGAGGAGGACATGGAGCCCGGGCTGGACTGGGAGATGTGGTGCGGCCCCGGGCCGATGCGGCCCTACAGCTCCGTCCTCAGCCCGCGCGGCATCCACGACCACTTTCCCGACTGGCGCAACTACAAGGAGTACGGCGGCGGCATGGTCTGCGACTGGGGCGCCCACCATGTGGACATCGCCCAGTGGGGCCTGGGCATGGACGAGAGCGGCCCGGACGCCGTCACCCCGCCGGCGGATCCGAACGCCAAGAACGGCGCGGTGCTGCACTATGGCGACAAGATAACCCTCATCCACACCGACGGCTACGGCGCGCACTTCTTCGGCGGCGAGGGCGAGGTCAAGGTGAACCGGGGCCGCTTCGAGTTCTGGCGCGACGGCAAGAAGATCGCCGGGTTCACCAACCGGGAGGACGGCGGCTCCCTCGGGTCGGCCATCAGCTTCGTGGAGAAGGAGTGGCTGAAGGACGCCAAGGTGAAGCTGTACGAGAGCAGCGACCACATCCGGGACTTTCTGGACTGCGTCGAGGCGCGCAAGCGCCCCGTCACCAACGAGGAGGTCGGCGGCCGCAGCGCCATCTGCTGCCACCTGTTCAACCAGGCCTACTACAACCATTCGGCGATCAAGTGGCTGCCGAAGGAGATGGCCTTCGCCCCCGGAAGCGGGGATCCGAAGTGGCTCACCCGCGACTACCGCAGCCCCTGGAGCGTGTGACCGCCGCGAAAGCGGCAGGGAGATCGGCCATGGAAGAGAAAAAGGGTGTGTCGCGCCGCGCGTTTTTGGGTGTCTCCGTCGCCTCCGGGGCGGCGGTGACGGCTGTCGGCACGCTGGGCGCCGGGGTTCCCGCGCGCGCGGCGGGCGCGGACCGCATCGCCTTCGTCACGGCGAACCTGGTGGCGCAGGTGACGGACTGGCGCTTTGAACTGGCCCAGTGGGGCGAGCAGCACAAGAAGACCGTGGCCGCCACGGACGAGGCCGCCTGGCGCGCCGTCTGCGCGAAGGTCGCGTCGCACGGGTTCAAGGCCGTGGAGGTGTGGGAGGCCCACGCCGCGCCGGAGGCCATGGACAAGAAGCGCTGCGCCGCCTGGAAGGCCGCCCTGGACGACAACGGCCTTCAGGCCATCGGGTACGGCGGCACGTTCAGCCGCAAGACGGTGGACATCTGCCTCGCTCTCGGCATTCCCCAGATCAACGGATGGATCGGCGACCTGACGCCCGACCAGGCGACGGCGCTGTGCAGGGAGACGGGCGTCCGTTTTAACCTGGAGAACCACCCGCAGAAGACGGCCAAGGAACTCCTTGACGTCATCGGCGGCGGCAACGAGTGGCTGGGTGTCTGCGCGGACACCGGGTGGTTTGGCACCCAGGGCGTTTCGGGGCCCGACATCATCCGCGAACTGGGGCCCCTCGTGCGCCACACCCACCTGAAGGACGTCAAAGCCGCCGGGGCGCACCATACCTGCCTCTTGGGCGAGGGCGTCGCCCGCGTCGAGGAGTGCATGGCCGCGCTGAAGGCGGCCGGATACTCGGGCTGGTATTCCTGGGAGGACGAGCCGGAAGACCGGAACCCCCACGACTCGGCGGTCCGCAACCGCGAATGGATAGCGAAGCGGCTGGCCTAGTCTTTCGCCGATGGTTTTTCCGCGCGGCCGGCGTCCCCTTTTGGGGGCGTGCGGCCGCTCTTGTTTTGGGGCGACTCCACCGGCGGCAGTGCCGCGTTCTTCACGACAAACTCCGCCTCCTTTCCGTCTGAAGGCGGCATGCCCCGCACCAGCCACAGGTTGATGTGCACGCGCAGGCCGTCCTCCTCGCGGGGATTGTCCGGGCCTTTGTAGGTCCATTCCCGGACACCCCCACGCGCCGCGCCGGGCGCGTCGGCATGCCCCGGAAAACTCAGGAAGTGGATGTGGCCGGGGTGCCAGTCCATGCAGTGTGTGGTGGCCTCTCCGGCCGGAGCGGCGGCAAACCGGTGAATGTTTCCCTTCTTCTGGAAGGGCTGCACAACGTACTGCGTGTTGGGCCCCCTCTCCCTTCCCCATCTTGAGAACTCGATGTCCACCTCCCTTTCGTCGTCCCTGTACAGAAACGGCGAGGCGACAACATTCCTGTCGAGGAGGTCCGTCCTTCCGGTCAGGTGGAACCGGTGCATCCCGTGGCGCGTGGGCAGGACGGTGGCCACTTCGGCGCAGTGCCAGACGCCGTCACTCTTTCGGACCTTCAGGTGGAGCCCCTCCCCGTCCACCCAGACGCTTTCGGGGCTGTCGGACCAGTTGTTTGGCCCCGGACCGCCCTCGCCGGAACGGACGGTCCATTCCCGGCCGGCAAAGGTGAGTGTCCGGGGATCGGCGCGGGCGGCGAAGGAGCCCGCGAAAACCGTCAGAAACAAGAGAGCGGCCGCTCTTGGAAGTTTCGCGTGTCCGGCGGGGTGTCTGTGCGGCATGCGTCCTGTTCTCCGGCGGTTTTGTCCGGCATTTCCGGGGCGGGGGTGTTCCCAAAGCGCCCGCAGTTAGTGTAACAGGCTGCCCTTCTTTTCGGCGGGTGCCTGAATTCGGCGTGAAAACATTGGAAAACAGACGCGGGATAAATGTATTCTTTCCGGGAGAGGCCGGCAGGGCTCCTGGCCGGGTTCCGCGTTTCGCGTGCGGGCCGCCGGGGTGTTAGCCGCCTTGACCGGGCCCAAGGGGCCGCTTGGCGTGAAGAGAGTTTAGGGGCCGTACGACGTGCCCGGAGGCGGAGGCGCCTCCGCACAGGGGGTGCATTCGTGCCGGTGAATTGGCCTATGGTGATGGGTGGTTCGAGGAGTACTGAATGACGATGCGCACTATCCCCGGGTATGCGAATGTGCTGGGGGGCATTGTTTCCAAGCTTTCAGACCTTGCCTCCTTTGTGCTCAGTTTCGGGAGGGCGGGGTCCATAGACCTGAGGGGAAAGGTCTCCCTGCTCGACAACGACGAGCTTCTCCTTGTCTGGGAGCCCGAGCTGCGCACCATCCGGATAAAGAAGGAGGAGGACGCCTGGTACAGTTTTGAGGCGCAGTACGGGCGGGGGTCGCCCATGGTCACCGACGCCTTTGTCGCCTGGCAGGAGAAACTGTACGCGTACATCGAGCAGGAGAAGGACCGTTTCCTCCAGCGCCGCCGCGGCTCGATTGAGGGGCTGGAGAAGCTCCTCCGGGCCGGCGCCCTGACGGTGGTGGTCACGAAGGGCGCGAAACCCTACACCCAGAAGTGCTTTGACCTGACCGGGCTGTCGCCTTTCGTCAGCGAAATCTACTCCCCCCCTCCCGGCAAGCGGCGCAAGCGCTTCGGCGACGCCGTTCTTGAGCATGGGGTGCGGAACGCGGCCCAGTGCGCGCGCGATGTGGTTGTTGTCGGGCATGACATCGAGAAGGACATGGCCTGGGACATCGTGCCCGCGCGGGACAACCCCGCCGGGGACCCCGCCCCCGTCTTCATCCTGTTTGACACGTTCAAGTACAACAAACCCGTAAGGGCGCCGCTGGACGCCCTGCCGGAAATCATAGAGCTGCTGGCGAAGAAGGGGAAGAACGACTTCCTGCGCGGGTTCAGGGTGCTCGCGCTGCGCGGCGGCGGGAAGACCAAGAACTACCTGTTCAGCACGACGTATTACGAGGATCCCAAGCGCAGGGACAAGGTCCGCATCCCCATCATCTATGACATCCGGGGCCGGGAGTAGGCGTCTGCCGGGGCGGGTCTGTTCCGGGGTGCACCCCCGGCGTGTGGAGGCCGGGCCCCGCTAGCGTGCGATGGTTGCAAACCCCCTCTCCAGCAGCGCCCTGTGACGTTCGACGATTTCCCGATTCTCCGGCGCGTCCGCGATGTTGACATTTTCCACGGGGTCCGTTTCATGGTCGTAGAGCTCGCGTGCCCGGACCTTCTTTTCGCCGATGCGGCGCCACTCGGTGTAGCGGTGCCGGTCGGTGCGCACGGAGTAGCCCATGACCGTCCCCCGGGGATACTGGCTGTAGGCGGCCTCCTTCCAGGATTTTCCCGGATCGTCCAGCAGGGGCGCCAGGCTTGTCCCCTCGAGATGCCCCGGCTTTCGCAGTCCCGCCAGATCGCACAGTGTGGGGTAGATGTCCACGAATTCAGTGAGCGCCCGCGTGCGCCCGCCCGCGGCCTTCATGCCGGGGGCGCTCATCAGCAGCGTTGAGTGCGTGTCCAGCTCGAAATTCGTGTGCTTGCACCACATTCCGTGCTCGCCCAGTTTCCAGCCGTGGTCGCCCCAGAGCACCACAATGGTGTTTTTGCACAGGTCCAGCCGGTCCAACTCGTCAAGCAAGCGGCCGATTTGTGCGTCCGCGTAGGACACGCAGGCGCGGTAACCGTGAATCAGCCGACGCGCCAGGTCGTCCGGCAGGGGACCGCTTGCCGGGATTCCGTGGTATCCGCGCAGCTCGCCCCAGTCCGTGAGCGCCTCTTTGGGCGCGTTTTTGGGGGCGAAGGGATTGGCGGCCGGGCGGATGTCCTCCTCCCGGTACAGGTCCCAGTACTTTCTGGGCGCGTTGAACGGCAGGTGCGGCTTGTGAAATCCGACGGCGAGAAAGAAGGGGCGGTCTTTGAGGCGATTCAGCTCCTCCAGCGCCCTGTCGGCGGCCAGGCCGTCCTCATAGGCGCTGTCCGGAACATCGGCGCATTCAAAGGCGGGCCCCATCCCCTTGCGGCTGGCCTCGGGATGTTTCTCATCATAGTCGCGTGCCAGGGCGGCCGCCTCGGGGGTGACGTACCCCCTCCCCTCCCATTCCCTCTTGGCGTGGAAAGCCTCCCTGCTCCAGCCCCGCTTCTCGTCGCTCTTGTGGTGGTAGATTTTTCCGATGGAGACGGCCTCATACCCGCTGTCGAGAAAGTGGCGGTTCACCGGCAGGGCATCGGGCACATGCTTGTACAGCGGGCCGCAATGGAACATGTCCCCCTTGTCCGGGCGGTATCCGCTCAGCAGGCTGGCGCGGGAGGCCATGCAGATGGACTGCTGGCAATAGGCGCGCTCGAAAACCATTCCGCGGGAAGCCAGACGGTCCATGTTCGGCGTGATCACCTCGCTGTGGCCGTAGCAGCCCAGATGCGGGCGCAGGTCGTCCACGGCGATGAACAGGACATTGGGCCTTCCTGACACGTCCTGGGCTGCGGCCGCGCCCTGCCGGCCCAGCGCGCCTGCGGACATCGCCGCGAGCGATGCGCCGAGGAAGGTGCGGCGGTTCAAGAAGGGACTGTCCATTGGCGCGGTCTCCCTGGGTGAGTTTTTTGTGCCCCGGTAGTATGCACGGGGGGCGGGGCCCGCTCAAATCGGCAGGGGGCGGCGGCGGACAAAAAAAAAGACCCGCGAGCTGACTCGCGGGTCTTGAAATGTCCATGGTAGCCCGCAGGGGATTCGAACCCCTGTGACAAGACTGAGAATCTTGCATCCTAACCCCTAGATGAGCGGGCCACTGTATGGGACGCCGGGATGCCCCCGGCGGGGATTAAACTGTCTGGTTGCCGGACTAGGATTCGAACCTAGAGTTACCTGATCCAGAGTCAGGAGCCTTACCAATTTGGCCATCCGGCAGTGCCCGAAGAGTGTACCCGACAGACGCCCGGATTGTCAACTTTTCACCCGGCGGCGGGACGCGCGGCGGGAACTCAGTCCTGCGCGCCGTTCTTCCGGCCGGAGGCCTGCTGCTGCGACTCGACGTAGACGATGTGCTTGTTCGCCGCGTTGAGGAAGGCGAGCACGGCCGCCTCGATGATGTCCGTGCTGGCGCCGTTGCCGCGGTACTGGCGCCCGTCGAAGGTGACGATGACGTAGGCCTCGCCGAGGGCCTCCTTGCCGGGCGTGGTCGCGCGAATCTCGAACTGCTCCAGCCGCCCGGACACGCCGACAATGCGCTCGACGGCGCGGAAGGCGGCGTCCACCGGGCCGTCGCCCACGGCGGTGTCCATCAATTGCTGGTCGCCGCGGCGCAGCTTGATGAGCGCCATGGCCGGGTCATGGCCGGAGATGTGGACCTGCTCCAGCCGGAAGACCTCAAAGCTCTCCTGCTGCACGCCCAGGACCAGCATGCGCAGGTCGTCGTCGAAGACCTCCTTCTTCTTGTCGGCCAGGGCGATGAAGCGCTCGTAGAGCTGGGTCACCTCCTCCTCGCTCAGCGCGTAGCCCAGTTCGGCGCAGCGCTTGGCGAGGCCGGCGCGGCCCGAGTGCTTGCCCAGGATCAGTTCGCTGCGCTTGCGGCCGACGGACTCCGGGGTCATGATCTCATAGGTGCTGCGGTTGGCGATCATGCCGTGCTGGTGGATGCCCGACTCGTGGGCGAAGGCGTTCCGCCCCACGATCGGCTTGTTGAAGGGCACGGCCAGGCCGGTCAGCTTGCTGAGGGCCGTGCTCGCCGGCACGATCTCCTCCGTGGTGATCCCGCAGGTGAAGGGCCAGGTGTCGTGGCGGACGTGCATGGCCATCACCACCTCCTCCAGGGAGGTGTTGCCCGCGCGCTCGCCGATGCCGTTCACCGTGCACTCGATCTGGCGCGCGCCCCCCGCCACGGCGGCCAGGGCGTTCGCCACGGCCAGGCCCAGGTCGTTGTGGTTGTGCGTGGAGAAAATGACCCGGTCGGAGCCCGGGGCGTTGGCGATGACGTGGCGGAACATCTCCCGGATCTCGTCCGGCGTCGTGAAGCCCACCGTGTCGGGCAGGTTGATCACGTCGGCGCCCGCCTGAATCGCCACAGCCGTGACCTGGGCGAGAAAGTCCCAGTCGGAGCGGGTGGCGTCCTCCGCCGAAAACTCCACGCGGGGCACCAGTTTCTTCGCCAGGGCGACGGCCTTCCCCGCGTTGTCCAGCACCTGCTGGCGGCTCATGCGGAGCTTGTGCTCCATGTGGATTTCCGACGTGGCGATGAAGGTGTGGAGGGTCGGGCGGACGGCGGGCTCCAGGGCGGAGGCGGCGCGCTCGATGTCCTTGTCCAGCGCGCGGGCCAGGGCGGCCACGCTCGCGCGTTTCACCGCACCGGCAACCCGCTTCACCGCATCGTACTCCTGCTGAGAAGCGATGGGGAACCCCGCCTCCAGCACGTCCACGCCCAGACGGTCCAACTGAAGGGCCATCTGCACCTTGGTGGCCTCGTCCATGCTTGCGCCGGGAGACTGCTCTCCATCCCTCAGGGTGGTGTCAAATATATAAACTTGTTCCGTCATGGTGGTGTCCTTTGCGTTCCCCTGGCCGGGGCTCACTTTCGGCGGGGTTTTGGCACCGGAATTATAGTGCTTTCGCCGCCAAGCCGCAATTTTTATTGATTTGATAACCTCACGGACCGCTCTTTTGTTTCCCGGCGGCGGAAACTTTGCGCGCCGCGTTTTCGGCCTGCGGTATAATCGGGGCATGTCGGACCGTCACTACAGGCATGTTCGCCGCGCGCTCCTGAAGGCGCTGTACCAGCAATACCGGGAAGACCCCCTGGAGATGGTTGAACCCGAGCGGCTGCTTCCCGCGGTTTCCGGGGATCGGCGGGATCTCATGTTCAACATGCACTATCTGGCGGACCGGGGCCTCGTGGAGATGATGTTGGGATACCGTCCCCCCCTCTTCTCCGGCGCGCGGATCACGGCGAACGGGATAGACCTGGTCGAGAACCGGATCGTGTTCGACGCCAAATACCCGCCCCTTCCGGACCAGTGCGAGGCGGAGCGGGCCGATCTTCCCCTCCTGCTGGCTCAGTTGGCGGATGAGGCGGAATTCTGCGCGGTCGACGGCGAAGTCCGGCGGGCCCTGCTGCGGGACGTGGCCTATCTGCAGGACGAGGCCGCGCGTCCGGCCGCCCGGTGGCGCGCCGGGGTCATGATGGCGGTGCTTGAGGGCATATCGGGCATGCTCCCGGAGACGGGCGACGGTGCGGCGCTTCCTTCGCTGGGGGCGGTCGGGCGGAGAATCCGGGGCATTCTGGAGGTGTGAGGCTGCTCGCCCGGAATGGCTGCGCTTCGGGCGGTGTTTTTGGGGGAAACAACGCATGGGAGAGCACATGATGGCTAAAACTTCCAGTATGCCCAGCGCGGGGGACAGGGCCCCCGACATCTCGCTGCCGGACGGAGAGGGAAAGGTGGTCAGCCTTTCCGGTTTGCGCGGGAAGCCCGTGGTCGTCTATTTCTACCCCAAGGACGACACGCCCGGCTGCACGGTCGAGGCAAAGGGGTTTGCGGCGCTGGGGGCGGAGTTCGCCAAAGCCGGTGCCGAAGTGCTGGGCATCAGCCCGGACTCCCCCGACTCTCACTGCAAATTCCAGAAAAAATACGGGCTGGGTTTCCGGCTGCTGTCGGATCAGGAGCATGCGGCGGCGGCGGCCTACGGCGTCTGGGTGGAGAAAAGCATGTACGGCAAGACGTACATGGGCATCCAGCGGGCCACCTTTCTCGTGGATGCGGCGGGCAAAATCGCCCACCTCTGGCCCAAGGTCAAGCCGGAAGGCCACGCGGAAGAGGTGCTCGCGGCCGTGCGCGGCCTCTGAGCCCCACCCCGTCCCTTACTTGGTGGTCCGGTTTCCCCCGGCGTCCTCGTACTGCGTTCCGGGGCTCAGTTGGGCAACCCGCGCCTGGTAGAACGCGTCCTGGATGGCGCCCAGCGCCTTGGATTTCAGGTTGGACGCGTTGAGCACGCCCTCGTAAATGGTCCAGCGGTTGGCGTTTTCACTCATCACCACCAGGGCGTTCTTGTCCCGGTCCCGCGAGGTGGTGGCCTTTTTGTAGGCCGACCCGCGGACCAGGGAAATCAGCCCGTTGCGCTGCTCCACGGCGAAGCCGCTGGCCAGCAGCTTCTCCACCAGCGCCGCGCGCGCCGCGCGCGTCCGGACGGCCTGCACGATTTCCGGGGTGTCCAGCACGATCTCCCCCCGGTTCTCCGGGGTAAAGTCGCGGTTTCCCGCCTTCACAGCCCCCTCGACGGCCTCGGCCGCGCCGCGGAGATCGGCCTCCTGCAAGCCCGAATAGTCCACCCGGTGGGACACGAGGGGCCGGGGAATCAGGGAGCACCCCCCGCACACCACGCAGAGAAGCACGCCGGCCGAAAGCAACGAAAGGGGGGAAAGTCTCATGTCTTGTCTTCCTTTTCCTGAAATGCCTCGGAACGGTTTTTGCCGAGGCTCTTCGCACGATACAACGCCGTGTCCGCGGCTTTCAACAAGTCCCCGCCCCCCTCCATGGTCTCCGGGTCAAAAAGCGCCACGCCCAGGCTCGCGGTGATGCGCATGCCGGGGGGAAGGTGCTCAAAGGGGGCGCCGGCCACGGCCTTGCGGATGCGCTCGGCCTCGAGCATGGCGCCCGGCATGCCGGTTTGCGGCAGAAGAACCACAAATTCCTCGCCGCCATAGCGGGCGAGAAGGTCCACCTTTCGGATGTGCCGGTGGATGCGCCGGCAGAGTTCCTTGAGGACGCTGTCCCCCGCCGCGTGGCCCCAAGAGTCGTTGACCACCTTGAAGTCGTCCACGTCGAGCATGATGCAGGACAGGGGAATGTCATAGCGTGCCGCGCGCTCGCATTCCTGGTCCAGACGCTCGCGCACATAGCGGCGGTTGCGCGTGCCCGTCAGCTCATCCGTGATGGCCAGGCGCTCCAGGGCCTCGGTTTGCAGCGCCGTCAGGCGCATGGCCGTGGAAAGGGCGGGGTTGTCGTCCGAGTCGTTCTGGTGTCCATTTCGGGCTCCGGAAAGCAGTTCCGGCCCGAGCACCATTTCCGCGAGATGGGCGACCGTGGACCGCTGGACGGTCCAGCCGCCGTGGAAGAAGCCCTCCCCCGCGTTGGCGACAGGTTCCCAGGCGAACAAGGCCACACTGATCTCGGGGGACAGGGCGGCAAAAATGCGGTCCCCCGGGCCGAGGGGGCTGGCGCTCCGGACACAGGTGAATCCCGCAGGGCACTGTCCCTCCCCCCGGCTTCCCGCCACACAATAGGCCCGCGCGCGCCCCTGCACGGTTTTCGCCGCAGGGGGGAGCCAGTTGAGCGTCTCCGCATCCCCGACAACGCAAAGGCTTTCATCGTCCCGGGAGAGGACAATTTTGGCGGCCTCGGCGAGCAGGGCCGCGAAAACGGCGGGATCGTGAACCCGGGCGCACACGCCGGGCATGGAAAGCGGCATCCTCTGGGCGAGCACACGGTTCATCAGGGAATGTTGTTCACCGGGCTTTGACACGCTCCTACACCTTGCCTCCGCCCACAAGGGGGGAGGCGGGGATTATCCCCCTATTGGGGCCGAAAATCAAGCGGCTGCCGGGGCTTCCGCCGGCGGGGATTCGGCCGGGACGCCCTGCGCGTCCCCGGCGCCGGGCTCCAGCGGCATGCCCGGAATGTACTTCTCCACAATGGCGACGGGGGTCGAGCGCACCACAAGGTCCCAAAGCTCCTCGACCTCCTCGTTCAACATGCGCGCGCACCCGTGGGAACTGTATTTCCCAATGCTGTCCGGGGCGATGGTACCATGGATACCCAAGTCCGTTTTCAGATTGGGTTCTTGCGGTTTAAGCGGCATCCACCGGGTTCCGAGTTCATTTGCGGGGTCGCCTGCGGGAATGGCGGGAACCCCTTTCTTGTGCCATACCGGGTCCTTTTCCTTGTCGCCGATGATGTACTTACCGAGGGCGGTCTCAGTGTCTGGCCCAGGCATGCCGAGTCCGGTCCGGTACGTCTTGAAGACGCCCCGGCCGTCAAGCAGAAAGAGACGGCAGGTGGACCGCTCGATGACAATCTGAAAATCCTTGGGGGTGTACTTGAGCCGCTGGCCCGGGGACAGCGTTTGTCCGTCGGACAGGTTGTTGGCCCGCATCAGCAGGGCCTGGGTGGTGTTCAGCTTGATTCCGATGCTGATCAGCGTGTCCCCCCGCTCCACCGTGTACACCTTGCTCTCCGGGGTCTCTCCCGGCGAAAAGATGAGCTGGACATTCAGGCGGCCCAGGGGGGCGAGTGCCTCGTTCCAGGCGGGACTGTCCCACGGCGCGCGCTCCGCGGCCTCGCGGAAAAGGTCCCGCGCGCCGTTCAGGTCGCCCTCGGCCTCCTTCATCCGGCCCAGCCCGCAGAGGGCCGCCGCCTGCATCTCAGGGGGGGCGTTCTCCCGAAGTTGCCCATAGAGGCTTCGGGCCTCGTCCGCCCGGCCCGCCTTTTCATGCTCCGCCGCAATCCGCGCCACAAGCACCGGGTATTCCGGGGTGCCCGCCAGGTCGCCCATGCCCTTTTCGAGGGCTGCCAGGGCCTCCGCCGGCTTTCCCTGGGCGTTCAGAATGTCGGCCAGACACAGAATCGCGGGGCCCGCCACGCGCGGCTCGCGGACGCGCAACGCGGGCTTGAGGGCCTCGTGCGCCGCGTCGGGGTTGCCCCCGGCCAGCTGCGCGCGCGCGTCCTCCACCGCCTTGGCCGCCGTTTCAGGCGAAGGCGCGGCCAGCTGGAGCACGCGTCCCGCCCCGTGGCGGTAGGCGTAGAGCCCGGCGCCGCCGATGGCGGAAAGAACCACCAGCACGGCCAGAATGCGGAACAGACCGCCGTCCCCGCCGGACTTTCTGAAGAACACGCTTTTCTTTTTTCTTGCCATTAAATGCGGAATTGCCTTTCGTAGACGCGCTTGAGATCCAGAAGGAGCTCCGTGCAGGACTGATAGCGCCGGTTGACATCCCTCCTGAGACACTTGAGAATCACCCGGTCCAGCCGGTCTGGAATCTCCTTGTTGACGGAGGAGGGAATCGGGAAATCATATGCGGGGCTGATGATCTGCTTGATTTTCTCCCGGACAGTGAGGCCCGAACAGGGGTGGCACGCCGTGAACAGCTCGAACATGGTGATGCCGAAGGAGAAAATGTCGGACCGGCCGTCCAGGTTCTTCTTTCGGAGCTGCTCGGGCGACATGTAGAGGCGGGTGCCCCCGGTCTCCTTCATCCAGCGCAGCCGCCAGCTGGAGGTGGACTTGGAAAGCCCGAAGTCCACGATCTTGATGTCGCGCCCGTCCTTGGAGAAGAGGAAGTTGGCCGGCTTGATGTCGCGGTGGATGACCGAGTGCTGGTGGAGAAAGTCCAGCCCCTCGCACAGGCGGATGCAGATGTCAATCATCTGCTTGACCGTCAGCACCCGGTTTTCAATGAAGTACTTCATGTTGTAGCCGTCAACGAACTCCATCAGCAGGCAGCGGCGGATGTTCCCCTCGTTGTCCTCCTGCTCCACGATGGTCTTCCGCATCTTGATGATGGCCGGGTGGTCGAGGCTGGCGGCGATCATGACCTCGCGCCCGATGTAGTCCTTCTTGCGGCGTTTCTTGTCGAGGTCGTAGGTCTTGTGCAGCACCTTGATGGCGATGGTGTCGTCTTTGACCGGGTCGAGGGCCTTGTACACCGTGCCCATGCCCCCGCTGCCCACCGGCGCCAGAATGCGGTACGGGCCCACATTGGACAGCTCGAACTCGTAGTCCACAGCGGCCGCGGCGGCCGTTCCCTTGGCCTCCGCTTTCTTGCCGGAACGCAGCGCTTTCAGTTTGTCAAGCAGCCCCATGGGGGTTCTCCTCGGAGGGCGCGTCATGCCCGGTCCCATCGTAGCGGAGCCCGCGCGCGCATTGCAAAGCGCGGCTCACCATCCGCGCGCCTTCATGGCGTCCATGGACTCCCGGTCCGTCGCGTGGGGCGGCGCGGGGGAGAGCGCGGAAACGGCCGCCCGCTCCTCCGGGGTGAGCCGCAGGTCCAGGCACTGGAGCGTGTCCCGGAACTGCTCCAGGTTCCGGCAGCCGAACAGGGTCGAGGTCACCGCGGGGTGGGCCATGACCCAGGCCATGGCCAGCGCCGCGGGCGGCACGCCCCGCTCCCGCGCGTGCTCCACAAAGCGCCCCGCCACCTCCATGTATCCGGGGTCCGCGTAGCGCTGGCGGTACATCTCCGTCTCGTGGAGGCGCCCCGTGCCGCCCGCCAGATACTTGCCCGTGAGCACCCCCGCGCCGATGGCGTTGTAGGGCACCACGGCCAGCCCCTCATGCGCCGCCATCGGCAGGATTTCCACCTCCACCTGGCGCTTGATCAGACTGTACATGGGTTGGAAGCACACCGGCGCGTGGAGGTTGTGCTGCCGGGCCGCGCCGAGGGCCGCCATGGCCTGCCATGCCGCGAAGTTGGACACCCCGCAGTACCGCACCTTCCCCTGCTCAATGGCCGTGTGCATCGCCCGCACGGACTCCTCAACCGGGACATGCTCGTCCCAGTGGTGCAGATAGACAATGTCCAGATAGTCTGTGTTCAGCCGCCGCAGCGACCGCTCCACCGACGCCAAAATGTTCCGCCGCGACAGCCCCTCGTCGTTCCGGCCCCCGCCGAAGGGGAAGAAGACCTTCGACGCCAGAATGATCTGGTCCCGGTGCGGGCCGATCCACCGTCCCACAATCTCCTCCGTCACGCCCTTGTTGTAATTGTGCGCCGTGTCGAAGAAATTGATGCCCAGGTCCAGCGCCGCGTCCATGATCGCCCGCGACACCGCCTCCTCCGACTCATTGCCAAAGGTCATCGTGCCCAGGCACACCTCGGACACCAGCAGGCCCGTCTTTCCAAAACGCGCGTATTTCATGGAGTTTCTCCCACAGACGCCATCCGAACGTCCCCCATTGTACCCTCCCGCCCCACGCGCGTCCAAACGCGGTGCAAAACGTGGACGCGCCCCCGTCATCGCGAGCCCCAGACCGCCCGGGGGTGGGAATGTCGTTGAAGAAAGGCGTGTCAGGCATCAGATGTCGCGGGAGCCCCCGCACGTCCTTGGCGGGTCCGTCTGTTGTGTGGAGTGCGGTGGCAGAGCGAAGCGGCGACACCGCTTTGCCCGGGGAGGATCCATGCCGCACCCCTCACGGCAGCTCTTTCCCGGGAACCAAAGCGGCGTCGTTGCCGCCGCACTCCAAAAGGAGACGCCGCGCGCCCCTCCCGTCTCGCCACGGCTTCGGCACCCTCCATCGCCCAAACCGCGCGCCCCCTGGGATCGCCAAGCTCCAGCTTGGCCTCTTGGGTTTTTCCGCGCGGGCCTGTTCGCTCCGTGTTTCCCCGAAAGCCAAGGGGAAGCTTGGCGATCCCAGGGGCACGGCCGCTCCAGCGAACCCGGTACTTTCTTAGCAGGGAGCGCAGCGACCGAAGCGATCTCGTTCTCGCCACGGCCACCCCCCGTCACTGCGAGCGAAGCGCGGCAGTCTCGTTCCCGCCACGGCTCCGGCACCCGCGCCCGGCGAAGACAAGGCCGGCGGGACGCCAGCGGTACGAAAACGTCCAGCGGCGCGCAGTCCCGTACCGCCGGCGTCCCGCCGGCCTCGTCTTCCTTCCAGGGGGAGACCGCCGCTTTTCCCACACGCGCCCGCCGGGGTATACTCGGCACATGGATTCGCGCACCGTCACCCTGAAGGCCGTTGACCGCCTCTCCCCTCCCCGGACGCCGCTGTATTTCTGCAACCGGGATTTCGGGGAGTCGGACGTCGTTAACGTGACGTATGCGCCCGCGGCGGGCTTTGTTCCGTCCGTTCCGGGCATGACGGAGTGGGGCTTTGTGTGGGAGG
>JAPXRP010000101.1:0-14321 GCA_033813475.1 Candidatus Hydrogenedentota bacterium
GCGCAGAAGTCAGAAGCCGTGTCGCCGCAGCGTGTTGTCCACGCCGGAGAGGTAGGACGCGCCAAAAAGGCGCGCGTGCACCAGCAGGGGGTACAGGGTGTAGATGTCCCGCCGCAGCTCGAAAAAGCCCGGCCGCAGGGGGTGCCGCCCGGTGTAGGCGTCGAAAAACGCCCCGCCAAAGGTGTTGAAGAGCGTGATGAAGGCCAGCTCCACCTCGGGGTGGCCGAAATGGACGGCGGGGTCCAGAAACCCGGTGATGCGCCCGCCCTCGGCGAGCACGTTGGTCGTCCAGACGTCCCCGTGCAGGAGCGCGGGGTGCTCCGGCTCCTCAAGCCACTCGTCCAGCCGGCCGCAGAAACCCGCCAGACGGCGGTGCAGTTCGCGCGGAAGCGCGCCCTCCTCCAGCGCCCGGCCGGCCATGTGCAGCAGCCGCCGGTCCCGGTAAAACGCCACCCAGGAAACGCAGGGCGTGTTCGGCTGCGGCAGCCCGCCGATGAGGGTGTCCCAGGGCAGCCCGTGCGCCGCGCCGCGCACCTGGTGGAGCGCGGCCAGCAGCCCGGCGGCGTGCTCCTCCGCGGCGCGGGAAAAACGGCTCGCGCCGGGCAGCAGGGTCATGGCGAGCAGGCGCGGCTCGGCGTGCAGCACCTCCGGCACCGGGATCGTCCCCGTCTCCGCGAGAAAGGAGAGCATGCGCCCCTCCACGTCGAGCCGGGACGCGGCGCGGCGGCCCACCTTGACCGCGATGTCGCGGCCGTCGGAAAGGCGCGCGCGGTACACCTCGCCCACGCAACCCCCGGCCAGGGGCGCAAAGGAGGCCACCGCCGCCCCCAGCACCTCTTCCGCCCGGCGCGTCCAGAGGCTCACCCCCCGCCCTCCTCCAGGGATTCCAGGTGCGCCAGCACGCCCCCCACCCCCTCCTCGATCAGGTCCATCATCCGCTCGAAGCCCTCGGGGCCGCCGTAATAGGGGTCGGGCACGCCGCCCTCCGGGCGCGACGCGGTGAACTCGGTGAAGAGGCGCACGCGGTCCCGCAGCGCGGGGGGGCAGTCCTCCAGCAGGTCCGCCACATTGTTCTCGTCCATGCCGAGAAGGAGGTCGAAGCGCCCAAAATCCTCCGGGGACACGGAGCGGGAGCGCAGCCCGGACAGGTCCACCCCCCGCTTGCGCGCCGCCTCCTGGGCCCGGGGGTCCGGGGCGGCCCCGGCGTGCCAGTTGCTCGTGCCCGCCGAATCGGCGCCGAAGCGGCGGTCCAGTCCGCGCCGCGCGAGGAGCGCGCGGAACATCCCCTCGGCGGAGGGGCTACGGCAGATGTTTCCCAGACAGACAAACAGCACCTTTTTCACGGGACATGCCTTTCCTGACGGGAAGGGGGGCCGCCGCGGGGCGGCGGTGCGGGGCGGACGCGGCTCAGGCCTCTCCGTCCGGCGCCGGGGTCTCGCGGCCGGCGGCGTCCACCAGCTCCTTGATGGCCTTGCCGGGCTTGAAGGTCACCACACGCTTCTTCGAGATGGCGACGGACGCGCCGGTGCGCGGGTTGCGGCCCGCGCGCGCGTTGCGGCTCTTGGTCTCAAACACGCCGAAATTGCGCACCTCAAGGCGGTCCCCCCGCGCCAGCGTGTCCACCACGGTGTCGAGCATGGCCTGCACCACGACCGCCACCTCCCCCTGGGTGAACCCCAGCCTGTCGGCGATTTCGATGACGAGTTCCCGCTTGGTCAACCCTGGATTCCTTCACGTTCGGCCCGGAGCCCGCCCGTGGGGCGCGCCGCGCCGGGGGTCACTGCATGCCCAGCGCGCTCTTGTACATGGACCCGATGCCGCCGATGTCGAAGTACATGACGACGGCGATGACGGCGATGACGGCCACGGCGATGAGGAGGTTCTTGGTGCCGGGGGCCATGCCGCCCCCGCCCCCGCCGCCCTTGCCGCCGGCCAGCATGTCGGCCGTGACGATGAAGACCTTCTCGCCGCGCTCGGCGCGGCCCTTCTTGTCCTCGATGACGCCCAGGGTCTCGTTGATGGAGATGAAGGCGCGGTGCCACTCCGTCTGGAGCTTCTTCAGGGCCACCTCGGACTGCGAGTAAATCGCCTCCAGGCTGGTGGCGCCGCTGATGATGTTCATCGTGTTGCCGTCCAGCGTGTAGTCGTCCATCAGCGACTGCTGGAGCACCTTGTGCTCCCGCGCCAGCTTGCTCTTGATCTTCAGGAACTGGTTCTCAAGCTGGGCCTTGTTCACGCCCGAATTGGGGTAGCTGCTCAGCACCTGGTTGAACAGGAGCCAGTCGTTCATGAACTCCCGGCAAAGTTCAACACGCCGTTCCAGCTGCTCGACAACTTTCTGCTGCTTCTTGCTCAGGCCCATGGTGAGGGGTAGCTCCTATGGAAGAAAATGACGCGGCAAAAGACCGGCGTTTACTCTATCACACGGCGGGGGTGATGTCAAACGCCGTCTGGATAAGTTCCCACGGAGGGCGGTGTTATGCAGACGGGGGCGGCGCCTCGCCGAAATCTCAGGAGAACCAGTTGCGCATCCGCCGGAAAAGCCCCTCGTTGCCGAAAGTGAGCTTCTGGCCGCCCGCCTGATAGTGGGTGCGCGGCGGCGGCCCCGTCACCTCCAGCAGCAGCACCGTGATGTTGTCGAGCCCCCCGGCCTCCAGCGCCTCGTTCACCAGCCCCTCCACCGCGGACTCCAGGTCCGCCGCCCCGTTCGCCGTCGAAAGGATCAGGGCGTCCGGCACCATGTTGCTCAGCCCGTCGGAGCACAGCAGCAGCCGGTCCCCCGGCTGGAGCTCCAGGGCGAAAAGGTCCACATCCACCGCGTCCTTGATGCCCACGGCGCGCGTGATGAGGTTCTTCAGCGAGTGGTTCTTGGCCTCGTCCTCGTTCAGCAGGCCGTTGCGCATCTGCTCGGCCACCAGCGAGTGGTCGTCCGTGAGCTGGCGGATGCCCGGCTCCTGCCGCAGAAGGTAGACCCGGCTGTCCCCCACCTGCGCCAGATACGCCCAGTTGCCCATGACCGCGACGGCGGACATGGTGGTGCCCATGCCGGAGTAGGCGGGGTTGTCCTCGGACTCCTCGAAGACCGTCATGTTCGCCAGCTCAATGGCCGCGCGCAGGGCCTGCGGCGTCCCGCCGTGGAAGGCCGGGTCGTAGTACCCCTCCGCCAGGCACTGCAGGGCGAGACGGCTCGCATGCTCGCCCGCGCTGGCGCCGCCCATGCCGTCGGCCACCCCGAAAAGGAGGCCCCGCCGCTCCATGTCCGCGGACTCGTCCGGCACGAGGGCCATGCAGGAATCCTCGTTGTTTTTGCGCTTGCGCCCCACGTCGCTGCGCAAAACCGCGCGGACATAGTCGCCCCCCCACTGAAAGGAACAGTTCAATCCGTCTTCAGGGCCGATGAACATCGTCCTGCCCGCTTCAGACATCAAGACGTCCCCCGGATGCGGAGAGCGGCAACCCGCCCCCCCGTGTTGGGGCCTTCCCGAAAACCTCCGGACCGCGCCGCCACCGGCGCCGGCCCGGCCCGGCGCGCAACCCGGCCGGCCGACATTCTACCACCAACCGCCCGCGGCGCGCCCGCCGGACGGCGTCCAGCATGGCACAGTCGCGGGGGGCGGCGCAACGGCGCGCCGGAACCGGTCCGGCGCGCCGAAAAATCCGCCTGAAATCAGTTGCTCTGGCGTCCGCCCGTGCCCACGGTGGACTTGGGGGCCGCCGCCTTCGCGGAGGACTTGGGGCGCAGGCTGCGGCTGGTGGCCCCGGCGCGCCACATCTCCGAGTTCTTGATCTCGTCCAGCTCTTTCTGCAGCCCGGCCTGGTAGTCCTTCTTGCCCGTGCTCCGCAGCACCCGGCGGCACTCCTCGCCGTTCTTCACCCGCTTGTACAGCTCCTTGAACACCGGCAGGGTGGCCTTCTTGAACTTCGGCTTCCAGTCCAGCGCGCCGCGCTGCGCCGTCGCCGAGCAGTTCTGGTACATCCAGTCCATGCCGTTCTCGTCCACCAGGCGGATGAGGCTCTGCGTCAGCTCCTCCACCGTCTCGTTGAACGCCTCGCTCGGCGAGTGGCCGTGGGCGCGCAGCACCTCGTACTGCGCCTCCATGATCCCCGCCAGGGCGCCCATCAGCACGCCGCGCTCGCCCGTCAGGTCGCTGAACACCTCGTGCTCGAAGGTGGTCGGGAACAGGTAGCCGGAGCCGATCGCGATGCCCAGGGCAATGGCGCGCTCGGCGCCGCGGCCCGTGTAGTCCTGCCCCACGGCGAAACTGGAGTTGATGCCCGCGCCGCTCAGGAAATTGCGGCGCACATTAAGGCCCGAGCCCTTCGGCGCGACCAGCAGCACGTCCACGAAGTCCGGCGGGATGACCTTCGTCTGGTCCTTGTAGGTGATGGAGAACCCGTGGGAGAAGTACAGCGCGTCCCCCGGCTTCAGGTGCTTCTTCACCTCCGGCCAGATCGCCTTCTGCGCCGCGTCGGACACCAGCATCTGGATGACCGTCGCCTTCTCGCACGCCTCGGCGATGGGAAAGAGGTTCACGCCCGGCTTCCAGCCGTCCTTCACCGCGCGGTCCCAGTCCCGCTTGAACTCGGGGGCCTGGCCGACGATCACGTTGAAGCCGTTGTCGCGCATGTTAAGACCCTGCGCGGGCCCCTGCACGCCGTAGCCGATCACCGCCACGACCTCGTTCTTGAGGACCCTGCGCGCCTTGGCCATCGGGAACTCTTTGCGCGTGATCACCTCTTCCTGCACGCCGCCAAAATCCATCTTCATCCTGCAATCCTCCGTTTCGGTTGGTGGAGACATGGGCCTGTGCGGCCCGCGGCGGCGGAACGCCCGCAAACAACACACGGGGCGGCCGGGGCCGGGGCTGGTCGAAAAGACATCTCAACCGGACGCGTCATGTCCGCAAATCAACGGGTATTCTACTGGCATTTTGCGCAGTATGCAAATCGCGCGACCAACGCGCCGGGACGTTTGCAAATCCCGGGGCGTTGTGGCATGCTGGAGGGCGGTTTCCGCGTTCACCCCAACCGAAGGAGTTTTTCCATGGACACCAAGCCGACCCGCCGTGATTTTCTCAAGGCAGCCTCCGTCGCAGGGAGCGCCGCAGTCGCGATGAGCGCGAAAAGCTACGCCCGCGTGGTCGGGGCGAACGACCGGATCGGCCTGGGCATGATCGGCTGCGGCGACCGCGGCCGGGGCGCCCACATGACGGGGGTGCACCCGCACGACAAGGCGCAGAACGTGGAGTTCCGCGCGGTGTGCGACGTGTGGAGCGTGGTGCGCGAGGAGGCGGCGAAGATGGCGAAGGACTGGTACGGCATCGAGGCGAAGCAGTACACGAACTACCAGGAGCTGATCAACAACCCGGACGTGGACGCGGTGATGATCGCCTCGTGCGACCACCAGCACACGCGGCACCTGGAGGCGGCGGCGAAGGCGGGCAAGGACGCCTACTGCGAGAAGCCGCTCTCCATGGACATCGAGAGCCTGAACGTCGCCTACGACGCCGTGAAGGAAAGCGGGATCATCGTGCAGATCGGCACGCAGCTCCGCAGCCTGCCGAGCATGACGGGGGCGCGCGAGGTGTTCAAGACCGGCGTGCTCGGGAAGGTGGGGCGCATCGAGCAGATGCGCAACGACCCGCGCCCCTACTGGTACAGCCGGGTGAAGGACGCGAAGGAGCAGGACGTGGACTGGAAGGAGTTCCTCATGTACCGGCCCATGCGCCCGTACAACTCCGTCCACTTCACGGGGTGGTACGGCTACCGCGAGTTCTCCGACGGCACGATCCCCGGGTTCGGCAGCCACTTCATTGACCTGGTCCACTACATCACCGGGGCGAAGTTCCCCCACAGCGCCGTGGGCCTCGGCGGCACCTACACCTGGGACGACGAGTACAAGTTCACCTGCCCGGACCACGCCCATGTGCTGTGGACCTATCCCGAAGGCTTCATGGTCTCCTACTCCACCAACTGCGGCAACGGCTCCGGGGACAGCTTCAAGATTTTCGGCAACGAGGCCAGCATGGACCTGGTGGACTGGGACAACCCCTTCGTCTACACCGACGGCTCGGGAAAGCCGGGGGTGAAGAATGAAACCACCAAGGTGGAGCATGTGGAGATGCCGGACCACATGCTCGACTGGCTCCAGTGCCTGCGCACCCGCAAGACGCCCAACGCCTCCATGGACGCGGGCTACCAGCACGCCGTCGCGGTGGTCATGGCCATGATGGCCCTCGACTCCGGAAAGCGGATGGTCTTCGACCCCGAAAAGCGCGAGGTCCGCGAGGGCTGAGACCCGGGCCTCACGAATACGTGAAGTGGGCCGTGGCGCGGCAGGCCCTGTCCGCGCGCACGCGGACCCAGTGCGCGGAGAAGGCGTCCGGGAACTCGTGGTGGGCGTAGCCCCCCGGGGACACCTCGAAGGTTTCGTAGCGTGCCCAGGTCCCGTTGCCCAGAAAGTCCACCTCGACGGTGAAACGGACGGGCTCCGCCGCGCCGTGGGTGAGGTGCAGGCACTTCTTGTCGAAGCCCGTCATGAGGTACGGGTCCGACGGCGTGTCCGCCGCCACCTCCGTGTCCCACCACGGGCCGCCCCATCCGGCGGGCTTGCCCATCCGCCACAGGTCGTCAATGTTCCCGAACCACAGGCCCGACTGCGGCTGGCCGACGGCGTTGTCCGTCTGGTCGCCGGCCATGGTGAACAGGCCCCGCCAGAAGCAGAAGTCGGGCACGATGCGCAGGTGGGCGCAGATGGGGCGCACGCCCCACACCTTCCCGCCGTAGACCAGCGGGGGCAGCTCGTAGAAGAGGCCGTGCAGGTCCATGAGGTAGCGCTCCGTCTGCGCCTCGCGGATGCGCATCCACTCGGTGTTCCAGGTGTGGTCAAACGACTGGCTCCCCTTCGGCAGGCGGTAGCGCGACCACTTTCCGTCGTGCAGCACGCGCAGAATGGCCGACGCCCGGTCCCAGCCCGCGGCGTAGAGCGTGTTGCCGTAGCGCCCCCCGGCCGCCGGGTTCTGCTTGCCCGACACCTCCACGAAGGGGCTGCGCTCGAGCACGGTCCAGGTTTTGCCGTCCCACTCGGCGAGGCAGCCCGCCGCCCGTTCCCCGAGGTACTCGGGCTCCTCGTAGGTGTTGTTCGCCACGACAAGCCGGCCCTGGGCCGAGTGGGCGCCCTTGAAATGCGGCTGGCCCTCGCCGATCTCCAGCTCCTTCACGAGGTCGGCCAGCTGCCGGGTTTCCAGCGAGACCAGGTCGGTCTCGAACAGCAGCCCCTCCATGGTGAGGAAGTAGGCCATCGTCTTGGGGCGGTCCAGGTGGCGGGCAGTGGCCGTGAGGCGGTGGCCCTTGAGGGTCTCCACCGTGCGCACCGTGCCGTCCGCGGCGATGACGTGCGGGCCGATGACCGCCTGCTTCGTCTCCCAGTGGACCATGCGGTTGGCGAAGGTGCCCGTCACCGCTTCGGCGTGGAGCCGCATGGTCATGTCGTCGCGGATCTCGTGGAGGCCGATGCCCTCGCCTTTGATGTGGGCCACATAGCCGACGGCCCACAGCCGGTCCGCCCAGGGGATGAGCGCGCCGATGCCCGTCTCGCTGGTGCTGCCCGCGCCGGGGGCAAACACGGTGAGGGCGGGGAACACGCCGCCGACCTGAACGGGCGGGGCGGGCGGGTCCGCGCCAGCGACCAGGGCGGCCAGCAGGCAGAGGCAGGCGGTGGGGAGCATGTCCATTCCTCCGGTCGGGCGGCGCGCGGCTACTCGACGGTTCCGGCGGCGGGATCGTATTTCCAGTCCTGCCCCGGCCACGGGTTGGGGGGCACGCGCTTGAAGGTGCGCAGCTCCCGGGTCATTTCCTCAAGGGACGGCGGAAAGACGCCCTTCTCCTTGTGGTACTCCCCGATGCGCCGCCGGAGCACCCCGAGAAGGCGCGCCTTGTGCGCGTCCAGAAGCGTGGAGTTCATGGGTTCCGCGTTCGGACCCAGAAGATAATGCCCGCCCAGGGGGTCGGGCGGCAGGGCGTTGACGCCCTTGAAGGCGAGCAGCTCCTCCAGCCGCTCCGGGGGCGCGCCCCTGGCCGTCCGGTACTCGTCCACCCATTTCTCCATGGTGTGGAGGTTGCGGAGAATGGCCATCTCCTGGAGCTTGCGCGCCGCCAGCTCGCGCATGACCTTGTCTTCGCCCTCCAGCATGCGCCGCCACATGGCCTCCTCGACGCCGCCGAGATCCTGCTTCGCCTGGAACCGCGACGCAAGCTCGGCCACGAAGGCGGGCGGCTCGCCGGTGGCCACGGCCATGCCCATGTAGAAGGCCGTCAGCTTCTCCGCGTCGGGCGCGCCCCTGCGGTTGACGAGCTGGATGACCGCCGCCTCATAGGGCAGCTCCCAGGCGTCCGGCGCCTCCACCATGCCCGCGCGGAGGAGGCGCAGGGCGGCCTCCGAGTCGGCGCGCAGGGCGGAGAGGAAGATGGCCCCGTACCGGTAGACGTCCTTGAAGCGCGGGTCCAGGCTGACCGTGGTGAAGATCATCTGCTCCAGCCAGGTGAAGGCGCGGGCGCCGCGGTTCTCCAGGGCCGTGTACTGGACGCAGCGCAGCCAGAGCAGGTCCGCGATGACGGGCGCGAGCCCGGCGGTGAAATGGGTGAGCAGCTTCTCGTTGGGAAGGTAGAGCACCTCGTCGCCCGGGGGCGGGCGGAGGCGGTCCGCGGCGCGCTGCGCCGGGATCGTCGCGGTGTAGCACACGGCGGCGGCGAGGAGCCACAGGACCAGGGCGCGCCCGCGCCGCGCCGGGGCGACGGCGCTCACAGGTCCTTCCTCTCGAAGGCGAGGCAGGCCAGGGCCAGCAGGGCGGCGGTGTAGAAGGCGCCGTAGAGGACGGCCCAGCCGACATAGGCCCAGGACACGGCGACACTGTTGGCCGCCTCGGACTGGAGGGTGAAGTTGGAGAGGTTGGGGATGACGTAGTAGGCGGCCTCCAGCACGCCCTTGGCGACGGTGCCGTCGAACTGCGGCGGGAGGTCCCGGAAGACGCCGGTGGCGTGGCCGAAGACGTAGGCGCAGAAAACGATGAGCGCGCCGAGGATGGGCGAGGTGGCGGCGGAGAGGAGGACGGCGAGCGCGGTGACCAGCGCCAGCTTCATGAAGGTGAGCAGGACGGCCTGGAGGAAGGGGACGTCGGGCGCGCTCCCCAGCACGAGGAGGTACGCGGCGCTGGAGGCGGCCATGGCCGCCAGGGTGACGGCGATGAGGGCCATGAGCCCGGCGTATTTTCCCAGGACGAACTCGTGGCGGCGCAGGGGCTGGGCGAGGAGGGTGTAGAGCGTCTTCTTGTCCATCTCCTTGTAGAGCAGGCTGGCGCCGATGAAGATGGAGATGAGGGCGCCGAAGACCGACATGGACGCGAGGCAGAAGTCGCGCACGATCTTGATGTCCTGCCCCACGCTGATCCAGCCCAGGGCCTTCGACCCGAGGATCGAGGTGGCCGCGAAGAGCAGCAGCACATAGAGCACCTTGTCCCGCACGGACTCGCGGAAGGTGTTGCCCGCGACAATCATCACGCGCCTCATGGCCTCGCCCCCCCGCCGGGTTCCGCATGCTGCATGCGGGTGAACACGTCCTCCAGCGACTCCTGCGCCCGGCGCAGCTCCAGCAGGCGGCCGCCGCGCCGCAGGGCCTCGGCGGCCAGGGCGTTGGCGTCTTCGCCGTCCGCGGCGGCGAAGACGTCCCCGTCGTCCCCGGCGCGGTGGAAGCCGGCCAGCGCGCCCAGGGCGGCGGCGTCCTCCCGCGAAAGCCCCGCCACGCGCAGCTCCGTGCGCTGGGCGGCCCGGCCCGGCAGGTCGTCCATGCCGCCGGAGAAAACCAGCCGCCCCTCCACGAGAATGCCCACGCGGTCGCAGATCTCCTCCACGTCGCCGAGGACGTGGGAACTGAAGAAGATGGTCTTGCCCTCCTCCTTCCGCAGGCGGACGATCAGCTCGCGGACCATGCGCCGGCCGAGGGGGTCCAGCCCGCTCATGGGCTCGTCGAGCACCAGCAGCGGCGGGTCGCCCACAAGAGCCACGGCGAAGCCGACCCGCTGGCGCATGCCCTTGGAGAAGCCGCGAATGCGGCGGTCGGCGACGCCGCCCAGGTCGAGCAGGTCCGACGCCCGGTCCCACAGCGCGGCAATGGCGGCGTCGTCCAGGCCGCGCAGGCGGCCGTAGAAGCGCACCGTCTCGCGCGGCGTGAGGTACTCGTAGAAGTAGGGCTGCTCGGGGAGGTAGCCCAGGGCCGCGCGCGCGGCGGGGTCCTGGGCGGGTTTTCCAAAGAGAAGCGCCCCGCCCGCCGTGGGCTGGACCAGCCCGCAGAGCATCTTGATGGTGGTGGTCTTCCCCGCGCCGTTCCGCCCGAGAAACCCGTAGATCTCGCCGCTGTTCACGACAAGGTCCAGATTCCGGACGGAGCGCACGTCGCCGCGCCCCAGCGCCTTGTACGTCTTGCAGAGCCCGGTGGTGGTCACCGCATCCATAGGCCGCCATGCTCCCCAGTTCTCGGCGATTTAATGCACCAACCGGCGGGCCGATGTCAACCCAGCGGCAGCATCACCGCGCCGGTGCAGAGTTTCGGGAAAAAGTAGGTGGACTTCTGCGGCATGGGCTCGCCCGCCTCGGCGCACGCGCGGATCTGCGCCGGCGGCGTTGCCCGCACCAGGAAGGCCAGCGCCGCGCCGCCCCCGTCCACCGCCGCCCGCGCCTCTTCGGGCCGCTGGGCGAAGCGGCAGGCCAGGTCCGCCGGCAGGCCGAGAAGCCTCTCGAGAACACCCCGGTGCAGCAGGGCCACATCCAGGTCGCGCCAGGCGGGGCCGCGGTCCTCCCCAAGAAGCGCCGTCCGGTCGCCCCTGAACTGCAGCAGCAGCGGGGCCGCGCCGCGCGCGAACATCACAAAGGCGCCCTCTCCGGCGCGCCGCAGGGCCGTTTCGGGATCGCCATGGGCCTCGGACAGGTCAAACCACGGTGCCAACGCCGCGCGCACGCCCGCCGCGTCCAGCGGGCACTCCGGGACGACGCGGTGCGTGGCGTGAACCTCAAGCCCCGGGTCCTCAAACGCCACAAAGCCCGCGAGGGCGTAATCAAACGGTTGGGAATCCGGCGCGGCGCCCGTTTGCGCGCGCATCTCGTCGCGGTAGGCGCAGGCCGTGCGGAACCGGTGGTGACCGTCGGCAATGTAGAGGGTCTGGTCCGCGAGGAAGGGGGCCACGGCGGGCTCCGGGTCCACGCGCCACAGTTCCTGGCGCACCCCCTCAAAGGTGGTCGCCGCCAGGTCCGGCGGCGTGTCGTTCATCCGGTTCAGAAACCCCTCCAGCGTTCCCGCAGGGTCGGAGTACAGCAGAAACACCGCGCCCAGGCTTGTGCGGGTGGCCCGCGTCAGAAATAGCCGGTCCTCGAAGGGCTTGTCAAAGGTCCGCTCGTGGCCAAGAATGTGGCGTTCCCCCGCCTCGGGCAGCTTCACCGCCGCGAAGAAGGCGCGCCGCACGCACAGCCGGCCCTCCAGATCGTTAAAGGTCTGCCGCAGCAGATAGTGCGACGGGGCGGCGTCCTGTTTCAGCGCGCCCGCCGCGCGCCATCCGCTGAAGACCGCCGCCGCGTGGTCGTAGGGCGACTCCCCCGCCGGACCCGGCTTCGGCAAAATGACATGGGTCATGTTGAGGGGGCTGCCCGCCGCCAGGCGGTCGCGCTGTTCCGGCGAAATCACGTCGTAGGGGGGCGTGATCACCGCGTCCAGGCAGCCCGCAACGGCGGGGTCAAAACGAAGACCGCAAAACGGCTGGATTTTCGGCATGGTATTTCCTCTCGGCAACGGGCGGGCGCCCCATCACATGCGGCCAAGTGCCCGCCCCGGTGTGCATCCGCGTCCTGCGGCGCCGCCACCCGGCCATTGTACCCCGTCCGCGGGGGGAGCTGGCAAGCCGAACAGCCCCGGAACCCGGCGAGGACATGCCTGCCCGGCAATCCGGGGGGGAATGCCCGCTTGAAATCCCCCCCGCGACTCCGGTAGATTTCGCTCTGTGGCCCGGGGAGTCGCGGGGCGTGGACCAGAAGAAGGAATGCGGCAATGGTGTTTATCGCCGGACTGATTCTATACCTCACGGGAAATGAAAAGGTGGGCACCGTCATGATGGCGGCCGTGGGGGCCTTCTGGCTTCTCATGCTGGCACGGCTCACCCTGCTGGGGCTCTGAGACCCGCCCCTGATCTCCTGCTGTGATCCCGCCGACGGTCTTGGGGCGCGGGGTTCCCGCTGGTTGAAATGGCCGCCGCTTTTTTGGTATATACGCCGTGTTGTGATGGTGAGTTGCTGGGTGTTCAACTGACACGAGAGGGTTCTGACATGCTTCTTATCGCCGGACTTATCTTCTACTTCACCGGAAACACCAAGGTTGGGGGCATCCTGCTGGGCATCTGGGGCGCCCTGACCGTAATCGGCATCATCGGCAGCGTTGTCGCGGGTGCTGGCGCCCTGGCCTTTATGTGATTTGCCGTCCGGACGGATGCCTCTCCCCACGGAGAAGCGCCGTTGCGGGGGGGCACTGACGGGGCACCTGTTTCTGGCCATTCTTGGATACCTGGCGCTTGGGCTGCGCTCCCAGTGACAGCTTCCGGCAGAGACCGGGTTTCTGTCGGCGTGCGCAACATAAAGGAGGCTTTGCGATGGGCACGTTATCCATGATGATGACGGGGCTTGCGGTGGCCTTTTGGGGGGGAGTCGCCTGGCTGGCCATGGGCGAGACGAAAGCCGGCGCCATTCTCATGGCCGTTTCGCTGGGGCTTCTGGTCGTGTTCTCCATCATTTCCGCGGAGGCTTCTCGTTTGTAGCTGACGGCCAGTGCCTGACGCGCGGGCGAGACGTGCGGGCGGCCCGCAAACGGTCCCCGCGCCCTGATGATTGCGTGAACAGGTGAGCATGCGCCCCAACGGGGTTGCTGGCGTCCGGAGCGTGCGCCCCGGCGGGGCGAAGACAGGAGGGTCTTTGATGGGGCCACTCATCGCGTTTGTCAGCGCACTGTCGGGGCTGTTGGCCGTGTTTTGCACAGTGCTGGCCGCAAACGTCGGCCTTGGCGGGACTGCGGTTCTTGCGGGGGTTGTCTTGGGGGCTGTCAGCCTGGGTTGCGCGATCCTCGCCGTCTTCTATTGGTGAGCGCGTTGGCGGCGCCTTCGGGAAAGCCAACGGTTGATTCTGGCGTCGTAGACTTAGTAAACTCGGTTTAGAGAGGTGCGAGAATGGGTCTCGCGCAGTCTTAACACATGAAACACGGAGGATTCGGTCATGCTGTTTATCGTGGGTCTGGCGCTTTATCTTGCGGGGGAGGAGAAAGTCGGCGGCACCATCATGATCATTTCGGTGGTTCTTGGGGTGCTGCTTTCCCTGGTGCAGATTGGCGCCGTGATGTAGGGCTTCCGCCCGATTACAGGGGTTGCCGCAGTGGGGGTCTTCTTTCTGGGGGCGCGCCATGGCGGGGACTCCGGCGTCGTGGCCGCCTGTTTTGTTTGTCTTCCGTCAAGGGGTCGTGTTACATTTTTCCGCGCCGACGGTAGGATGCGTTAAACGCGTCCCGGCGGCGCAACAAGGAGACTGTCCATGAAGCACATCACGAAGCTGACCCGTCCCGAGATTTCCCGCGCGCAGAGCACCACCACCATCCTGTTCATCATCGGCAGCGTGATGACGGCGGTGGGCAGCGTGCTGATCACCGTTTCCCAGAGCATCCAGAAGTAGTCGGCGCCCTGTCCGGCTTCTCCGCGCACCGCGCCTCCGGGGTGGGGGCGCGGCGCGGGGTTTTGCCTGTGTCCGGCCCTGCCGGCGCGGCGGGCGGAGGGTGTGATGACCAAGGAACTGCCCCCCTGGCGCGGCATCATCACCGCGCTTAATGTCCCTTTTAACATGAACGGCGCAGTGGACCTGGACGCCCTGGCCGCACATGCGGACTATGCGCTGCGGGCCGGGGTCGCCGGGTTTCTGGTTCCCGTCATGGCCTCCGAGGTCGGCGCCCTCACCCCGCAGGAGCGGGAGGACGCGGTCCGCACAGTGGTGGCCGCCGCGCGGGGGCGCGGCGTGGTCATCGGCGGCGCTTCCGACCCCGACCCCGCCCAACGGATCGTGCTGGCCCGCCGGTGGACCGAGCTGGGCTGCGACGGGGTGCTGGCCGCCCTTCTCTACGAGAACGACGCCCAGTACGCGGCGGCGGTCCGCGAACTGGCCGCCGTGGACCCGCCCCTGCTCATGCTCCAGGACTGGGACGCCGCCGGGTTTGGCGTGCCGGTGCCGCTGATCGCCCGGCTGTTCGACGA
>JAPXRP010000102.1:0-14318 GCA_033813475.1 Candidatus Hydrogenedentota bacterium
AAAGCTGCCCCCCGTGACGCTGACCAACCAGCAGACGCTGGACTGCAACACGGCGGGATTTCCCCTGACGGGCAAACGCGGTGTGCTGGCGGCGGGTCCGCTGGTTTCGGCCATGTACCCGGAATATCTGACGGACCCGAACATCCTGATTTGCCCCTCCGACGCGGAGCACAAGGCGGACGACACCAAAAATCCCGTCACGAATGAAACGGACATCGCGCTTCCCTGCCAGGATCCCAACCGGGGCATGCACCTGGCCGATGCCAGTTACCTGTATCTTGGCTGGCTCTTTGACAAGGCCGGCGGCGCCGACACCGATGACCCCCAGGAAACGCTCGCCATGGCCCAGGCGCTGATCCCCGGCCTTATTGTGGATGGCACCGCCCCGAAGCAGGTGCTGAAGGGCGTGCTGCAGGTGGTCACCCCGTTCTTCATCAACCGGGATCCGTCGGGCGCCGATGGTGACATTGAGTTCACGGATCCGGCGGACCAGGGGCTGGGCAACGGCACGGGCAACCTTGTGTACCGTCTCCGCGAGGGCATTGAGCGCTTCCTGGTCACAGACATCAACAACCCGGGCGCGTCCTCCCAGGCCCAAAGCCAGATTTGGATCATGGGCGACATGATCGGCGTGGATGCCAGCCTGTACAACCATGTGCCGGGCGGGTCAAACATCCTGTTCCTCGACGGGCATGTGGAGTTCTTCCGCTACAACAGAACCGGCATCGCCCCCGTCAACGTCGGCGTGGCCAACTGCGTGGCGGCCCTGCAGGGCGTCAAGAACGTCGTCATGCAGCAATAGGCCGCACCCGGCACATTCCGCCGTGTTGCGGTGATTGGGGATGCCATGGCCCTGTTGCACCGGCTGTATCCAGAACTTGAGGCGCCCTTTCCCTGTCTGCCGCTGGCGGAACTGCCCACTCCGGTGACGGAGACGAACGCGTTCGCCGACGGCGGCGCGCGGGTGTTCATCAAGCATGACGAGGCGACCTCGCCCCGTTACGGGGGCAACAAGGCGCGCAAGCTGGGCTGGCTGCTGGGCGCGGCGGCCGCGCGCGGCGCGAAAGCGGTGATCACCTTCGGCGGGGCGGGGTCCAACCACGCCCTGGCCACGGCGGTGCACGCGGCGGCCCTGGGCATGCGCTGCACCAGCATCCTCGGCCCCCAGCACAACGCCCATGCCGTGCGGCGCAACCTGCTGCGCGCGCTGGCGGCGGGCGCCCGGCTGCGGCCCTGCGCGTGGCGCGACACTTCAAGAGAGGCCGTCCGCTGCTTTTGGGAGGACACAGACCGCGACGGCCTCATGCCCACCGTGATCCCCCCCGGCGGGTCGTCCCCCGTGGGCGCGCTGGGGTTTGTAGAGGCGGCGTTTGAGCTGCGCGAGCAGGTGCGCGCGGGGCTGCTTCCCGAGCCCGACGCGCTCTATGTGCCTTCGGGCACCATGGGCACCTGCGTCGGTCTGGCCCTCGGACTGGCCGCCGCCGGGCTCAAGACCCGGGTCGAGGCCGTGCGTGTCACCACCGCGCCCTACACCAGTCCGGAACACGCGGCGGCGCTTTTTGCCCGGACCCTGCGCCTGCTGCGGGACGCGTGCCCCGCCTTTCCGGAGTGCGCGCTGGACGGGGACCGGTTCCGCATTCGGGATGAATTCTTCGGCGCGGAATACGCGCTGCACACCCCTGAGTCGGCGGAGATGGTGCGCTTTGCCCGCGACCGCATGGGGCTTTCCCTTGAGGGCACCTACACCGGGAAGGCGCTGGCGGCGTTGCACGCCGACGCGGCGGCGGGCCGGCTGCGCGGCGAGACCGCGCTCTTCTGGAACACCTACAACGGTCCGCCCTCCGGGCCGGAGCCCCCGTCCGGGGAATACCGCCGCCTTCCCGCGCTGTTGCAGGCATACTTTGAGGAGCCCGTCCAGCCGCTGGACCGCGACTGACCGCACAGGCGCCCCCCCGCGCCAGAAGGATTCCCATGGAAACCCAGCCGGTGCCCTATGAGAAAATAATATTCGTCTGCGTGCACCACCGCGAGGACGGCCAGGGGCCCTGCTGCGAAGCGCGGGGCAGCGCGGAACTCCATGCGGCGCTCAAGGAACAGGTGAAAGCCCTGGGGTTGTCGGCAAAGATACGCGTGAGCCGTTCGGGATGCCTCAACCGCTGCGCCAAAGGCCCCAACCTCATGGTGTTTCCCGACAACGTGTGGCACGCCGGCGTGACGCCGGAGGACCTCCCGGAAATCCTGCGGAGCTTGACGGGGGAGAAGTAGAAGGGTTTCTGGAACTGCTGGAGGGAGACCGGGGGGCGTCAGTGGCGCGCGCTGTTGTGGACTATGTGGACGGGGTGGACTGTGTGAACAGATGGAATGTTGTCCGTGCGGGTCCGTGTCCGTCCGTGTCCGTCCGTTGCGCGCCGTTCAGGTGGCGGAGCGTTTGAAGAGGACGACGCCGAGGGCGAAGAAGACGGCGTTGGCGAGCCAGGCGGCCAGGGCGGGGGCGAGCTTGTCGAGGTAGCCGAGGCCGATGCCGGCATAGAAGACGGAGAGGTAGGCCAGGCCGATGGCGACGGCCACGCCGAAGCCGATGCCGATGCCGCCGCGGCGCAGCCGCATGGCGAAGGGGACGGCCAGCAGGATCATGACGAGGCAGAGGGCGGGCTGGGCGAACTTGAGGTGGTATTCCACCCGCTGCTTCAGCACGGGGACCCCCATGGCGTCGGCGCTGCGGATGTCCGCGGCGAGCTGGCGGGCGGTCTTGGTGCGCGAGGGGGCCTCCAGGGCGAAGAGGGCCTCCGGCGTCTCCGTGAAGGGGGCCGGGGCCTGTGTGATGCGGTTGGCGCGCACCTCCCAGCCGCGTGAGGGGTCAAACACGGCCTGCCGCCCGTTCTCCAGCACCCACTCCCGGCGCGCCTCGTCCCAGTAGATGCGCCCGGCCCGGATTTCGTCCACCCGGTCCGGGGCGATCCTGTGGAGATACACGTCCTGCCCCGTGCGGGCGCGCCGGTTGAAGGTGAGGATGTGGCAGGTCCACCCGCCGGACAGGTTTTTCCAGCTCACCCCGGCGCGGTTGGTGTCGCTGATTTTGGAGAAATACCGCGCGTCTATCTCCTCCAGCCGCCGGCTGGCGGCGACGCCCAGGGTGTCCTCGAAAAGATAGGCCCCCCCGGCAATCAGGAGGGCGACGGCGACGGGCGCGCGGGCGACGCGCATCAGGCTCACCCCGCCGGCCAGGGCCGCAGTGATCTCGTTGTCCTGCGCGGCGCGGCCCATGACCACCAGCCCCGCGATGAGCACCCCGATGGCCGCGGCGTGGAACTCGAAGAGGATGGTCGGCGTGAAGAAGACATAGTACTGAAGCACCACCAGCAGGGGCACCTGGTACTTGACGATGTTGTCCTGCCGGGTGACCAGGATGTCAATCACCGCCACCAGCAGCACGAGGGAGACCAGGATCATGGAGATGGCGGCAAGCAGCCGGACGGCGAAGTGGCGGTCGAGAATCGTCATATCCGGTCCACCCGCGAGATGAGGAACAGGCCCGCCGCGCCCAGCACGAGGTTGGGCAGCTGCCCCATCAGCACCGTCAGGGGAAGGGAGGCCAGGAAGGGCGGCTCCGCGACCTTGCGCAGGACGAAATAGCCGCACAGGATCACCAGCCCCGCGCCGAAGGCGTGGGACCGCCCCGCCTTGCGCGTGCGCGCGCCCACGGGCGCGGCGATCAGCGCCACGGCCAGGCACATGAGGGGGAACGCGATGCGGTTCTTGATGTGGATGCGGACCGAGCGCAGGTCGCCCGCCACGGGCAGCGCCTGGGTCTCCGCGAAGAGCTGTTCCAGCCCGTTTTCCTCCGCCAGCAGCTCGCCCAGCGTCATGCCGTCCTTGGAGCTCCAGGACCGCTCCGCCACCAGCGGGGGCACCGGCTTGCGCAGCACGTCAAAGGTGATGTGGCGCGTCGGGTCCGCGGGCACGAGGTATCCCCTCCGCATCTCCAGCACGGGCTGGCCGTCCTCGCGCACCAGCCGGGCCGTCGCCGCGTAGAAGGCGTTCGCGCCCCCCTCGCCGTCCGGCTGGAGCACCATGATGTCGTGCAGGACGCCGTCGCCGTCGCGCGCGCCGATGTAGACCCGCCAGTCGCCGAACTCATGCATGACCCCGGCGGGCAGCAGGTCAATCGTCACCCGCAGGGGGAGTTCCCGCGAGATGAGGGACACCAGGTGCCGGTGGGCGAAGGGCTGGGCGGTGTTCTGGATGAAGAAGGACGCCCCGCTCAGGAGCACCCCCAGCAGCACCACGGGCAGCACCAGCCGCTTCAGGGGGATGCCCGCCGCCTTCATCGCCGTCAGTTCGCTGTTCCGGGCCAGGCGCGAAAAGGCCATCATGATCCCCAGCAGGAAGGTGATGGGGATCACATAGCCCGAGAGCATGGGCGAGGTGAACAGGGAGATGCGCGTGATGTCCCACATGCGGATCTGGTCCGCCGGAATCAGCTCCATCACCGCCCGCATCTGCGTGCGCACCGCGCCCCCGGTCAGGAAAAACGCGATCACCAGCGCGGACATCAGCGCGGGCACGGCGATCAGGCGGAGGTTGTATCGGGAGATGACGGTCACGGGCGTCCCTTTGGTTGCGGGGATTATAGCCAATCCCGGCGGGGCCGGGGAATTTTCGCCCGGCCGGCCGGGAGACGCGCGCTCCGCGGTCTCCCGCGCTTGCGGCTTTCCCGCGCCGTGGCATATCATGGTGGCCGCTTTACCCCCCCGCGCGCGGGGAACAGAAGGGAGTTTTCTTCGCCATGCCCCACCCCCAGTTTGACCGTCATGAGTTGCATGTCAAGCCCCTGTCCGCCCGGAAGGACAAGGTGTACATCGAGCAGAGCCGCGTGCTTCCCGACGCGCCGGTGGCGCACCCCTTCACCGGGGCGGGGGAGCAGGTGGTCCGCGAGACCGTGGAGCGCGTCAAACGCGCCCGCGAGACGGGAAAGTCCCGCATGCTCACCTTCGGCGCGCACTCCATCAAGAACTGCCTCGCCCCGGTCTTCATCAAGCTCATGGAGGACGGCTGGGTCACCCACCTCGCCACCAACGGCGCGGGCATCATCCACGACTGGGAGTTCGCCTTCCAGGGCCACAGCAGCGAGGACGTGCGGGCCAACGTGGACCGCGGCGAGTTCGGCGTGTGGGAGGAGACGGGGTTCTACCTCAACCTCGCGCTTGCGGTCGGCGTGTGGCGCGGCATGGGCTACGGCGAGTCCGTCGGCGCCTTTGTGGAGCACGAGGGGCTGGACATTCCCACCGAGCAGGCCCTCCTCGACGAGATCCACGAGCAGGCCGCCGTGGCCCCCGCGCAGGCCGCCGCGGCGGCGGACCTCCTCGACCGGATCCGCACCTTTGAACTGGATCCCGGATGGATGGCCGTGCCCCACCCCTACAAGCGCTTCGGCATCCAGTCGGCGGCCTACCGGCTCGGCATCCCCTTCACCAGCCACCCCATGATCGGCCACGACATCATCTACAACCACCCCATGAACCACTGCGCCGCCATCGGCCGCGCCGCCCAGCGCGACTTCCTCGCCTTCGCCCGCCAGGTCTACAACCTCGACGGCGGCGTCTACATGAGCATCGGCTCCGCCGTCATGTCCCCCATGATCTTCGAGAAGTCCCTCTCCATGTCCCAGAACCTGCTCATCCAGCAGGGCAGGCACATGGACGACCACTTCATCGTCGTCGTGGACCTCCAGGAGTCCCACTGGGACTGGGCCCAGGGCGAGCCCCCCATGGACAACCCCGACTACTACCTCCGCTACAACAAGAGCTTCAACCGCATGGGCGGACAGATGCGCTATGTGACGGCGGACAACAGGGACTTCCTCCTGGCCTTAGTGAAGGGGCTGTCGGGGTAGACCAAGGAAGAACGGTTAACCCAAAGAAAAACCGCCTTGACAGCCCCCGGCGCATCTGGTAGGATCAGGGTCGAACAGGGCAGGGAAGCGGCCAGGTTGCCGCCCTCGCGCCATCTTAAATTGAGCCGGTCCCTGTCGAAAGATGGGGGTAACCTCACTCGTCATGATCCTTGCCGGAGGTGTAATACCTGAGGCCATTGTCGTCGCCGGGAGACTGCTCACATGAACACATCCAGCGGCCAACATCAGCGTGCACGTTATCGCCGTTGGCGCGGCGAAACGTGCACGCTGGGCTTCAGCTGGTCATGAGAGAGGAATCGTATGAAGATATCCGAGCGTAGCGTATCCGCCCTCGCGAAGATTGTTACGGGCGACTCGCAGATATCGCCGTACAAGAGCGGCCCGGTGCTCGTACGGCTGTTCAACGAGTTCGGAGCGCACGATGTCTATGGCCAAGGCTTCCCATCGCGCTGGTGCTATGCCGAGGAGAAGCTTCGATCGATCAACGGCACGGAGCACCTTCCGGCTCTTATCCGGTCGATCTTGGACCCTCGTGAATGGTTGGAGTTCGAGAAGCCGGCCGAGGAAGCGGTTACCTACCTAAACGATTACCTGAAGTTCGATGGATTCGAGATCACCAGAGATGGCGACTTCTTCACCGTGCGTGATATCACGGGTGGCGCGGTCGCATTCGACTATCCCTCTCGGGCGTCTCGCGAAGTGAACCAACTGTTCATTGACGAGCAGACCAAGAAGTGCGATCGCAAACTCTCGGAGAAGGACTTCGATGGTGCCATCACGAACGCCCGCTCGCTTCTTGAGGCCGTGCTCTCAGAAGTCGAACACGAGCTCTCGTCGCAGAGCCCGCCACCTTACGATGGTGACCTTGTGCAGCTGTACAAGCGTGTTCAGAAGCTCATGAATCTCGAACCCAGCCGGTCAGATATTTCAGGACCTCTCAAGCAAGTACTTGGGGGGCTTGCCAGCATCGTCTCTGGACTAGCTGGCCTCCGGAACAAGATGGGTGACGCCCACGTCCGCTCTTATCAACCGGCGAGAAGGCATGCCGTCCTTGTGGTGAACGCGGCGAAGACGCTTGCCGCATTCGTCGTGGAAACGAAAGAGTTCAACGTTACGAGAGGAGCCAGCTAACAGCAGCATCCAGTGGGCGGCGCTGCGCGCCGCCGCTGGTGCTGAGCGTTATACCATTTTGACTGGAGCGGACATGGACCAATACTTGATATCAAACGCCGACGGACAGCCACGACACTACCGTGTGGAAAGCGTTGGCAACTTCTTAGAGCTGTCTACTTGGCTGTATGGAAATGAAGAAGTCGCTTTTCGGGGGCAACGTCGTCAACAGCCGCTTCTACCTTCCGTTGCGCGGAACGCGGAGTACCTACGTCGGGAACTCGAGGTGCTCCAGGAATTTAAACGTGAAGCACTTCCGCATCTCGGTTACGTTTGCGCATCTGATTGGCAGTGGCTCGCCATCGCTCAGCACAACGGCTTGCCAACCCGGTTACTGGATTGGACAAAGCATTCCCTTACCGCACTTTGGTTTGTCGTGAAAAGCCCGCCACACGACAACGAATCCGGGGTCGTATGGGCGTACTCCTATGCTTCAGGGGATCTGACTTCGAGTCAGCAATGCAGGGGGACACCGTTTAAGATCACCGAGACGCGCGTCTACTTCCCAGAGCATGTGTTTTCCTACATCCAGGCCCAAGCTGGCCTTTTCACGATCCACCATCGCCAGGGGGATTCTTTCGTGCCGCTGGAAGACACTCCAGATGCGGATCTTCGGTTGACTAGGATCGAGATTCCCGCTGCGGCCTTCCCAACCATCAGATACCATCTGTTTCGCGCGGGTGTTCATGCGGGATCGCTTTTTCCCGGTCTGCGTGGCTTGGTCAAGAGGATTTGTTATCAACATGAACTGCTTTCTGACGAAGCGAAGCCGTAGAAGCCCCATACATGCGTCGCCAAATGGCGCACTTGATGGGTGAAGCTTACGGCGAGGAGGTCCGCAATGAGGTTCTTCGGATTGGGTAAGTCTTCCAAACGCGTCCAAGGCAGCATTGGCTACTTCGGGCTGGAAGACTGGTGGCTAACAGCATTCAGTGATGAGGAGCGGCAACACATCCAAGCGGTGTTCCAGCCGCTTGGATCGTGTGGCGAATCCCTGACTATCGGAAAAATCAGCCACACGAGTCAAACAGCAGTGCGATTGCTTAGCGCACTCGCAGGCTGGTTTCGTAAGCCAGACGATCGAGCGATCGCACACAGAATTCTTGACAAAGCCGTGGAGCTCTCCAGAGGTGCGCGCGTGCTCGACCTCCACTTCTTGTATCAGCAGATAATCGAGACCTACTATAAGGACCGGGACAAGCCCGAGTGCATGGACAAGGCTGTCGAGGCTTGTCGCCAACAGATTGCTCTGGCGCCGAGTGCAGCCAAGGCGTTCAAAGCGGAGTATGGGAACTCGCCTCTACCCAGTCACAAAGGGTACGAGCAACTGACGATTGTAATGGAGAAACAAGGACGCTTTCGTGAAGCACTCGAATTGTCGCAGCAGGCGGAGTCCCAAGGATGGGCAGGAGGCTGGGCTCGTAGAGTCGAGCGGTGTCAGAAGAAACTGGATAAGGCATAACAAGCGGCTGCACCTGACCGGGATTCCGCTGCGCTTCATCCCGGCAGGTGAACCGCGGCATTCCTTTCCTACCGCGCCGATGTTCTTGATCGCGTCGGCCATCTGCTGGCCGTTGGTTTGAGGTTACCCCCATCTTTCGACAGGGACCGGCTCAATTTACGATGGCGCGCGCGCGGCCACTTGGCCGCTTCCCGGCCCCCTCTGACCTCAATCCTAGCAGACGGCCCGGGGGGTGTCAAACCCCCGCATTTTTCGGGTTAACCGACGGCTGAGCCGGAGCGGGCCGCCGAGAATGGGCCCGTTAGGGAGAGCTCGTCGGAGGCGGTCCGCTGCGGCGGCCTGCGCGGCAGGGCCCTGCCTCCAGGGACGTTCCCAAGTGGCAGTTTGCGGGGGGCTGGTTCTCCAACGCACTGTGCGGGTGCTCATGGTTATAGAAACGGAAGTAGCGGGCGAGCCCGCTGTGCAGCGCGTGCCCGTCCCCGCCCGTCCATGATGATCTGGATGCCGTCGTCTGCCAGGATTCCGGTGAACTCCATGCTGGTGAACCGGCTGCACAATCCGTCCTGCGCATCGGAAATGCAAATGACGCATGGTGTTCATGCTCATTTCCCTTCTTCGGGGGGATTAAGGACTTTTTCGAGCCATTCCCGCACCGCCCGCCGGGCCGGGATGTCACGAAGGGCCCACGCGTCGTTGTGGTTGCGGAAGGGGAGGGGGCACCAGGTGAAGGGCGCGCTGATGCCGGTGGATTCGATGTATGCGCGCGTTTCCGCCAGGCCGGTCGCCCCGTCAACAATGAAGCTGGGGCGGCCGGCAAGCCGTTGCAAGCGGGCGCGCGCGGCGGTTTTGCCGGAATCGGGATAGTCCCATTCGCGCACGCCGTCATAGTGGCTGTAGGGGATGAAGGCCCTCCAGAGCCCGGCAATCTCCTCATCGTGGAGGCCGATGTACCCGCAGGCAATGGCGCCCCTGCTGAAGCCGCACAGCACGACCTTTCCGGGATCACCGCCCCACTGTTCACAGACCCGGGTCACTTCGCGCCTGGCATAGGCAACCGTGGCGTCCACATCGCCCCACCAAACGGTCTGGTTCCTGGTGCCGTCTTCGCTGACATAGGGCAGGCACAGCCAGATGTAGTCGGTTCCCCCGGAGATGCCATACCCCAACTTGCTGCCCTCGACCTCTCCGGTGCTGACATCGCCGTACTGGTTGCGGTAGTTGCCATTGCCCGCATACTCGACAAGCACGCCGCATTTTTTGCCGGGCTGCCAGTTGACCGGAAGATACAGGACATGATGCACCTCCGTGCCCTTGTACTCCGGGGCCACAACAACGACGCGCGCCCCGGCCCGGGGCGGCCCCGCCTCTATCGGGGGGATGGTCAGGTCCGCGGGCACCGTGGTGATGTCCGGGCCGCCTTCGGCCAGGACGACGACGGCCATGTGCGCCAGAAGCAGCGCGGCGAGCGCGATTCTAGTGCTCTGCACGGCGGAACCTCTCCTCTTCTGACCGGGCGGTCTTTCCATCCAGGGAAAGCCCTTCAAGAACGAACTTGAATTCCGCAGCCGTGTCATCAACAGGGACGGTGAACTCATACGGGTATGCGTCATCAACCACCGCATTCGAGGCGCCGTTCTGCTCGTAACGCAGCGTGACGGCGCTGAACTCCGCGTCATCCGCCTGCAGGTAGATGTACGCGTTGTCCGTGTCCAGGCCGGGCAGCATCATGGCCCGGGCATTGCCGAAGGGCATTTCAAGATAATCCGGCGACCACGAAGCGCGGCCCTCCCGCTCAAGAATGCCCGGCTGAAACGTGGGATTGATCTCAACCTCGCCGATTTCAACCGAGGTGATCCCCCGCGCCTGTACCGTGACCGTGAAGGCCCCGTCAGCAATGGAGAGGGGCTTCTGCGCGCCGTTCTGCTGCCGGACTTCGGCCCGCTTCGATTGTCCCGAAAGCCCGCCGATGAGTTTCGCGTTCAAGGTGACCTTTGCTGTCACCTCCTCTTTGGACTGGTTGGTGAAGGCGATGAACAGCCTGCCGTCTCCCCGCGCCGTCAGGTAGTTCAGTTCAACCTGGTCGCACTCGAGGACCCCCTGCGGCATCCAGAGGCGCACCCCTTTCGAGCCGTACCACTCGCCCGCCTGGTGCCCGTAGAAGCTGTTTTGCAGGTAGGCATACCCCTCAATAAACGCTCTTGGGAAGCTAATCCGCCCCTCAGACCGGACAAAGACGTCCGAGACCAGATAGTCCAGCAGCATGGACATCATGGGCCAGATATGGTTGTAATGGAAGGAGTTCACGCTGAGCTCCTTGTGGTCCCGCAGCGGATAGTCCGCTTTCTCGTAGATGGTCGTCCGTTCGGTGTTGATGTGGTAGCCGGGGAAATTCCGGTACCTTCCGACCACCGCCGAGCGGGCGATATCCGACAGGAAAGAATCCCGGGCATAGTAGCCGAGGCGGAGCATCCAGGGCGCGTAATTGGCCATGAATATGGCGCGATGCCCGGTGCAGGTTCCGGAGGATTCGGAGGTCAATCCCATTTCGGAAAGACGCCATGCCGGGACCGTTTCCTCGGCGGCCTGCATCGGCCTGTGTCCTTTGCCCTTGAGGTACCAGTACACCGGCGCCTTTCCGCCCTTGTTTACCAGAATGTCCTGCGCCGGTATTGCGGGGGACATCCAGACGTGCATGGCAAAGAGCCGGGCGCCTTTGTGCGCTGCTTCAAGATACCGCACTTCTCCCGTGTGCTCGTACAGATCCAGCAAATCAATCCACCTGGGCGCATAGCCGGTCCAGAAAAACAGGCCGCCCGCATCAGGGTCGTTGAAGTCGGTTTGAAGGTGGGCGATGCGCTTGTTGATATAGGCATCGGCTCCGGCCATGGCCTTCTCCAAATATGCTTTTTCCCCGGTGGCTTTGTGAAGAGCCAGCGAATTTTTCCAGGAGCTCCCTTTTTCCACGACGTCGAGGTTCAAGACCCTGTCCGTGCCATACATCTTCGCGGCCAGGGTCCGGAAAACGGGATTCGCCTTCTGGAAGACCTCATAGAGCGACGCCAATTCGGTCAGCGGCGCGCAGGGACCCTTCAGCGCACGCGAGGGCGACTGAATCTTCTGTTTCGGATCCAGGCTGAACAGGAACTTCTCGCGCGACACCATGTACTCCATCAAGGGGTAGGCGCGATGCTGGTAGATGTCCCTGTTGTCCGTGACCAGCGCCATGCTGAGCGGATTCAGGGACGACACATTCTTCACCGCGCCGGGCACGTCCGTGGAATAGGAACAGCCTTTCAACTCTTCGATGAAGTGACTGTATCCGCTCATTCCATAGTCAAGCAGGTTGTTCAGGGTTTCATTCATCGAGGCGATGGCGTTATGGCGGTAATCGGAGAATCCATAGATGTCACGGGCGAGCTGTTCATAGGTGTCACTGCAACTGCCCGGCGCCGAAACCAGCCGCATCTTGAACTCAAACACATCCCCGGCGTTCATCAGCGACCCCTGCCCGCCAAGCACGGGCGCAAAGACCATTGGCTGCGCGTTGCCCGCCGCATTGCGCACGGCGACGCCGAACCGGGAGTTCTCCATAAGGGGCAGGGGGTCAAAGGGCAGTTCCTCCGGGTCGGCCACCAGGGCGGCGCACTGCCCCTTGAGACGCACCATGGTTGCCGGCAAAGTGCACTGGTAGGCAAGGGTCAGGAAGGATGCCCCGGGAAAGCGTTTTTCCTGCCATATCAGCGGCTGCCATAGTTCATCACATTCCGATGGGCTCGCTTCCGGCATGCCCGTGAATCCGACCGAATAGTACCCCCGCGCGCGGGCCTGAAAGCGGAACGCCAGGACCGGCTCGCGCACGGTGTCTGACAGGGTGAGGGTGGCCGTTATCACGAAGGACGGAGTGTCCTCAAACTGGAAGTGTAGGGAATTGCCGGCAATCACGCTGTTTGTCGCCGTCACAACGCGGGGTTCTCCCGCACAGAACAGGTCAGCCGTGCGGTTGCCGGCTCCTCCTTTCAGGATGCGGTCATCAAATCCATCCCCCTCCAGTGACGGCCGCCCTTTCTTCTTCAGCAGCATGCCCTGCGGCACATCAGCGGGATCAATCTCCCAGCTGACCACGTTGTAATTCACACGGTCAATTCCGGCGGGCCGGACGGCTGTCTTGGGGTTCGCCTCCGTGGCGATGATGGTGAATGTCGGTGTGCACCGGAACTGTCCCCCCGTTTTCGCGCGCACAAGGACACTGTGGTCCTTGTTCAGGGTAAGCGAGTAGTGCGCGTTGCGGATGGTTGATGTTCCGGCATGGGCATTTGACAGCGCGCCAAGCAGAAGAACCGGGAGGATCCAAATGTGTCTTCCAGGAGCGGGCGCGAACATGAAAGATACTCTCCGTCAGCCGCAGTCTCTTTACGGCGTTTTCCCCACTGGCGAATTGATGAATCAAGGGGGATGAGTCAGGGAAAGAAGGTCAAGCGCTCTTTCCCCGTATTTGAAAGGGGGCGGTTCAATTTCTGAGGACGCGGGCCGGAAACCCAACGGATTTCCGGCCCTCTTTGCACCCGATCCTAGCAGACGCACCGGGGGGTGTCAAACCGCCTATTCGGCGGGTAAGACGTTGTAAGAACCGAAGCCGAGCCGGGCACGAGATGGCTTCGCTTCGCTCGCCATGACGCGTGCCCCCCCGTCATTGCGAAGGCGCGGAGCGCCTGAAGCAACCTCGTGCCCGCCAATGCTTCGGCTTGCGCGACACCTTATCCGGCGATCAGCGGGCGGTGTCCCGCTCGTTTTCTGCGGGGCCGTGCTGTTAGGCTGGACGGGGAGCACGCGCGAAAGGAGGGCGCTGACTGACATGACACGGACGCTGCTTACAGGTTTGGCCGCCGCATGGCTCTGTTCCCTTTCCGCCGCGCACGCGGACGGGCAGATTGACCGCCGCGCGCTGGTCACGCGCCACAACATCTCCTGGAACGATCCGGCGGGCCAGATTCCGCTGGGGAACGGGGAGTTCTGCTTCAACGCGGACGCCACGGGCCTGCAGACCTTCGGCGGAAACACGATGGCGCACTGGGGGTGGCATTCGTTCCCCCTGCCGGAGGGATGGACACCGGACCGCGTGCCCGCCACAGGGACCTTTCAGCGCGGCCGCAACACGGGGCCCGACGAGTTTCCCAGGGGGACCGAGGCGCTCCGCACCTGGCTGTTTGACAACCCCGACATCATGAATCTGGGGAGGATTGGGCTGTCCGGAAAGGACGGGACAGCGCTGTCCGCCGGGGACATTTCCGGGGTGTCTCGCTCGCTGGACCTGTGGAGCGGGATACAGACCTCGACTTTCACCCTCCACGGCGAGCCCGTGAAGGTCGAGACCTGTGTTCATCCGGCCCTCGACGCCGTGGCGGTGCGCATCGCCTCGCCGCTCCTCGGTCGCGGCGACCTGCTGGTTGCGCTCGATTTCTCCTATCCCACGCTGGAGAACGGGGCCTGGGTCGGGGATTTTGGGCGTGTGGACGGGCACACGACCGCGATGACTCCCCGGGGCGACAACGGGGCCGACTTCGCGCGCACGGCGGACGGCATGTCCTACCAAGTATTCCTCCTGGGTTCGATCCGGTGCGCGGTGCGCAAAAACGACTCGCCGCACCGCTGGCTGATCGCGCCGGGCAAGGGGGTGGACCGCCTGGAGTTCGTCTGCGCGTTTTCCCCGGAGCGGATTCCCACGGCGCTGCCAACGGCGGCGGAGACCTTTGCCGCGTCCGCGCGGCACTGGGC
>JAPXRP010000103.1:0-14215 GCA_033813475.1 Candidatus Hydrogenedentota bacterium
GGCCTGGCCTGGGCTATATTCGGAAACGCTTTCAGCGTTGAAGGGGTCGGGCGGCGGGAAATTACCAGACTCCATCCAGAAAGTACCCACGGATTTTAGTGCGATTGCCCTGGACTTGACCCCACCCCCCTCCGGGTGGTATAGTGACTTTCAGCGACGCGGGGTGGAGCAGCCTGGTAGCTCGTTGGGCTCATAACCCAAAGGTCGTAGGTTCGAATCCTACCCCCGCTACCAAAGACGCCGCAGGCACTTACGGGAAACCGTGAGTGCCTTTTTTTTGCATGTGTGGGGTGTTTAGAGAAACTCAACGGTGTCCCTCATTTGCTCCGTGTGTAACAAGGCGTGATGACTCCCGCGGCTGTCGGGACTTCTGCCATCGGGGAAAACGCATGAGGGAGTCCGCGCACAGGGATGCCCGGCACGGGAAGCTCATCACCATACGCGCGCTCTCCCACTTATTTTGAGTGGAATAAGGTGCATCTTCCCCTCCGGAAAACGCTACGCCGCGCCGTGGCGCTTGAGGGCGGCGTCTATGGCCTCCTTGCCTTTCGTGGCGGCGCGGTAGACGTCCTCGATCATCCAGCCGTCTATCATGACCCAGCCGGAGTAGCCGCCCTCCCACAGGACGTCGAGGGAGGCGGCGATGTCGCAGTGGCCCTCGCCGCAGGGCAGGTGCTTGGACGTGACGCCGAAGATGGTGCCGTCCGTGTCGGTGAGGTGGATGTGGCCGATATGCTGCACGCCCACGGCGCGCAGCATCTCTTCGGGCTTCCCCTTGCTTCCCCACATGAGGTCGAAGTGGCTGGGGTCGTAGTTGGTCTTGCAGGCGGGGTGGTCCACCGCCGCGAGGATCCGCTGGAGGTGGTCCAGGGTGTTGAAAATGAACGGCGGCTCGATCTCGAAGGAGAAGAACGTGCCCGCGTCGGCGCAGATTTTGGCCGCCTCGCGGTAGCTCTCGGCGAGCCGGTCAATGGCCTGGTCCACGTTCCGGTTCCCCTCCAGCCCGCCGCCGGGCCACACGCCCAGAAAGTCGCCGCCCAGGGCCTTGCAGAGCCGCAGGTCCTCGCGGAAGCGCGCCAGCCACGCCTTGCGCCTGCCGGCGTCCGCCGCGTGGGCGTCCCCGCCGCCGGTCTGCATGCTGTACACCCGCAGGCCGTACTGCTCGTACATCCGGCGCAGCGCCGCGATGCGCCCGGCCTCGTCCGGGCCGGGATACCCGCCCATGGGCCACCCGTCCACCAGCTCGATGCCGTCAAACCCCGCCCTGGCCGCGAAGTCCAGCACCTCCCAGATCGGGTAGTTCTTCTTGAACGTGTCTGCGGACGAGGAAAACCCGTTCAGCCCCAGCCCGCACTTCCACCGCTTCGCGGGGGCGTCCTGCGCCCGCGCGGACAATGCCGCCGCGGCCAGCCCCGCCGTTGCCGCCCCGGCCAGAAATCCCCGACGTGATGTGCCCATGCCCGCCTCTCCCGTGTTTCGGTCCCGGAGCCCCGCGCCGTCCGGCGCGAAACCCCGGCCATGCTACCGCACCGCCCCCGGTGTCTGCAAAAGTCCGCTTGGCGGGTTGAAGTCCGGGACGGGCCGGTGCTCTAATCACCCCGGCGTTTCGGGCGGGTTTCCTCAACACCACGGAACCGACGGCGCGCGCGGAGGGGTCCGCACGGCGGCCGACGGGGAGGACACAGCGATGAACGGAGCGGGAAGGGACAGGACGTTCTCCACGGGGCAGTCAACGGGGCGGCCGTCGCGGCGGGCCTTTCTCGGGGGGGCGGCGGCGCTGGCCGCGTTCTCCGCCCTGCCCCGCGGCGCGCGCGGACAGGACAAGACCCCGGCGAATGAAAAGCTCAACATGGCGTTCATCGGCGTGGGGTGGCAGGGCATCTACAATCTGGAGGTGTTTCTCCAGGACCCGGACGTGCGGGTGGTGGCGGTGTGCGACGTGAACGAGGAGGGGCCGTACATCGGACGCGGCATCGCGGGGCGCGAGCCGGGCCGCCGCATGGCGAACGACTATTACGGCCACACGGGCCGCCCGGAGGACGGCTGCGCGGCGTACACGGACTTCCGGCAGATGCTGGACGAGCGCGCGGACATTGACGCGGTCGTGATCACGGCCCCGGACCACATCCACGCCGTCGCCGCCCTCGCCGCCCTGCGGAAGGGGAAGCACGTCTTCTGCGAGAAGCCGCTGGCCCACTCCGTGGCCGAGGTCCGCGCCATGACCCTGGCGGCCCGTGATGCCAAGGTCGCCACGCAGATGGGCAACTGGGGCCACGCGATGGAGGACATCCGCCTGGTCTGCGAATGGATCTGGGACGGCGCGATCGGCGAGGTCCGCGAGGTGCACGCCTGGACCAACCGGCCCGGCGGCTGGTGGCCCCACGGCATAGACCGCCCCGAAGACACGCCGCCCGTTCCGCCGGGGCTCGACTGGGAAGGCTGGCTCGGCCCGGCGCCGTACCGTCCCTACCATCCCGCCTATCTGCCGTTCATCTGGCGCGGCTGGTGGGATTTCGGCTCCGGGGCCCTGGGAGACATGGGCTGCCACATTCTCGACCCCGTGGTGTGGGCCCTGAAGCTGGGCAGCCCGGAAACCGTCGAGGCCAGCTCCGTGCGGCTGCCGTCCAAGGCGACGCCCCACGCCATGGAACTCGCCAAGGGCCGGGTGCATCCCGAGACCACCACGGCGGCGGCCAGTGTCCGCTGGACCTTTCCCGCGCGGGAGGGCCTGCCGCCCCTGCTGCTGACCTGGCACGACGGCGGACTCATGCCGCCGCGTCCGGACGAGCTGGAGCCGGGCCGCCCCATGGGTGACGGCGACGGGGGCGTGCTGTTCATCGGCGACAAGGGCAAGCTCCTGTGCGGGTGCTACGGCAGCGACCCGCAGCTCCTGCCGAAGGCGCGCATGGACGCCTACACCCGCCCGCCCCAGACCCTGAAACGCTCCCCCGGCCATTACCGCGAGTGGGTGCTGGCCTGCCGGGGGGGCGAGCCGGCGGCGGCCAACTTCGACTACAGCGGCCCCCTGACGGAGATTGTCACCCTGGGCATTGCGGCCATCCGCGCCGACGCGAAACTCCGGTGGGATCCCGAAAAGATGGCGTTCGTCAACGCGCCGGAGGCAAGCCGCCTTCTGCATCCCACGTTCCGGGAGGGGTGGAGTCTCTCCGGGTGAGGAACGCCCCCCCGGATGCGGCGGCGCGGCGGCTGGTCAGCCGAAAGCGCCGGCGCTCTTGACCGACACCGGACAATCATACGGATAGCGGCTCAGTGCGACGTCGGGGTTCTTCTCCTGGAAGTACCGCATGGTCCACTCGTTGGCGAACAGGAGGACCGGGCGGTCGGAGCGGTCAAGGGCCCGCTGCGCGCCCGAAGGCAGGAGCATTTTCTCCCCGGCGTCGCCGGGCCGCAGCCAGGCGGCCAGTTTCCACGGGGCCTCGGAGCAGCGCGTGCGCGCCCCGTACTCGCTCTCCAGACGGTATTGCATGACCTCAAACTGAAGCGGTCCCGCCGCGCCCAGCAGCCGGGTCCTTCCGGTCAGGTCCGGAAGGGAAAAGGACTGGGCCACCCCCTCCTGCAGCAGCTGGTCGAAACCGCCGCGAAACCGTTTCGCCTCGGCGGGGTGGAGGTTTTCGATGTAGGAGAAACACTCGGGGGCGAAGACCGGGATTTCGTCAAACACCACCGACGGGTCCTCGGTGAGGGTGTCTCCGATGGCGAAGCTGTCCCGGCCGACAATGCCGACCACATCGCCCGGATAGGCCTCGTCCACCGTTTCGCGCTCCGCGCCGAAGATTCGGCTCGCATTGGAGAGGCGCACCTTCTCCCCCGTGCGCGCGTGGGTCACGACCATGTTTCGGGTGAATTTTCCCGACACCACCCGGACAAAGGCGATGCGGTCCCGGTGCTGCGGAACCATGTTCGCCTGTATCTTGAAGACAAACCCGGAAAAGGAGGGGGCCTCCGGGGAGACGACCGCCCCCGACCGGCTTTTCCGGGGGGCGGGCGGCGGCGCGTGCTCCAGGAACCCGTCGAGCAGCAGTTCGATGCCGAAGTTGTTGACCGCGCTGCCGAAATACACCGGGGTCGTGTCGGCCGCGTCCGGGTCGCGGGGAGTGTACGCCGCCCCGGCGGCCGCCAGCAGCTCGACCTCTTCGCACACCTGCCGGTACGTCTGGTCGTCCAGGCGTCCGCGAATTTCAGGGTCCGTCAACCCGCCCGCGGACACGGGCGCGCGGAAGGCCCCGCCGGCCGTCCGCTCGAACAGGTGCGCCTGCATGGTCCGCCGGTCCCAGACCCCCTTGAAACGCTCCCCCGACCCCAGCGGCCAGTTGACCGGATACGCCGAAAGCTGGAGGACATTCGCCAGCTCGTCCAGCAGTTCCAGGGGATCGCGCGCCGGCCGGTCCAGCTTGTTCATGAAGGTGAAAATGGGAACGCCCCGGCGCCTGCAAACATCGAAGAGCTTCAGGGTCTGCGCCTCAATGCCCTTTCCCGCGTCTATGACCATGATCACCGCATCCACCGCGGCCAGCACGCGGTAGGTGTCATCCGAGAAGTCCTGGTGGCCGGGCGTGTCCAGCAGGTTGATCCGAAAGCCCCGGTAGTCGAACTGGAGCACCGTGGAGCTGACCGAGATTCCCCGCTTCCGCTCCAGCTCCAGCCAGTCCGACGTGGTGGCCCGCTCCTGCCTGCGCGCCGTGACCGACCCCGCCATGTTCACCGCGCCGCCGTAAAGGAGAAACTTCTCCGTCAGCGTCGTCTTGCCCGCGTCAGGGTGTGAAATGATCGCAAAGGTGCGCCGCCGCGAAATCTCGGCGGAAAGCAGGGTCTGTTCTGTCATTCACTGGATTCCAAAAGGCTGTTTTCCGCGCTGTGCGCGCCGCCGGCGGGGCGAAACGGCACGGGGAGACACTCCCGAAGAAAACGCGGAGGCTGAAGTTGGCGAGAAGGAGAAGAAGGCCGGTTGCGGCGTCAAAGCGCTGCGGGAAACCCCCGCGCGGAACAGCATGCCCGCCGCGCGCGCTCCCGTCCGGCGAATTCTAGTGATTTCCAGGGGTGGAAATCAATCGGCGTTCCGCGGCACGCCTACCCCGTTGCCGATTGCGTCCGCCGGGCCGCTATAATGAGCCCGCAAGCAGGCGGAACCATCGGGAGTCTGTCATGACAGCATCCAGGGCGTGTCTCTTTTCTCCATTGGTTGTTCTGGCCCTTTTGGCGGGCTGTGAGACCACCGCGCAGGCGCCCGCTGAAAAGGCCGACCCGGACGCCCTGGAGCTTGCGGTGCGTGATCTTTCGGCCGCCTTCCCAGACGCCTACCCCGACGGTGAAAAATTCCTGGAGAGTATCCGCCGGTGCCGGGAACGAATGGCGGCGGGGGATGCGACGGCGGAAACGGAACTTGCCTCGGTCGCGCGGGAGGCCCTGCTGGCCAATCCGCTGCTGAAGGGTTTTGACCAGGTGCTGGTCGTGCGCCGCGACGGGGGCGACCCCGCCCTCGGCCTGCCGCAGAACTGGCAGGGAAACTGCTCCCTCCCCCTGCGCAACTACCGCAACGAGATCGCCGTCTTTGTCCCGGGCGCGCCCGACGCCCCGCTGTTCCCACTGTACAAGCCGTCGGAAACGCATTTCATCGGGGATGTGGACCTGCACTACGACGGGGACCGCCTGCTCTTCTCCATGCCCGGAACGCACGGCCGGTCGCAGATTTGGGAGATGCGGACCGACGGCGCCGGCCTGCGCCAGGTCACGCCGGGCGACGAGCCCGATGTGGACAACTACGACGCCTGCTACCTGCCCGACGGCCGCATCGTCTACGCCTCCACGGCCTGCTACCAGGGCGTTCCGTGCGTGGCGGGGTCGGACAGCGTGGCGAACCTCTGCATCATGAACGCCGACGGCTCCGGCGTGCGGCAGCTCTGCTTCGACCAGGACCATGACTGGAGCCCGGCGGTCCTGAACAACGGGCGCGTCCTCTACACCCGCTGGGAATACTCCGACCTGCCCCACTCCAACTCGCGCATGCTCTTCCACATGAACCCCGACGGCACGGACCAGGTGGAATACTACGGCAGCAACTCCTACTGGCCCACGTCGGTCATGTACGCGCGCCCCCTTCCCGGACACCCCACGGCGGTCTGCGCCATTGTCTCCGGCCACCACGGCGTGCCGCGCATGGGCGAGCTCGTCCTGCTCGACCCCGCCCGGGGCCGCCGCGAGGCGGGCGGCGCCGTCCAGCGCATCCCCGGCCGGGGAAAGACCGTGGAGCCGGTCATTGCCGACAATCTTGTGGACAATCCCTGGCCGAAGTTCCTGCATCCCTACCCCCTGAGCGACAAATACTTTCTCGTCTCCAGTCAGCCCGCCCCCGGCGCGCTGTGGGGCGTGTATCTGGTGGACGTGTTCGACAACATGACGCTTCTGCGCGAGGAACCCGGACAGGCCCTGCTGGAGCCGGTGCCCCTGCGGCCCACGCCGAAGCCGCCGGTCGTCCCGGACCGCGTCAAGCCCGGAGAGAAGGACGCGGTGGTCTATGTGGCGGACATCTACGCCGGCCCCGGCCTCGCCGGGGTGCCCCGCGGGGCCGTCAAGTCCCTGCGCGTCCTGTCCTACGCCTTCTGCCACCGCAAGACCGGCGGGCTGCTCGGCGTGGTCGGCATGGACGGCCCCTGGGACGTGAAGCGCATCCTCGGCACCGTGCCCGTCGAGGAGGACGGCTCCGCCCAGTTTACCGTGCCCGCAAACACCCCCGTCGCCGTGCAGCCCCTCGATGAGAAGGGCCGCGCTGTGCAGATCATGCGGAGCTGGTTCACCGCCATGCCCGGCGAGCGCCTCTCCTGCGTGGGCTGCCACGAGCACAAGGACGAGACGCCGCCGTCGAAATCCACGCTGGCGTCGCGGCGTCCGCCCCGGCCCGTCGCGCCGTGGCGCGGCCCCGCGCGCGGGTTCAGTTTCGCCCGCGAGGTGCAGCCCGTGCTGGACCGGTACTGTGTGGACTGCCACGACGGCGCGGAGACGGACCGCCCGGACCTGCGGGGCACGGTCCAGATTCAGGACTGGAAAAGCGCCTATCCGGGCCAGGGGCCGGCCAACTGGGCGGGGAAGTTCTCCGTGGCCTATGCCGCGCTCCACCGGCACGTGCGGCGGCCGGGCATTGAGAGCGACCTGCGCCTTTTGAAACCGATGGAGTTTCACGCCGGGACCACCGAGCTCGTCCAGATGCTGGAGAACGGGCACCACGGCGTGGCGCTTGATCCCGAGTCGTGGGACCGCATTGTCACGTGGATAGACCTCAACACGCCCTACCACGGCGAATGGGGCGCCGCCACGGGGCCGGAGGCGGTGGCGGAGGCCGCGGCCCGCCGCCGCGAACTGGCGCGGAAGTACGCGAACCTCGATGTGGATTATGAGGCCGTCTTCCCGACGGAGATTGGCCTGCCCCCGCGCGGGGACGCGCCCAAACCGGCATCCACCCCAGAGGCCAACACCGTGCGCGCCGTGACGGTTGCCGATGACCCGGAGGCGGGCGCCGTGCGCACGGTGGACCTGGGCGGCGGCGTCACCCTGGACTTCGTGCGTGTCCCTGCGGGACGCATCGAAGGGACCGCTTCCCTTGATGGGCCGGTGGAGACCCTGACCGTGGACGCGCCCTTCTGGATGGGGCGCTGCGAGGTGACCAACGCGCAGTACGCCCGCTTCGACCCCGCGCACGACAGCGGGATCGAGTCCATGCACGCCTACCAGTTCGGCATCCACGGGTACCCGCTGAACGGGCCGGAGCAGCCCGTGGTGCGCGTCTCCTGCGGGCAGGCGGAGGCTTTCTGCCGGTGGGTCTCCGAACGGGCCGGGGCCGTGGCCGCGCTGCCCTCGGAGGCGCAGTGGGAGCACGCCTGCCGCGCGGGCGCGGACACACCGTTCTCTTTCGGCGGCCCGGACGCCGACTTCTCAGGCCACGCCAACCTCGGCGACATCCGCCTGCGCGAGTACGCGCGGAACAACTACATCCAGGTTAACCTGCTGGAGAACGCGGGGCCCTACGACGACTGGGTGCCCCGGGACACCCGCTTCGACGACGGCGTGTTTGTGGCCGCGCCCGTGGGCCGCTACGCGCCCAACGCCTTCGGCCTCCACGACCTGCACGGCAACGTGTGGGAATGGACCCGTTCCCCCTTCTCCCGGGACGGCGGCGGGGACGCCCGCGCCGTGCGCGGCGGCTCGTGGTACGACCGTCCCCACCGCGCCGAGGCCTCCTCCCGCATCGGCTACGCCCCCTGGCAGGGGGTCTTCAACGTCGGCTTCCGCGTGGTCCTTGCGGACGCCGGGGAGGGCTCCCCATGAACCGGCGGGGAATGCTGACTGTCTTTGGGGCGCTCATCATGGCGGGATGGACGGTGTCCTTCCCCGCAACGGCGCAGCCCCCCGCTGCGCGGCCCACAGTGGGCGCGATCCGGTGGGACGCGTGGCACGGCCCCGCGTCCAATGTCGGGCTTGCGGTGGAGAAAACCCTGGCCCCCGCCCGCTGGCATTACCGGCTTCCCTTCTTCGGGAAAGTGGTCGGGGAAAACGCCGTTGAGGCGCGGGGCGACACGCAGGAAATCATGGACCAGGAGATCGAATACGCCCACGCTGCGGGACTGGACTACTGGGCTTTCGTCATCTACCCCGAGGACAACGCCCTGAGCGGCGGTCTCCGGCTCTACCTGTCCAGCGCGCACAAGGACAAGGTCCGCTTCTGCCTCAACCTGCAAGGGGGCTGGGAAAGCCGGGGCAGCGCGGCCGCCTGGGAGGAAAAGGTCCGCCGCTACGTCGCCCTCTTTCGGGAGAAGTCCTACCAGACGGTGCTGGACGGCAGGCCCCTCGTTTATCTGTACAGCGTGGACGACCTTGTCGGCCCGGGCCGCTTTGAGACGTGGGAGGAGGCCCGCGCGGCCTTTGACCGGCTGCGCGCCGCCACCCTGGAGGCGGGTCTGAAGACGCCCTACATTGTCGCCCAAGGCTGGTCGCCCGACACGCTGGCGAAACAGGCGGACACCCTTGGCCTGGACGCCCTCGGCGCCTACGCGTCCAGCGGCGGCGCGAAGGCCGCCCCCTACGCCGACCTCGCCGCCCACACGGAGCGCTGGTGGGACGCCTTCGCGGCCCCGGGCCGCGACACGGTGCCCCTCGCCACGGCGGGCTGGGACATGCGGCCCCGCGTGGAGACGCCCGTGCCCTGGGTCAAGGGCGGCGACATCGAGCAGTATTACGGGGCACCCGCGCCGGAAGAGCTGTCGGCGCACGTCGGAAAGGCGCTGCAATGGTGCCGGGACCACCCGGACACCGCACACGCGCAGACCGTGCTGGTCTATGCCTGGAACGAGTTCGACGAGGGCGGCTGGCTTTGCCCCACGCTGAAGGAGGGCACGGCCCGTCTCGACGCGCTGAAGGAAGTGCTTCGTCCGGACGCCGCCGACCGATAGGCAACCTCTGGGGGATATGCCGTATCCGCGGCAAAGACGCCGGGCGCGGGCATTGAGGTGGCACGGGCCTCCAGCCCGTGGTTTGGGTCATGGATGCGGCCCAAGAACCACGGGCTGGAAGCCCGTGTCACCTCGGTGCCTGTGCCTGAGATTCTTTTGGAAATTCGGCGTCTTGCCTCAAAGACGCTCCAAGTGCCTACGCCTGGGCCTCCAGCCCCGCCGCCACGGCGGTGAGCCGCAGCAGATGGGCACGGATGTCTCCGGGCCAGTCCTTTGCGAGCGCTTCCAGGCGCGGCAGGTCTTTCGCGTACAGGGCGCGCGACGCCTCCTCGAAGCCCGGCCGGTTCCCCGCCATCGTCCACATGAACTTCCCCGCCGCGTCCCAGGCCTTCGCGGCCCGCTCGCCGCCCGCGCCCTGTTTGCGGGCCTCATCCACCAGACGGCGCAGGGTCGCCGAAATCCCCCCCTTCTGCGCCTCCAGCCATTCCCAGTGGCGCGGCAGCAGCGTCACCTCGCGGCTGACCACCCCAAGACTTGGCCGGCCCGGACCGGTCCTTTCCGGCACCGGCGGCGCGGGGGCGGGGGCGAAGTGGGGATGGCGCGCCAGCCGCGCCAGCACATCGTCCAGCGTTCCCCGGAAATCGAAGTCCACCTGAATCCCCGTCTGGTCCTCGAAGATCAGCAGGGCGTCCCCGCCCGCGTCCAAGTGGGCCTTGGCCCCGGCCAGCAGGGCATGGACGTCCCCGGCGGCGATCTGCTCGTCTCCCGCGAAAGCGGTGTAGGTGTTCTCTGTCGTCATCTTTGAATATCCTTCTGATCGCACGAAACCAACCAGACGGGATTATACCCGGGTAAAAACCAAGAATGCAATATTACCCGGGGTTTATTCGCAATCAAGGCGAGCGCGGGGCGGCCTTGATTTCTGTATGGATTGTTGCCACCATGGCACCGGCGGAATCCGCCGCACACAACAGGAGCTGGAGACCCGGAATGCGCCACGCACACCTTGGACCTTGGAGGATTTTTGGGGCCCTGCTGGTTTTGTTCCTGGCCTGCGCCATGGCCGGGGCCGCGGACCCGCCGGTCATGCCGTGGAATCTGGACGCGCTTTCGAACGCGCCGAAGGAGTACCCCGCCCCCGGGTTTGACGAGAAGGGGGTGCGCGCGCTGTTCTACGACGGCCTTCCGTTCAATGGAAAGCCCACGCGGGTCTTCGCGTGGTACGGCGTGCCCGAGGGCAAAGAGGGGGCGAAATACCCGGCCATGGTGCTGGTCCACGGCGGCGGGGGCACGGCCTTCGCCGAGTGGGTGCGCCTGTGGACCGGGCGCGGCTACGCCGCCATCGCCATGGACACCTGCGGCTGCGTGCCGAAGGGCAAGTACAGCGACTGGGAGCGCCACCCCGACGGCGGCCCGGCGGGCTGGGAGGATTTCGAGCACGCCGACGCCCCGCCGGAGGAGCAGTGGTCCTACCATGCCGTGGCGGATGTGGTCCTCGCCCATTCCCTGATCCGCTCCTATCCCGAGGTGGACGCCGACCGCATCGGCGTCACCGGCATCTCCTGGGGCGGCTATCTCACCTGCATCACGGCGGGGGTGGACAACCGGTTCAAACTCGCCGTCCCGGTGTACGGGTGTGGTTTCCTCGGCGAAGACTCCGCATGGCTGGACGCCTTCGCGGGCATGGGGCCGGAAAAGGCCGGACGCTGGCTCGGCCTGTGGGACCCCTCGGTCTATCTGGGCCGCGCGCGCATGCCCCTCCTCTGGGTGACGGGCACCAACGACTTCGCCTACCCCATGGGCTCGCTGCAGAAGTCCTACCGCCTGCCGCAGGGCCCCCGGACGTTGTGCGTCCGCATTCGCATGCCCCACGGGCACGGCGGCGCGGGGGAGAATCCCGAAGAAATCAGAGTCTTCGCGGAGAGCCTGCTGAACACGGGGAGACCCCTCCCCAAAATCACCGGACAGGGCCGCGACGGAACCACCGTCTGGGCGACCTACACCTCTGAAGTGCCCATTCAGCGCGCCGAGCTGACCTACACCAAGGCCACGGGGAAATGGCAGGACCGACCGTGGGAAAGCACCCCGGCAACGGTGGACAAGGCGGCAGGCCGGGTGACGGCATCCCTCCCCGAAGGAACCACCGTCTATTACCTCAACCTGTTCGACGACCGGGACTGCGTAGTCAGCACGGAACACGAAGAACTGCCGCCCCGCTGAGAATCAGGGATTTTCGGCGGGTATGCGCCTGTGCCCAATCGTCTCCTCCGTCCCCTTTGGCGCATTGGTTGGAGTTTATTCGTGCGCTATGCGGGGCCTGAAAAGTCCGTTATCCTTGAAAATCTACCACGACGTGGAGAATTTGCAAGGATAACCGGTTGTATTGGAGAGAGATTACCGCCTCACCACGGATTCGCGGGGGACATGTCCCAGGCCTCCACCGCCTCCACCTGCGCGTCGGCGCCGGCGGCGAAGAGGCTCACGCCGAGGCTGTCCGGACGCGACGGGTCTATGCGCTGGGTGAGGGCCTGGAGGTCGTTGGCGAAGACCTCCATGATGGACCGGTCGAGGAACACGCGAAGTCGCAGAGGCTCCCCCTCCGGAAGGGCCAGCGGCGCCTCCTGTTTCGTCACCGGGCCGTTGGGCCCGCCCATGATGAACTCCATGTGCTGGAGGTAGGGCCGCGCCGAGGATTTCGCCAGGTCCACGCGGAGCGTGCCCGCCGCCGCGTCGTAGATGATCGGGGTCTCCTCCTGCCCGTCCGGCGACCGGCGCACCTTCACGCCGACCGAGCCGCCCGCGCCGGGGCGGATCGTCAGCGCCAGCTCCAGGCAGTCCCCGCGGACGGCGTCGAGCGTAATCTCCTCCCCCGCCTTCAGGGAGATGTTTTCCAGCCGCCGGGGGTTCGCGCGGAGGGTTTCCAGTTCGGCCACCGGCGCCATGCGCAGCCGCCCGTCGTCGCCCATCCAGAGGTGGCGGGGCAGGCTCATGGTGCCGCTCCATCCGGACGCGGGCGGCTCCATGCCGGGCCGCCAGTCCAGCACCCACGCCCAGAAAATGCGGCGCCCCCGGTCGTCGAGCAGGCTCTCGGGGGCGAAGAAGGTGCCGCCCGGCCAGTTGAGCCACGCGTGAAAGTCCGGATGGAACTGCTCGTTTTTCCATTCGCCGAGGTAGTACCGCGCGCCGCGTTTGTGGCTGATGCACAGGAGCATGTGTTTCCCGCCGATCTCAAAGAAGTCCGGGCAGGAGATGTCGTCGTCCGGCGCGATGCCCGGCATGTCGTTCGCCAGGAACGGGCCGACATAGGACCAGTCGTCCAGGCTCTTCGCCTTAAACAGCGTGGCAACGGTGCCCGCGCCGGGCGTTCCGCCGAAGATGGCGTAATACGTGTCCCCCTCCACCCACCCGTGTGGGTCCCAGGAGGAGTATTTGCCGTGCTCCGGCGTCCCCTCCTTGGGGTTGGGGATAATGGGGTTCGAGGGGAGCTTGGTCCACCGCGCCAGGTCGTCGTCCGTGCTCGTGGCGATGCAGTTCCCGGCGTCCACGCCGTGGTAGAGCATCGTCGGCTCGCCCTTCAGGTTCACGAAGCAGTTGCCGCTGAAGATGCCCCGGTCCACGTCCCCCGGCGCGGGGAACAGCGCGGGCGGGTGGAAACGCCAGTGGACCAGGTCCGCGCTCGAAGCGTGGCCCCAGCAGTGGCCGCGCTCGTCCTGGAAGATGTAGCAGAGGTGGTAGCGCCCCTTCCACTGGATGGCCCCGTTCGGGTCGAAGGGCATGCAGTTCCCCTCCGGCGCGGTGAAGTGGTACGTCGGCCGCTGGGAATCCGCCAGCAGCGCCGCGCGGTGCGCCCGCACGGTCTGGTCCCGGTTGCCGCCCTCCGGCGCGGCGCACGCGGACCGGAACACCGCGCCCCCCGCGAGGAAAACGGCGACAAGAACCGCCGACATGGAGACGGCTGCAACGCCGCGACGAGTGAATGCACGCATGACACGGCTCCTTTTTCCGGCCAGGGACGAACGCCGGAGAGGCCACTGGACCCTATCCCCGCTTCACCCTCGGCCCGGACGGCGTGTCCTCGATGACCCATCCGGCGGCGAGGACCTCGTCGCGGAGGCGGTCGGAGAGGGCGAAGTCCTTCTGGCGGCGGGCCTGCTGGCGGGCCATGACCTTCTCCAGAATGTCGGCGGGGGCGCTCTCCTCGCCGAAGGGGGCGAAGAGGTTCGTAACGGCGTTGAGCTGGTCAAGGAGGGCGAGGGCGTTCTTCGCGCCGTCGGCGCCGGCGCGGCCGTCGTCGAGGGCCTTGTTGACGTCGCGGACGAAGTTGAACACCGCGCCGAGGGCGCCGGAGATGTTCAGGTCGTCGTCCATGGCCTCCTCGAAGGCGGCGCGGCAGGCGTCGCATTCGGCCTGAAGGGCGTCGCCGGGGCCCTTCGCCTCGCCGAGACGCAGGCGGAAGTCGCGCAGGCGGTTGAGCGCCTGTTTCGCGCCGTCGAGGGCGTCGAAGGAGAAGTTGTTGGGCTGGCGGTAGTGCGTGGCGATGAGGACCCAGCGGATGGCCTGGGGGTCGTGGCCCTTTTCGAGCAGGTCGCGCAGGGTGAAGAAGTTGCCCAGGGACTTGGACATCTTGCGCCCCTCGACGACGAGGTGGGCGCAGTGGAGCCAGTAGTTGACGAAGGTCTGGCCGGAGCAGCACTCGGACTGGGCGATCTCGTTCTCGTGGTGGGGGAAGATGTTGTCCACGCCGCCGCAGTGGATGT
>JAPXRP010000104.1:0-14168 GCA_033813475.1 Candidatus Hydrogenedentota bacterium
CCACCGCCTTCACCGCGTTCAGGAGTTCAAGCGGCCCGAGAGCCGTCTCGATCTCCGCGGCGGCGTTGAGAAACCGCGGCTGGTCCGTCTCCCCCCAGGGCACGGTGTCATACAGGCGCGACACCGCCTCCACCGCCGTTTCCGGCAGCGCGGCCAGGGCGCGCACCGCGTCCGCAAGGGAGGCCTTCCGGTCGCCCAGATTGGAGCCCAGACTCAAGAAGACGCGCGATGTCGTTCTCATGGTGGACTCCAGAACCTCGGCACAGGGGGCCATGATAGCACACTTTTCACGGAAAAACACGGGATTGGGCGGATTTTTCTGATCTGTGACGCATCCTCACGGCCTGTCTGACTTGTCGGGCTTGTCTGACCTGTCTGATGGGTCGGACGGGTTCGACAGGTCTGAGAGAGGCGGCTCTGCGTGCCGCCTGTCCCCGCCGGATTGTTGCAGAAGTTGTGCCCGCACTCCTATAATCCATCCATATCTTGTGTTTTTCGGGTGTTGCGTCCTTTTTCAACCGGGCCGATTGCCGGCCCATGGGGACATTTTCGTGATACGAGTGGGTATTGTCGGGGCTACCGGCTATGGCGGACGCGAACTCCTGCGCCTGCTGCTGGCTCATCCCGGGGTGGAGGTCGTGGCGGTGGCCTCGACCAGCGCCTCCGGCGAGGCGGTCGGCGAGGTGCTGCCCGCGTTTCGCAAGCTGTGCGGCCTGCATTTCGAGACCTTTGACGCCGCCAGTCTGGCGGCGCGCTGCGATGCCGTCTTTATCGGCGTGCCCGGCGGGCAGTCCATGGGGCCTGGGGAGGCGCTGCGCGCGGCGGGGGCGCGGGTCTTGGACATCGGCGCGGATTTCCGCCTGAAAGACCCGGCCCTGTGGCTCCAGTATTACAAGAAAGAGCACACGGCGGCGGGGCTGCTGCCGGAGTCGGTCTACGGGCTGGTGCCCTTCTACCGTGAGGCCCTGCGGGACGCGCAGCTGGTCGCCGTGCCGGGGTGCTACCCCATCAGCCTGATCGTGCCCCTGCGCCCCCTGCTGGACGCGCCGCTGGGCGCCACGCCCATCGTGGCGGACAGCATTTCCGGCATTTCCGGCGCGGGCCGCACGCTGAACGAGGCGTTCCACTATCCGGAAATGAACGAGAACCTTAAAGCCTACAAGCTCGGCGTGCACCAGCATGTGCCCGAGATCGAGCAGGAGCTGCTGAACCGGGTGACGGTGCAGTTCACGCCCCACGTCGCGCCGCTGACGCGCGGCATCCTTTCGACCATCACGGTGCGCCCGGAGCGCGAGTTTGACCCCGCGCCCTACTATGCCGCCTACGCGGACGAGCCGTTCGTGCGTGTGCTGGGCGCCGGGGTGCTGCCGGAGGTGAAAAACGTCCGCGCGTCGAACTACTGCGACTTCGGGTGGCATTACGACCGGCGCACGGGGAACCTTTTGATCGTCAGCGCCATAGACAACCTTGTCGGCGGCACGGCGGGCATGGCCCTCCAGTGCCTCAACGTCATGTTCGGCCTCGACGAGTCCGAAGGGCTCCGTTTTGGAGGAATGACCCCATGAACAGCGTCGCCGGAGGCGTGTGCGCGCCGCGCGGGTTCCGCGCGGGGGCGGCCGCCGCAGGCATCAAGAACCCCCAGGGCACGCGGCTGGACTGCGCGCTCATCGTCAGCGACGCCCCCGCGGCCGTCGCGGGCTGCTTCACCACGAACCGGGTGAAGGCCGCACCGGTGCTGTGGGACCAGGGCGTGTGCGTCGGCGGCGCGGGCCGGGCCGTGTTTGCCAACAGCGGCAACGCGAACGCCTGCACGGGCGACCAGGGGCTGGACGATGTGAAGTCCATCGCGGCGCTCGTGGCGTCGGCGGCGGATGTGCCGGTGACGGAGGTGCTGGTGTGCAGCACGGGCGTCATCGGGGTGCCCCTGCCCATGGACCGGATCGAGAAGGGGGTGCGGGGCTGCGCTTCGGCGCTTTTGCCGGAGGGCGGGGCGGACGCCGCCCGCGCCATCATGACCACGGACACGGTGCCCAAGGAGTTCGCCGTGGAGGTGCCGCTTTCCGGCGGCGCGGTGCGGATCGGGTCCATCGCCAAGGGGTCGGGCATGATCGCGCCGAACATGGCCACCATGCTCTGCTTCATCACGACGGACGCCGCGCTGGCCCCGTCGGACCTCCAGGCCCTCCTGCGCCGCTGCACGGAGCGCACCTTCAACCGCATCTGCGTGGACAACGACACCTCCACCAACGACACGGTGCTCTGTCTGGCGAACGGACAGGCCGGCGGCGCGCCCCTCGCGCCGGGCACGGCGGACTTTGACGCCTTTGCCGGGGCGCTGGAGGCGATCTGCGCCGAGACGGCGAAGGCGCTGGTGCGCGACGGCGAGGGCGCGACCAAGTTCATCGAGATCACCGTCGAGGGCGCGGCGACGGACGACGACGCCCGTCTCGTCGCCCGGAGCATCGCCCAGTCGCAGCTCTGCAAGACCGCCTTCTTCGGCGAGGACCCCAACTGGGGCCGCATCGCCTGCGCGGCGGGGTATTCGGGGGCCGATTTTGACCCTTCGGGCATGAGCATCGTGCTGGAGGGGCTGACCATCTTCCGGGACGGCCGCCCGACGGACTACGCGGAGGCCGACGCCGCGGAGCGCATGAAACGGCGCGAGCTGCGCGTGCGGGTTCTCCTGTCCGAGGGGAACGGCCGCGCGGCCTGGTGGACCTCCGACCTCAGCCACGACTATGTGAGCATCAACGCGGACTACCGCAGCTAGAACGGAACGCCCATGCAGACAGTCATTGAAAAGGCGCAGGTGCTGATCGAGGCCCTGCCCTACATCCGCGAGTTCGAGGGGAAGACCGTCGTCGTCAAGTACGGCGGCGCGGCCATGCTCGACCCGGCGCTGCGCGCCAGCACGGCGCAGGACGTCGTGCTCATGCGCTACGTCGGCATGAACCCCATCGTGGTGCACGGCGGCGGCCCCGCCATCAACGCCATGCTCAAGCGGCTCAGCATCACGTCCCGGTTCACCGCGGGCGGGCTCCGCGTGACTGACGAGGCCACGATGGAGGTGGTGGAGATGATGCTCTCCGGCCAGGTCAACAAGGACATCGTCAACCTGATGAACCAGGCGGGCGGCGAGGCCGTCGGCCTGAGCGGCAAGGACGGCAAGATGCTCTTCGCCCGCAAGGTGGACTCCGGGGACGGCGAGGACATCGGCCTCGTCGGCCAGATCACCTCCGTGGACACCAAGGTCATCCGCGCCGTGTGCGCCGCCGGCATGATCCCCGTCATCGCGCCCGTGGCCACGGACCGCGAGGGCGGCACCTGGAACGTGAACGCCGACACGGCGGCGGGCGACATCGCCGCGGCCCTTGAGGCGGAGAAGCTGGTCTTTCTCACGGACACGCCTGGCCTGCTGCGCGACAAGGACGACCCGGAATCCCTGATCCACCGGCTGCACTCCCGCGACGTGGAGACGCTGAAGAAGCAGGGCGTGATCTCCGGGGGCATGGCGCCCAAGGTGGACGCGTGCCTGCGCGCGCTGGACGCGGGCGTGCGGCGCACCCACATCATTGACGGGCGCACGCCCCACAGCATGCTGCTCGAGATATTCACCGACAAGGGACTTGGAACCCTGGTCAGCCACGACGTGGCGGCCGGAAACGGAGGCGAGTAATCCCCATGCCCATGGACCCCATTGCCATCATGGAACAGGGCGGCATCCTGATGTGGCCCATCTTTGTGTGCTCCCTCATCGCCCTGGCGATCGTGCTGGAGAAGTTCGTCTCCCTGCGCCGCGCCGACATTGACACGCGCGAGTTCATGGACACGATGCGCCAGGTGCTCCGCCAGAACCGGACCCAGGAGGCCGTCGAAATCTGCGACGAGACCGACGCCCCCGTGGCCCGCATCATGAAGGCGGGCATCCTCAAGCACGACCGGCCCAAGGAGGACATCCGCGAGGCCATCGAGGACGCGGGCCGCTTCGAGATTCCCCGGCTCGAGCGCTATCTCTCCGGCCTGGCCACCTGCGCCACCGTCGCCCCCATGCTCGGGCTGCTGGGCACGGTCCAGGGCATGATCAAGGCCTTCGCCAAGATCCAGAACATGCGCGGCCAGGTGAACCCCTCCGACCTCGCCGAGGGCATCGGCAACGCCCTGCTCACCACCGCCGCCGGCCTCGCCGTCGCCATCCCCGTCGTCATCTTCTACAACTACTTCCTGTCGCGGGTCGAGGGCATGATCGTCGAGATGGAGGCCAGCTCCTCCGAACTCATTGACCTGCTCACCCGGAACCGCGGCGAGCGCGAGATCTGACGCCATGATCATCAAGCGAAAACGCGAGCGGAAGGTGCGCGCCGCGCTGGACATGACGCCCATGATTGACGTCACCTTCCAGCTCATCATCTTCTTCCTCCTCTCCTCCAGCTTCGTGGTGCAGACCTCCGTCCCCATCGAGCTGTCCAAGAGCGAGAGCGCCGCCCAGATGGAGAAGAAGAACCTCAGCATCACGCTGGGCGTGGGGGCCGGCGGGCCCGACGGCGGCGGCCCGGTCTTCGCCGACGACGCCGAGATCACCTCCTGGGTGGACCTCCGGCGCGTCCTGCTGGAGCTCAAGAACCGCAACCCCGACGCGCTGGTGCTGGTGCGCCCCGACAAAAACGTCCCCACGGAGCGGCTGGTGTACGTGCTCGGCATGGCGAACAACCTCGGCATCACGCACTACGGCATCGCGGCGCAGCACACCGACCCGCCAGAGGAATGACATGGCCGCAGCGACGCCCCGCGCTGGAAGCCCCCCCGCGCCGGACGCACCCCGCCCGGACCCCGCGCGGCGGATGCGCCGCCGCTTTGCGGCCGCCTGCGCCGTGTCGCTGCTGGTCCACCTCTCCTTTGTGACCCTCTTCCGGGTGGTCGTCTATTTTCCCAGCGCCAGCCCGACCTATTACCGCCTCGAAATCGTCTCCGTGGCCCCCGTGCCGCGCGCGCCCGCCGACCCCGTCCGCGAGCTCTACGAGGGCGCCCCGGTGCCCGGCCTGCGCCTGCGCGGGTCCGATTCCCTCCTCGACGGCCCCCCGGAGGTCGAGCTGCCCGCCCTGAACACCGGGGAGATGGAGCGTCTGCGGGTCCGCAGCGAGGCCGGCGACGCGGGGGACCTGCTGGAGCGCGTTTTCGCGGACCGCCGGCCCACGGACACCTGGGGCGTCTTCAGCCGCGAGCTGCAGGATTTCGGCCAGTCCCTCCGCAGACTGGCCTTTCCGGGGGAAGCCCCGCTGGCCGCCGCCGCCAAGCCCATCGCCGCCCGCCACCGCCCCGCCGAGGGCTACGAGGGCTATGTGGTGTGGGACGGCACCCCCGCCGACCGCGAACTCCTCTTCGCGCCCCCCATCAAGGGGCTGTGGGACGTGCATCTCACCCGGGACGCCCGCTGGCCCGTGGAGCTGGTCGTCACCGTGAGCCCCGAGGGCCGCGTGCTCAACGTCTGGAACGCCGACCTGGCCGGGGAGGCTTTGGGCGAGGCCGTCCGCGAGGCCGTCATGCAGTACCGTTTCGCCCCCCTGCCCGACGCGGAGGCGGGCCTCGACCAGATGGGCGTGCTGTTCATCACCCCGGCGGGGGGGCGGCCATGATCACCATCTCCCTCACCACCGCCGTCGTCCTCTACAGCCTCCTTCTGCTCCTCGGGGCGGTGGCCGTGTGGGTGTGGACCGAGATCGGCACCCAGCGCGCCTACCGCGTTCTCGAAAAGCAGGACCTCTGGCGCTGCGCCTACTGCCGCTACCTCTATCTCGACACCGGCTCCGGCGAACACTCCGCCTGCCCCCGCTGCGGCAGCATCAACGTCGCCGAAGAGGCCCAGGACCGTCTCGTCCGCCGCAGCAAAGAGCGGCAGGCCGCCCTTCATCCCGACCCCGAGCCGCCCGAACAGGATGCCCCCCGCCGCAACCCCTCCCGCCGCAAGCGCCCCGGCGCCTCCGGCCGCGGCCCCCGCCGCAGGCACTGACCTTCACCGCCGGTCCTGTACCTTCGATCGCCGCCCGCAGGGGCGAATCATCATTCGCCCCCTCCGGAAGTGCTGCGGCAACAGTCATCGCACTCGTCCGGGTGGGCGAGCCTGTACAGTTCTGCGCGGGCTGTCATGCCGATTATCTTCCGAGGCGGTGCAAAAGGATGGACGTTGTATATCTCAACTGTGGGATCATCCAGCAGGGACTCCAGCACCGGAACGGCCTGCTGTCCGGCGGACCTTGCGTAGGCGCGGATGGCGAGCAGGCGCACATAGCGGTCGGAGTCGTGCAGCACCACCTGTTTCAGCGCGTCCGCCGCTTCCGGGTCGCAGGCATAGCCCGCCGCCATGCACAGCCATTTTTCCACCTCCGCGTCCCCCCGGACGCGGGCCTCCTGAATGGCCGCGCGCAGCGGTGGCCAGGCCGTCTCGCCCATGCTTCGAAACGCCAGAAGATGCCAGTTGAGTAAGGCGGTTCGCGGAGAAAGATAGGACATGGTGTTTTTCGGGTATTCCCCATCGTATCGCACGTCCGCTGCGAACCGGTTTAAGATCGGGGGAAAACGTTTTCCGGGGTCGTTCTTGCCGCACATACCCAGCAACACGACCGCCGACCCACGGTACACGTTTTCGGGGGTGTTGATTCGGTCCACCAGCAGGTTTATCGCCGTGTCGGACAAAGGAAAGGAAAGCGGGCCAAACCGTGCCCGTCTGGATGCGAGTATGTTGAGCGCTCTCTCCCGCCGCCCCCCATCGTTCAGGAAGATGTCCACCAGAATGTGGTCCAGCTCCTCGCCGGGAATCCGACCGAGGGCGGACCAGTAAAGGCCACTCATCTGTATGCTGTCTTCTTCTTTGATCCGGGCGAGAATCGCGGGAACCGCGTCCATACCGAACGAGGCCAAGTGGTCTACCAGTGTCTGCTCCTTCAGGGGGGAGTAGTCCGTCCCGGGAGGTCGGTGGAAGACCTGGGCATGGAGGGCGTCCATGGTCGCCTCCGCCGTGGCGGGGAGCACTTCCGGCGGGGCCGGGGGGCTCTCCTCGGCGCGGGCCTGAGGCGGTACCAGCATAGGCACCGCCGCGCAGAAAAAGACCGCCAACAGCACGCGTGATTTCCCCGTCCAAGCGGCCATGTTCCGTTCCTCGGTGTTCCCCACAACCGGGGCCATCTTCCTGCCTGTCAAGACCACCCTAACAGAGCGCTCTATTGTTGTCAAGGGGTGCCACGGGGTGCGGGCGCCGGGAAAGACATGAACGTGATCAGTCATGATGTTCCTGGGCGCGGTGAAATGTGCGTAGTCATGGATCAAGTTTTGGTCACCTGCCGGTGAAGAGAGTCCTGCCGCGAAGAAGAGGGCGCGGCAAGCAGCGCCCCTACCTGCCCATGCCTTGGGCATACGCGAAAACACGGGGTTCTTCACCAGTAGGGGCGCTGCTTGCTGCGCCCAGGCGTGGGCGCGAAGAGCGTCGCTCACCCGGCGATTGGGGGCGCGGACGGTCACGGACTGTGTAAACCCGTAGGAGGCCACCCCGGAGTGTTCTTGCCGTCCGTATTCGTTGGCGTTAGGCATCCGAGTTGCCCCGGGGGGGCTCCGCAGGGTATCCTATTCAAACCCCGGTTTCTTGGATTTTCAATAAATCCGCGCCCGCGCGCTAGAAGAAGGAAGGTTGCCATGTCCGTCAAGCTTGTCTTTCAGGAACGTCCCAACATGGGGGCCGTATACTGGCGTGTGTTCACGAAGCGGGGGAACAAACTGCGCGCGGGCGAGGCGCTTCCGGAGACCGTGGCGGACTGGAAGGGGTCGCCCGTGGAGGCTTCGCGGCTGGCGGCCTATTGTGCCGTGTGCGGGTTTTCCGCAGACGCCGGCGTGCCGGTGACCTATCCCTACATCATGGCCGCGCCGCTGCATTTCGCGATGCTGTCGGACCCCGGCTTTCCGCTGGCGCCGATGGGCGGCATCCACGCGCGGAACAGCATCCTCCAGCACCGGCAAATCCGGCCGGGTGAGGCGCTGGACATCCACTGCTGGGTCGGCGAAGGCCGCGCGGTGAAGGCGGGGCTGGAGTTTGACGTGAACACCCGGATCGAGGCGGGCGGGTCGGTGGTGTGGGAGTGCGCCAGCGGCTACATCGTGCGCGGCCGCTTCGGTGAGCCGCAGGAGGGCGGCCCCAGACTCCGCTTCAGCGCCCTGGAATCGGCCAACTTCGAGGCCGGCTGGAAGGTGGCCGCCAGCACGGGCCGCCGCTATGCGAAGATCACGGGGGACTACAACCCCATCCACCTGCACTGGGCCTTCGGGAAACTCTTCGGCTTCCCGCGCGACATCATCCACGGCATGTGGTCGTTGGCGAAATGCGCCTCCACGCTGCCCGCGCTGCCCGCAGACAAGCCGCAGCGGCTGGATGTGGCCTTCAAGGGGCCGGTCCTCATGGGGAGTTCGGTGTCCCTGAAAGCGGCCACGGAGGGCGACAGCCGGCTCTTCGAGGTCTACAGCGGGAAGAATCCCAAGCCGGTCATGCAGGGACAGTACCGAACGGCGGAGGCGGGGGAAACCCTTTAGGGTATAGGGTTTGGGGTGCTGCGTAGCGCCGGCGTCCCGCCGGCCCTGTCCGGCCTTGCGCCTAGAGAAAACGCGCGAGTTCCGGGCGGATGAGGTCGAAGAGGCGGACGCCGGTCTCGCGCAGGAGCAGGTCGAGCCGGACGATGGGCAGGCCGAGCACGTTCTGGAAGCAGCCCCCGTAGCGGGCCACCAGCAGGCTGCCCGGTCCGTCCACGGTGTACGCGCCCGCGCGGTCCACAGGGTTCACCACCTCCACAAACCGGGCGATCTCGCCGTCCGACAGGTCGCGGAACGTCACATGGGTGGTCTCGCTGCCCTCGGCGGTGCTCCCCGCCGTGGTGTTCGCCACGGCCAGGCCCGTGACCACCTCGTGGGTGCGCCCGGACAGCCGCCGGAGCATGTCCCGCGCCTCGTTCTGGTCGGCGGGTTTCGAGAGCACCTCCCCGTCCAGGAAGACCAGCGTGTCCGCCGCCACCACCACCGCGCCGCCCTCCACGCCGGGCAGCACGGCATCACGCTTCGCGCGGGCGTTCGCCGTCACAATGGCCTCCGGGTTGTGGCCGTGGTCCACCTCGGGGGCGTGGCTGACCCGCACCTCGACGGGGATGCCGAGGGCGGCGAGCAGGGCTTTCCTGCGGGGGGATGCGCTGGCCAGCACCACCCGCATCAGCGGTTCTTTCCGGCGTCCGGGGAGGCCTTCCTCCCGCCGATCTGCTTTGGGTTGCGCTTGGCCGGGGCGGCCTCGTCCGCCGTGTCGGCGGGGGGGGCGGGGGTTTCCACCGTTTTTGCGGCCTCCGGCGTCTCTGCGGGGGCGGGAGCCTCCTCGGGCGCGGCGGGGGGCTGGTCGGCCTCCGGTGCCGTCTTCGCCGCAGGCGGCGCGGGGGCCGGGTCGGCCTTCGGCGGTTCCGGCGGCAGGAGAATCGCGTCCGGCATCCACTGTCCACCGGGCCCCACCACCTCGCGGACGCGGTCGTTTTCGACGATTTTCGTCTTTTCCTCGACGAATATCTGGGTTTGTTTCGGTTCCGGGCGGACGGCGGTGTCCGGTTCGGCAACCTCGATGACCACCTGCGCCTCGGCGTCGTTCTGAATATGGATGCGGTGGGGCAGGAAGTCCTGGTCGCGGAGGTAGAGGTTCACCTCGACAAAATAGGCCTCGTCCCCCGAGTCGGCCCTGGGTCGGATGCGGATGCCGCGCTTGCCCTTCGGTTCGTCCTTGACGTCGAAGAGGGTGAGGTCATAGGCCTCTCTCAGCCGGTTGATGTCATTGGTGAACCCCAGGAAGAAAATGTCGGCGCGCGGGTTGGCCTCGATGTCGAACATCTGGAGCTGCCGGATTTCCGGGTCGTACTCATAGCCCCGGTCGTTGTCCACCAGGGTCACCCGCTCGGGGTCATCCGTGCGGAAGACGATGCGGCGCGGCTTGACGAAGAGGATCGTGCCCGCCGCCTCCAGGGTCTCATCGGGGAGGATGGTTTTTTGGGTGAAGGCGGCCTGAAGCGCGGCGATGCCGTCGCGTTTCGCGGCGAATTCCCGGAAGAAGGCGTCCACATCGCTTTCCGGGGCGGCCAGCAGGCACGCGCAGGACAGAATAAGTGCGGTCATGACTGCTCGTCCTCCCCGCCAAAGTCAATGCTGGACCGGGCGCCGTCACCGGGGGCATCCGGGAAGGGGGGGGCGGGCGGCCGCGCCGGCGGCGTCTCATGGTCCGCGCCCAGGTCCATGAAATGGCTGCGGTTCTCCTCCTGTATCGCCGCCTCCAGGCGCGTCTCCGCCGGGGTGACGCGCTTGAGCATGGCCTCGTGGGTCTTGAGGATCGCCTCCAGGTCCTGGCGGGTGCGGTCGCGCAGGTTCTTAAGCTGCTGGATCTCCTCGCGCAGCATGCCGGGCAGCTCGGCGGTCTGGGACTGGGCGCGCGCCTTGATGAGGCGGGCCTCCTCGATGAGGGCGTCCGCCTGGGCTTTGGCGGAGTTCACCAGCGTCTCGCTGTACTTCTGGGAGCTGATGAGGGCCGAGCGCAGGGTGGCCTCCATTTCCTTGAACTGGACGAGCTGCTCGCGCTGGTCCTCCGTCTGCTGGCGCAGCCGCCGGTTTTCCGACAGGGCCTGCTCCAGGGCGTTGGCCGCCCGCTCCAGCAGCACCTCCACCTCGGCGCGGTCGTAGCCGCCGAAGAGGGCGCCGCGGATTTCGGCGGACATGAGGTCGCTGGGGGACAGGGCCACATCCTGTCCGAGAACCTCCGAGACCATTTTGTCGTGACGCATGTGCTGCTCCTCGCGCTCCGCCCCGGGGCGGGGCGCCGCTTTTCCCCTATCATAAATCAAGCGGGCCGCCGGATGCGCCGCGCGGTGTCACACATCCGCCGCGCAGCGGAACCCCAGGGTGTCAAACCGGTCCTCGGGCACGCGGCGGCTCAGGGAGGCGCAGGCGAAGTCCGCGGGTTTCCGGCAGAGCCGCGAGCCTCCCCGGACGATCCGGGTGGCGCCGCGCTCCGGCGCGGAGAAATTGCCCGCGCGCCAGCGCTCCTCCAGGTCCATGTCATGCCAGTCCGCCGTCCACTCCCAGATGTTCCCCGCCATGTTGTACATGCCCCAGGGGCTGCATCCCTCCGGCCGGGTCCAGACGCCCTTTGGCGGGGAGTCTTCGGCATTGCCGGCGTTCCAGCATTTTTCGGGGTCCCATCCGTTCCCCCAGGGAAAGATTCTGCCGTCCACCCCGCGCGCGGCGGCCTCCCACTCCAGCGAGGCGGGCAGCCGCAGGCCGGCCCATTTGCAGTAGGCCTCGGCGTCCTGGTGCCCGACGCAGACCACGGGGCAGTCCGCCATCTCCGGGGGGAACTCCCCCCTGACCCAGATGGGCGAGCTCCAGTCGCCCTGGTCCGGGGGCCGGTGCCCCGTGGCGGCGATGAATCTCCGGTATTGGGCGTTGGTCACGGGGGTCATGGCCAGGAAAAACGGCGCGACCTGGGCGCGCACGGGGTCCGGCCCCACCAGGCATTCCCCCCCCGCGACCAGCGCCAGCAGGGCGCCGTCCGCCGGGTTCTCGCGCAGGGCGGCCGCCACCGGGGGCAAAGGCTCCCGGATGCCCCGCGGTCCTGGAGGGGTTTCGGTCATGCAGCTCTCCTGTCCGGGGGCGGACCCTTTCCGCGCCCCTTCCCGCATCTATTCCGGCGTTCCGCCGGGAAGTTCCCGGGGCATGTCCCCGTCGAAGCCCGTCTGCCGGGCGTAGCGCCGGCGCGAGGCCTCCTTCTCCGCCTCCCGCAGCAGGATCAGCTCGGCCAGCGACCGCGCCTGCTCCTCCAGCGTTCCGGCGGCCAGGGCCTCGCGGCAGGCCCGTTCCGGCACGTCCAGCATGTACAGGGCGCTGAAGAGCTTCTGCGGGCGGTCCCGCAGCATCGCCAGCACCCGCGCCGCCATCGTCTCCACCAGGAGCCGCCAGTTTTCCTCCTCCCCGGCGGAGGAGGGCCCGGCGTGTTCCGCCGGGAAGGCGTTCCGCAGCTCCCCGAGGCGCAGGGTATCCTCCGGGGAGGCGCTGTCTGCGGCTGTGTTCATCCCGTCGTTCATGCGGTTTATCCCAGGTCCTCGAGTTCCACCGTTTCGCCCGACTCCGCGCTGTCCGCCACGGCCTGCACGACCTGCATGTAGCGGACGCCGTCCTCGAAGTCCGGGTGGTATTCCGACCCCCCGCGCACGGCGCGGACGAAGTCCTCCTCCACGCGCCACTGGCGGACGTCGTAGGCCTCGTCCGGCCGGATTTCGACCGGGGCGGTTTTGCCGTCGGGGCCGGTCATGGTGAGGAGGTCCCGGTCTATGTCGTAGGAGAGGGCCGCCTTCTCGCCGATCACCTCCAGGCTTTCCCGGGGGAACGGCGCGACGCCGCTGATGAGGTACTGCGCGAGGACGCCGTCGCCCAGGACGGCGTTCACCGACACCTGGTCGGGGATGCGGACCTCCACAAACTCGCCGGTCAGGTCGCGGCGCGCCGGCGTGTGGATGGCGGCCTGGGCCGACACCGAGCGCGTCGGGCCGAACCAGCGGTGGAGCACCTCGGCGTGCATGCCGAGGGTCTGCATGTTCAGCCCCGACAGGCGGTGATCCTTCCGCCAGCTCATGGGGGCCTCGGGATCCACCCACGCGCCGTTCAGGCTCATGACGCGCACCGAGCGCACCGCGCCCAGGGCGTCCTCCGCCAGCAGCCGCGCCACGGCGCGGTCCACGCTGAGGCCAAAGGGCACCGGGCACAGCATGGCGACCCGGTCCGCGCGGCGCGCGGCGTCCCGCATCTCCAGGGCCTCGGGGAGGTTCATGGCCATGCGCGCCTGGCAGAAGACATGCTTGCCCGCCGCCAGCGCGGCGACGGAGATGTCCCGGTGCAGGTAGGGCCAGGTGCCGATGAGCACGGCGTCCACATCGTCCCGCGCCACGACCTCCTCCCACGAGTCCAGCACCTCGGGGATGCCGAATTCGCGGGCCGCCGCCTCGGCCGACGCCCGGCTCCGGTTGGCGACGGCGGTGAACGCGATGTCCGGCTGCCGCAGCAGGCCGGGCACATGCCGCTGGCGGCAGATGCCGCCGAGGCCGATGAATCCAATCCGCAAGGGGGCCATGATGACAGAACTCCCCGCGCCGTCCGGCGCGTGTGGTGACGTCCGAAACCTACCCAAAACACGGTACTTAAGCGGCGGCCCGGGTTGCAACGTTTTCCGGGCTCCGGAGGGTTCTCACACGGAGGCACGGAGGCGCGGAGAGGAAGGCAGAAAGCCGGAAGAGAGGAAGAAAGCAAGAATAGAGAAAGGCGGAAACAGGGGAGGAAAGGGCAAAAAGAAAATGATGGTGCGCAGAAACAGAATGCAGGACAATATGGGAACGAGGACGATTTGGGAATCCCCTTCTTCCGTTCCGCCCCTTCTTTCGTCTTCTTCTCCGCGTCTCCGTGCCTCCGTGTGAGAACATCTCCCTGTGGAATTTGCGTCCGAATCGGGATTCGCGGAAGAATACCGACTGGCATGGAGAGAAAGGGAGAAAATGCCATGACGGAGAATGAGATCGGGACGGTTGTGGTGGACTGCGCGGTCCATCTGCACCGGGACACGGGGCCGGGCCTGCTGGAGACGGTGTATGAGGTGGTGCTGGCCCATGACTTGGAACAGCGGGGACTGCGTGTGCGGCGGCAGGTCCCCATCCCCATTGTCGTCCGCGGGATTCAGTTTGAGGAGGGATTCCGCGCCGACCTGATCGTCGAGGACAAGGTTCTTGTCGAACTCAAATCCGTGGAACGGACGTTGCCCGCGCACAGCAAACAGGTGCTGACCTATCTCCGGCTCACCGGACTGAAGCTCGGCTACCTGCTCAACTTCGGGGAATCCCTCATGAAAGACGGCATCACCCGCATTGTCACCGGAAATCTGAACGACAGCGACTGACAGCCCTTGCCTGTCCATAGCTCCCGTTCCTTTCCTTCTCTTTTCCGTTTCCCTCTGTTCTTCCGTCTTCCTCTCCGCGGCTCCGTGCCTTCGTGTGAGTCCCTCTTCCCGCATCTTTCCTGAATCCGGAGGGTTCTCACACGGAGGCACAGAGCCGCAAAGAAGACCGGAAGAGGCC
>JAPXRP010000105.1:0-14136 GCA_033813475.1 Candidatus Hydrogenedentota bacterium
TGGGCGAAATGGAGGTCTGGGCGCTCGAGGCCTACGGCGTGGCGTACGCGTTGCAGGAACTGTTGACCGTCAAATCCGACGACGTCAGCGGGCGCACACGCATTTACGAGGCGATCGTGAAAGGACAGAACACGCTGGATGCCGGAATGCCGGAGTCGTTCTCGGTGCTGATGCACGAGTTGCGTGGACTGTGCCTCGACATGAAACTGTTGGGCAGTGATACCGCTGGCCCGACCCCCGAACTTTCGAGAATCTAAGGCGAGACGAGGAGACGCACAATGAATCCTTATGCATCACGAGAAATGATTGGCGGGACCTACGATGCGAATGCGCACTATGATGCCGTAAGCATCACGCTGGCGTCACCGGAAACGATCCGGTCGTGGAGTCACGGCGAAGTCCGCAACCCGGAAACCATCAACTACCGGACCTACCGGCCGGAGCGTGACGGTCTGTTCTGCGAGCGGATTTTCGGACCCACCCGCGACTGGGAGTGCAATTGCGGCAAATACAAGCGCATCAAGCACAAGGGTGTGGTTTGCGACCGATGCGGTGTGGAAGTCACGGTGTCGCGCGTGCGCCGTCAGCGCATGGGCCACATCGAGCTGGCCGTGCCGGTGTCGCACATCTGGTTCTTCAAATGCAGCCCCAGCCGGATCGGCCTGATTCTGGACAAAACCGCCAACGAGTTGGAACGGGTCCTGTATTACGAAGATTACATGGTCATCGATCCGGGCGAGAAGAGCGGTCTGGAGAAGGCGCAGTTAATCACGGAATCCGAGTATCACGACTACGTGGAAAAATACGGCGAGAGCTTCACCGCGATGATGGGCGCGGAGGCGGTGCGGCGTGTGCTCAACGATGTGGACCTCGACCTGCTGATGCAGACGTTGGAGGAGCAGATCGAGAACACCCGCAGCAAGCAGACGCGCAAAAAGATCACCAAGCGCATGAAGATTGTGGAAGGCTTCCGCACCAGCGGCGCGCGGCCGGAATGGATGATCCTCGACTGTCTGCCGGTCATCCCGCCGGAGTTGCGTCCGCTCGTGCCGCTGGAGGGTGGACGCTTCGCGACATCGGACCTCAATGATCTGTACCGCCGTGTGATCAACCGGAATAACCGCCTGAAAAACCTGCTGTCGCTCAAGACGCCGGATGTGATCATCCGTAACGAGAAGCGCATGCTGCAGGAGGCGGTGGACGCGGTGTTCGATAACGGCCGTCACGGCCGCGCGGTTGCGGGCGCGGGGAACCGTCCGCTCAAATCCCTCAGCGACATGCTGAAGGGCAAGACCGGCCGGTTCCGTCAAAACCTGCTCGGCAAGCGCGTGGACTATTCCGGCCGCTCGGTGATCGTCGTCGGCCCCGAACTGAAGATCACTCAGTGCGGGTTGCCCAAAAAGATGGCGTTGACCCTGTTCGAGCCGTTCATCATCCGCCGCCTCAAGGAGAAGGGCATCTGCCACACCGTGCGCACGGCGCGCAAGATGATCGAGCGCCATGACGAGCAGGTCTGGGATATCCTGGAGGAGGTGACCAAAGGCAAGACGGTGATGCTCAACCGTGCGCCCACACTGCACCGCCTCTCCATTCAGAGTTTCGAGCCCGTGCTCATCGAAGGCGAGGCGATCCGCATCCATCCCATGGTCTGCACGGCGTTCAACGCGGACTTTGACGGCGACCAGATGGCCGTTCACGTGCCGCTGTCGGTCGAGGCGCAGCTGGAGAGCCGCCTGCTGATGCTGACGTCAAACTCGATCTTCTCGCCCGCTTCCGGCAAGTCGATCATGACGCCCACACAGGACATCGCCCTGGGGATCTACTACTTGACGATTCCCAGCCAGAGCGACAAGCTCGCGAACAAAATCGCCGGCAAAGTGCCGGCCGGGGCAGAGCGGTTGCCGCTCTTCAACACTACGGCAGAAGTCGATTCCGCATTGGCGGAGGGGGCGATCACGTATCATTCCCGCATCCGGTTGCGCAATCCCGATTTCGGAACGCAGGATCGTCGCTTCGGTAATCCCGAGCCGAGCGTGATCGAAACCACGGCCGGCCGCGTGATTTTCAACGAGGTCTGGCCGGACGAACTCGGTTTCGTGAACGATAAGGTCGATAAGAACAAACTGGGGGACCTGATTCTCCACTGTCATCAGGTTGCGGGGCACGCCCGCACGGTCAAAGCGCTGGATGAACTCAAGACCCTCGGGTTCAAGCACGCCTGTCTGGCCGGTGTCTCCATGGGGCTGAAAGATATGATCCGTCCGAAGAATAAGGATGAGATCATCGCCCAAGCCCACAGCGAGGTCGAAAAGGTGGAGGCGCAATTCCAGACCGGTGTCATCACCGACGGGGAACGCCACAACAAGATCATCGACATCTGGACCGCCGCCACCGAAAAGATTTCGGACGAGCTGTACAAGGCGATCGACCGCAACGTGACCGAAAGCGTGTCCGAGCCGAACGAGACCAACCCCGTGTTCATGATGGTGGACTCCAAGGCCCGCGGCTCCAAACTGCAAATCCGCCAGCTCGCGGGCATGCGCGGCTTGATGGCCAACCCGTCCGGCGAGATCATCGAACGCCCCATCACGGCTTCGTTCCGTGAAGGGCTGAGTGTGTTGGAGTACTTCATCTCCACGCACGGCGCGCGGAAAGGGTTGGCCGACACCGCGCTCAAGACGGCTGACGCCGGGTATCTGACCCGCAAGCTGGTCGATGTGTCGCAGGATGTGATCATCACGATTCAGGATTGCAACACGGTGAACGGCATCGAGGTCGAAGCGGTGGAGGAGGGGGACGAGATGCTGATTCCGCTGCGGACCCGCGTGCTCGGGCGCACGGCGTTGTACGATATCCGCCATCCGGCCACCATGGAACTGCTGGTTGCGGCGAACGCCGAAATCGACGAGGCCGCCTGCAAGGCTCTGGAGGATGCCGGCATCGAACGCGTGTGGATCCGCAGCGGGCTGACGTGCGACGCGCCCCACGGGATGTGCGCGAAATGCTACGGCCGCGATCTCTCCTCCGGTAAACTCGTGGAGATCGGCACTGCGGTGGGCATCATCGCGGCCCAGTCGATCGGTGAGCCCGGAACGCAGCTTACGATGCGGACCTTCCACATCGGCGGCACGGCCTCGACGGTTTCCAAGATTCCGGAAATCGTGCTGAAGAACGCCGGGTTCATCAAGTATGTGGATCTGCGCATCGTACAGAACGACGAGGGCAATACCGTCGTGCTGAACAAAAACGGAACGATCGAGATCGTGGACGCGAACGGCAACGAGATCGACACCTACAATCTGCAGATGGGCACGGTGTTGTTGGCCGCCGACGGCGCGGCGGTCAAGGCAGGCCAGCGTGTGGCCGTGTGGGATCCCCATTCGGTGCCGATCCTGGCGGATAAGCACGGCGTGGTGTCGTTCCAGGATTTCGTGGACGATGTGTCGGTCCGCAGCGATCAGGATGCCGAAACCGGCGCCACGACACTGTTGGTGCTCGACACCAAGGAAGATTTGCACCCGCAGATCATTATCACCGATGCCAAAACCGGTGAGATTCTGGGTTTCTACCACATTCCGGTCGGTGCTGTCGTGATGGTGAAAGAGGGCACGAAAGTCTCGCCCGGCATGCTGCTCGCGAAAACGCCGCGTAAGGAGGCGAAAACGCGCGACATCACCGGCGGTCTGCCGCGTGTGGCCGAACTCTTCGAGGCGCGCCAGCCCAAGGACGCGGCGGAAATCTCCCGAATCGAGGGCGTAGTGGACTTCGGCGAACATCAGCGCGGCAAGCGCTGCCTGGTCGTGCGCGACGAGGTGACCGGCCATGTCGAGGAGCATCTGATCCCGATGGGCAAGCAGGTGGTCGTGTTCAAGGGCGACCGCGTCAAGAAGGGCCAGCAGCTCACCGAAGGACCGGTGGTGCCGCAGGAGATCCTCGACGTCTGCGGTCCTCAGGAACTGCAGCGCTACCTGGTCAACGAGGTGCAGCAGGTCTACCGCCTGCAGGGCGTGGAAATCAACGACAAGCACATCGAGATCATCGTGCGTCAGATGCTGCGCAAGGTCCGCATCACAAACCCCGGCGACACCGACTTCCTCTGGGGCGAGCAGGTCACGCGGCAGAAGTTCTTGGAGATCAACGAAGAGATCGTGGCCGAAGGCAAACGGCCCGCCGAGGCGCAGCCCGCGTTGCTGGGCATCACCAAGGCGTCGCTCGAGACCGACAGCTTCATCTCTGCGGCCTCCTTCCAAGACACCACGCGCGTGCTTACCGACGCGGCCACCATGGGCCGCGTGGATGAACTGCGCGGCTTCAAGGAGAACGTGATCCTCGGACATCTGATCCCGGGCGGTACCGGCTTCCCGCTGCACCGCCACATCAAGCTCGTGCCGCTGGCCGATCCGATCAGCGAGGAAGAGATGGCCGCGCTGCAGGCGGACGCGCAGGCGCAGTTCGACGAAGTGTTCAACTGACCGCTGCGGTCAGACCGGATGGCGGGCGGGACGCGGCGCGTCCCGCCCGTCGTTTGTTTTTCCGGTTTACGGGACGATTGCGGACGCCGCGTCCTGAAAGGCGCGACGGATTTCGGAGGCGTCGGCGTTGGGGAAGTCGGCGCGTTGCACCATCAGGATGTAGGCGGCCCCGCGGACCGGATCAATCCATGCCTGGGTGCCGTACGCGCCGCCGTGTCCGAAGGTGCCGGGGGAGAGTTTCGCCGTCACGCCCTGCGGCTGGCGCACAAGACCGCAGCCGAGGCTCCACCCCATGCCGTCGGTGAAACCGGTTTTCAACTCGCCGCTTTGCAGCGAGGAGAAGGCGGCAACCGCTTCGGTTGACAGGATCCGCCGGTCTCCGGCGGTGCCGCGCTTGAGCAGCATCCGGCAGAAACGCCCGTAATCGGCGGCCGTCGAGTAGAGGCCGCCATTGGCCGCAGGGTAGCGGTCCGGGCCGCGCCGGAAGTCATACAGTGCCCGCATATCGGCTTCCTCCAGCCGCCCGTCGACCTGCCGGTACGCTTTCGCAATGCGTGCGCACTGGGCGGCATCCGGATAAAAGGTGGTGTCGCGCATGCCGAGCGGGTCGAAGAGACGGGCCTTCAGAAAAGCGGGCAGGCTTTGTTGCGAGACGACCTCCACAATGCGGCCGAGCGCGTTGATGCCCGACTGGCTGTACTGCCATTTCGTGCCCGGCTCGAAGCGCAGAGGTTTGGAGACGATATGCGGCATCAGTTCCGCCAGCGTGCGCGCCGCAAACGCTTCCGCTTGGGTGGGTTCGGACAGGCCCGAAGTGTGCGTGAGCAGGTGTTTCACGGTCGGCGAGAAACCCCTGCCGTCCGCGGTTTTCAGGTTGGCCAGTTCAGGCAGGTGGGTCGCGGCCGGCGCGTCGATCGAAAGCTTGCCCTCGTCCTGCAACATCAGGATCGCGCTGGCGATCACCGGTTTGGTCATGGAGGCGATCCAGAAAATCGCATCCGGGGTCATCGGTTTTTTCGCGGCCAGATCAGCGTGGCCGCAGGCATCGAAGTGAAGAGTCCGGTCTGCCGTCAGAACGAGCGACACCGCGCCCGCCACCTCATGACTGTCGAGACTGCCGCGTAGCGCCTCCCTAATGGCGGGGCACACGGGTTGTTCTGCCACCGGCGCCAGCCGCACCGCGTGACCTCCGTTTTCGGCCATATCCGCCGTGAGCGTGTCGGCGGAGGTCACGATCCGTGTGGCGCAGGCCACGCGTGTACGGTCCGAACCGTCCGGTGCGGCGTCGCTGTATACGTGCGCGGTGTAGCGCACGTTGGGGGAGAGGAACGAAAGCGGGAGGTCCAGGCTGCGCCGCTCAAGCGCATTGATCGAGCCGATGAACCAAGTCTCGCCGCTGCGGCGGGCGATGGAGGCGTAGGCGCCGATCCGGGCATGAAGCACGCGGGTGTCGTCCCACACGGTGGGGATCTGACGCCAAAAATCGAGTTCGGGTTCGGCCTGATACATCGAAGGCCTGTCATACCAGAAGAGGAACTGCCAGGGGCTGAAGGTGACCGCCGCGAGCGCGAGTTGGTGGGCGCGGGTGTTTTTCACGCGGTTGTTGTACCAGCAGGGCGTGTAGTCGCCGGGACCGCACAGGTAGCGCGTGAAGGGCAGGGCACAGTTGTGCGCCGCGTCCGGCATCTCCTCGTTGCCCCGGATGCCTTCGACCGTCATGACGTTCGGCCAGGTGCGCTGGTTGCCGGTGAGGCGGTATTCGTCGTGGATGTCGATCATGATGCGGGCCTCGCCCGCCTTGCGGATGGCCTCATGCAGCCAGGTCGTCCAGGTCTGGCTGCCAACCTGGACGAACCCGTATTTCATCCCGACGACCCCCCAAGAGGCGTAAAGCGGCAGCAGCTCGTCGAGGCGGCGCTCGAGTTCGCGGCGGTTGACATATAGGATGACACCCACGTCGCGGGCCTTGGCATAACGGATGACTTCGGGCAGATCCAGCGGGCCCTTGGAACGTTTGGGGTCGAGGTTGACGCCGCGCGCGTCCGCAGCGTCATCGTACTCGTGACCGTACCAGCCCGCGTCGAACTCAACGAACTGGAGGTTCATCGTTTTGCAGAAATCGACGCAGGCTTTCCCGCCTGCGGTGGTGAGCGAGGTCTCGCGGATCACCTTGCCCGGCCGGATCCAGGAAAGGTCGGCGATGCGGGAGGGTTCGTTCAGGTTCAGCAGCAGGTCGTTTTGTTCCAGCAGGCGCGCGGCATTCTCCGCCACCATGATGAAGCGCCAGGGCGTCGCGCCGGGCAGCGGCAACGACGCCTGACCGTCAAGCCGCGCGGTGAGCGCATGCGGCGTGCCGGCCAGCGGCGCGAACTTCATGCGCGCGAAGGTGAGGAGGCCCGCCTCACCGATCGCGGCCACGGGACCTTCAGCCGTCTCCACGGTCAGCGGCCGCTCGCACCCGTTCCGGATTTCGCTCAGGCGCGCGGGCTTGTACGCCGCCTGGGCAGAGTAAACCGGCCAAGCGCGATGATCCCCGGTAAAAATGAATTCGGTGTTTTCCTTTGCGAAAAGGAGTTGTGTGAGTGACTGTTGCGGAAACACATAGCGGAAGGCCAGCCCGGCGTCATAGGCGCGGCACTCGAGATGCAGAGTCAGGTCGTTCGCAGCGCGGTTTCGGAGAATGAGCGTCAGCGCGTTATAGGCGTCGGTTACCTGTGCGCGCTCGCCGAAGGGGTTTTTCCAAGTCTGGTGTATGGTGGCGCGCTTCGCCGAAACCAAGGCATACCCGAGAGTGAGGTCCGTGCGGTCAACAGTGGTGAAGCCCAGCTTGGAAGGCAGAATCACCGGGACGCCGCCGAAGGTCACGCGATACGTGAGAGTTCCCTCCGGGGAGAGCGCGAACACGGCTTGCAGCTTTTGCCCGGGCGACTCCAGAGCGAGTCCCTCGGCCCGCACAAGCGCGGCAGTGAAAACAACGGCGGAGAGCGCGATGACGGCGCGAAGATATCGGATCATTTCCTTCCTCTCTTTCCAAACGGTTTGGCAGCAGAATAATGGATTCAGGAGCCAAAGGGAATAAGCAATAAAAAACGGTTGCAAAGTTCCCGCAAAAAGGAGTATGTTTATCCCGATGATTGGCTGGATTGATTGATTGAACCGACAAGGACAACGCATGAGGAAAAGACCGGACCCCACAGACTGATTTGATTTTTGCGCTTTCGCGCAAAACGCTCCCTACGAAAAGCCGTCAAATCTTTGGGAGGAGCGGGATGCACGGGGACGCGCCCGATCGGGCGCGGCCTCGTCGCCGGGCTTCTCCCAAGGTGCTTGACGGTACCTCGTAGGTGGCACGGAACGGGGTCCGCGCCTTTTCCCTGCCGGGAAACCGGGGGAGGAAACGGAAAATGAAACGGAAACGCGCCGCATACGCATACGCGACGATCGCCTCGGCGGCAGCGCTGGCGGCATCCGCCGCCACGCTGGACGTGCCGCGCCTGCCGGAGCCCGCGTTCGCCGACCGCGAGGCGTCGGCGGCGCACGCCCTGCCCGCGGGCCGGAAGGACGGTCTCCGCACGTTCCGGCTCGAGCTGTCCTTCGGGGCCACGCCCTCCAACAACGTGCAGGCGGCGTTCGGGCGGGACGGCGTCCCGGCCGACGGCGCGCTCGACGCGGGGGAGACGGACCTCATCATCGGGTGGGACCGGGGGGAGTGGTTCATCGCGCCGCGCGGGCTGAGGGGGCGGCACGCCGCGCCCGCCGCCACGTCCAACGGCCTCCAGAGGCTCACCGCCCTCATCCGCGTCACCGGCGCGGGCGTCTGCCTGCCCCCGTCCTTCGCCGACCGCGACGGCGCGGTCGTCTTCGCGGGCCTCCCCGCCGACCCCTTTCCGGAATGGCTGCGTCCCGACGCGTGGGACACCCTGCGCGTGACCGCGCGCGGCGCGGACGCGCCGCTCGAATCCGTAAGGGCCGTGTTCGCCGCGGACGGCGCGCTCCTGAAACTCAGATGAAGAGGGAGGCGCGGCAATGGCACCCGAAACACTTTTCATTTTCCTCGGCACCGCTTCCGCGCTCTGGCTCGCGGCCAGAGCGCACGAGGCCCGCAAGGGCAACGGCCGCGGCAGTCTCTTCCGCGCCCTGCCCGGCGTCGACCGGGCGGTTTTCCTGATTCTCGCCGCGGCCCTCTGCCTCCGCGCCGTCCCGAAACCCGTCCCGCCCTCCGGCGCGCCCGCGCCCGCCGCCCAACGCCGGGGGCCCCCGGCGGGGAGCCCGCCGCCCCCGGCGGCGTCCCCCTCCGGCGGCGCCGCCCCCGGCGCCCTCACCCCCGCCCAGTACGCCGCGGGCTTCGCGCTGACGCGCGTGTCCACCAACCCCGCCGCGTGGCTGGCGGCCCCCTCCAACGCGGTCGTCCACGCGCCGTGGGCCGTGTACGGCGTGGCCGAGGACACCTTCTGGCTGCCGGCAAACGGCTGGTCCTTCACCCTCGGCACCAACATGATCGACGGCCTGCACGTCTCCAGCTCGGGGCTGGCGTCGTTCCGGAACCCGTTGTCCACGCCCTCCCCCTCCTCCGTGCCGGAGGACGCCAGCCTACTGGCCCCGCTGCACGGCAGCCTCGGCCTCGCGCCGCCGGAAGGGCGGTTCTGGCACGCCGTGACCGCCTCGAACAGCCTGCTGCTGACCTGGGAGAACCTCTACGCCGGGCGCGAGACCAACTCGCCCGTCTCCTTCCAGTCCGAACTCTTCAAAAACGGCGACTTCGTTTACCGGTACGCCTTCACCGACGCGCCGGCGCTGACCAACTTCTTCATCGGCGCGCGGCACAACCACGGCGGCGAAACCTTCGCCCCCGGCGACCCCTCCGCGCCCGCCGGCGGCCTCGAGCTGCGCTGGCGGGCCTTCGGCATGCTCGACCCGTCCGTCAGCGACCATGACGGGGACGGCATCCCGACATACGACGAGCTTTTCATACACGGCACCGACCCGTCCATGGCGGACACGGACCTCGACGGGCTCTCCGACGGCGCCGAGATCGCGCTCGGCTCCTGCCCGCTCACGCGCGACACGGACGGCGACGGCATCCCCGACGGCGCCGACCCGGACCCGCTCAACGCGACCCCCGCCGACGACCTCGACGGCGACGGCCTGCCCGACGCCTGGGAGAACCACTGGTTCGGCTCGACCAACGCGACGGACGGCGCGGGCGCGGACACCGACGGCGACGGCTTCAGCGACCGCGCGGGCCTGCTCACGGGCACGGACCCCGCCTTCGCCGCGTGCGCGGCCTCCTCCTCGCACGGCGCGCACGCCTTCGCGTGGACGGCCCTCCCGGGCGCGACCAATTACGCGGTCTGCGTCTCCCGGGGCGGGGCGGCGGTCTGGTCGTGCGCGACCAACGCCAACGCCCTCTCCGCCTCCGGCGACTTCTCCTCCGCCGTCCACACGCTCACGGTCACGGCGCACCGGGACGGCGCGGGGCCCCGCGCCGCGTCCGTCTCCTTCCGGCAGCCCTCGCGCCCGAACCTGACGGTCTGGAAGATCGCCGACCCCTTCGCGCTCGAGGCCCCTCCGGGCCTCACGAACGTCCTCTGCCGGACCTTCCCGGCGGCCCGCGACGGCGGCTGGCAGCAGTACTTCGTTTCGTCCGGGCACGACTCGGCGGGCGCGTGGTCCCTCGAGGGGCTGCGGCTCGAGTGGTCCGACAGCTGCGGCGCGTCCGGGTCGGCGTCGGCCTCGCCGCCCGGCGACAGCCTGCGCCTCGCGCTCTCCCCGGACGGCCCCGGGACCCTGACCGTTCGGATCGTCCCGGACGGCTCGGGCGGGGCCGCGCGCTCCCCGAAACCCCTCTACCTGCTCCGCTGGTCGCCCGCGGTCGCCTTCTCCCCGACGGGGACCGTGTCCGCCGTGACGGGGGACGGGGCCGTGGCGGCGGCGGTGTCCGACCGGGGCGGGGGGCCGGGCCCGGCGTCGTTCACGGTCGACCGGTCCGGGCGTCCGCACAACGCGCCCCCCGGCCCGGACGAGCTCGCCCGGCAGTCGAGCCCCTTCGCGCCGGGCTCCGGCGCGTCGTTCGAGGGCGCCCACGGCGCGGACGGCGCCCTGTCCGGCGGCACGGTCCTGTCCGGCGCGCCCGGCCTCTTCGGCCTTCCCGGCGGCGGGCTCCCCCCCGGCCGGCCCTTCCCCGGCTCCGGCGGCGCCCTCCAGCCCCCGCCCCCGGCCGCGCCCTCCGCCCCCGCCGCGCTGCTCCTCCTCTCCCCCGTCGTGGCGGTCGACGCCGACAGGGGCCGCTGCTCCTGCTCCGGGGCGGGGGGGGAGCGGGCCCTCCGGGAATGGCCGCTCGGCTCCGGGTGCCTGCGGGAGATGTGGCGGAGCGGCGGCGGGTGCGGGGAGTACCTCTCCGAGACCGGCGGCTTCACGGTGACGGCGGGGTCGGACGAGGTCGACGCCCTCGTCACGTTCCTCGTCAACGGCGAGGAGTGCCCGTCCCGCTCGCGCGCGTGGCAGGGGGGCGAGACCTCCGCCGAGGTCTCCGTCACCTACGGCGGCGCGACCCTCTGGTCGGCCTCCGCCGCGAGGGAGCCCGCCTCGTTCGACGGCTGCGGGGAGGGGACGGGGTGGGAGGGGGAGGACGCCGGCGGCGGGGAGTGCGGCTGCGGCTGCGCGGACGGCGGCTGCGACTCCCTCGAGGGCGACGAGATCGGGTCGGTGCGCTTCAGGGTGCCGCTCGGGGAGACGGGGCGCGGGCGGCTCGCGGGCTTCGTCTGGTTCGAGATCACGGAGCCGCGGGCCGTGACGCCCGCGCTCTTCGAGGTCGCGGGCGGCGCCTCCGTGCTCTGCGCCAGCAACAACCCCGGCGGCGCGCTCAGCGACGTCTCCTGCCCGGAGCCGGGCGGACGCCGGGTCGCGGTCGCCCCCGCCCCCGGCGGGGCGGCCCTCGCGGTCTACGCCGGACACGGCGACGCGGACCCCTCGCACTCCTGGGAGATCACCAACCCGTCCGGCGCCGGCACCGTCCGGGTCGTCCGGAGGGACGGGGCCGGGAACATCACGCGCGACGCGCTCTACACGCACGCCGACCACGGGTGGGGGGCCTCCTGGACGCGGGAGGACCTCCTCACCGGGCTGACGGAAAGCGTCCTTTACCATGACCCGCCCGCGGCCGGCGGGCACGTCTGTGAGATGCGCACGGCCACGGACTCGGGCGGCGCGCGCGTCCTGTCGGCGACCGAGGTTTACCGGGCCGAGGTCGGCTCCGGGCCCGCCGCCGTCACGCGCGAGACCAGGCGGTGGGAGTGGGACGCGGCGCTCGGCAGCGGGATCGAGGTCTCCATGACGTGGTGGGAGGACAGCCTGAACCCGCTCCGCAACGGGAAGCCCAAGTTCCGGCAGGGCGGCGGCGGGGAGTGGGAGTACCGCGCCTTCGACGCCCGGGGCCGCGAGGTCCTGCGGGCGGGGCCGCTGGACGGCTCCGGCCCCCCGCCCTTCGCCTCCGACCCCGCGCCCTTCGCCCTTTCCGGCGTCCCCGCGCGCCCCCCGTTCGACGCCCTCGTCACCGAAACCTCGTACGAGCCCCTCCCGGGCGACTCCGGCGCCCCCGGGGACTCGCGCGAGCCGCGCCGGATATCCGCCTACGCCGTGAGGGGCGGGGTCCCGGCCCCCGTCTCCCGCGAGTGGCGCGTCTTCACGCGCGGCGCGTCCGGCGGGCTCCCCGCCGTCACCCGGCGCGTCATCCGCGCCGCCTCGCCCTCCTCCCCCCCGGAGGACCCCGCCAACGCCGTCTCCGTGACGGTCTCCGCCGCGGGGGACGACCCCTCCGTCCCCGAGCCCCTGCGCGGCAGGCCGCTCCTCGAGGTCCCGGAAGACGGCGCGACGAACTCCACCTCCTACGCCTTCGGCGGCTACGACCCCGGGAGCCGCACCTTCACCGAACACCCCGACGGCGCCTTCCTCCGCGCCGTCTCGTCCGCGGGCTCCCGGCCCCTCGCCTCGGCGGAGGTCTCCGACGCCGCGTTCGGCCGCGTCCTGCTCAGGGAAACCCGCCTCGCCGCCGGGGGCGCGCTCCTCTCGTGGGAGGCGCGGACGCACGACGCCCTGGGGCGGCATCTCATGTCCGCCTTCTCCGACGGCACGGCCGAAACCAGCCTCTGGGGCTGCTGCGGCCTCGACGGCGAGACCGGCCGCGACGGCGCGCGCCGCGACTTCCTCGCGGTGCCCGGCCTGCCGCTCTGGTCCGCCGAGGCCGGGGCCTCGGCCGGCGCCCTGCCCGGCGCGGACGGACGCCATCCCGTCACCGAGACCTTCCGCGACGCGCTCGGGCGCGTGACCAACACCGTCCGCCGCGTCTGGCTCAACGGGATGCGCGACCCCGCCTCCGCCCCCCTCGAGACCCGCGTCGAATACCCGCACGGCTCCGGCCGCCTCCGCGTCACCACCGGCCCCTCCGGCGTCCGGACCGTCACGCGCAGGTATTTCGGCGGCAGCGGCGAGACCGAAGAAACCGTCTCGCCGGGCGTCACCAGCCGCGTCACCCGCATACGCGGCGGCGCGACGGTCGCCGAGACGTTCCGGGACGGCAAACGGACCCGCGAGACCCGCTCGGCCTCCCACGGCGCGGACGGCCTCCGCGTCGAGACCGTGGTCACGGAGTCATCGGACGGCCCCGCCGTGACCAACTCCGTCACGGCCTACGACTTCCTCGGCCGCGTCGTGTCCGTCGCCACGCCCTCCGGCGTCGCCTCCAACTTCTACGACGGCCCGTCGGGCCGCGTGTCCCGCAGAACCGAGACCGGGAAACCCGACACGCTCTACGAATACGACGCCGGGGGCGCGGGCGTCCCCGCCCGCACCGCCCTGGACGTCGACGGCGACGGCCGGATATCCTATGCGGGCCCCGACCGCATCACCGCCACGCACGAAACCTATGAACAGGACGCCTCGAACGTCTGGTGGCGCGTGACCTCGCAAGCCGTATGGGCGGAAACGAACTCCGCCGCCTGCGTCACATCCTCCGTCATCCGCGTCCGCCTGACCGGGCTCGGCACGCCAGCGCCGGACGCGCTTGAACTGTCCGGCGGCGCGATCCTCACCGCGCAGACCGAGACGCTCGACCGGCGCGGCAACGTCACCCGCGTCTCGACCTACACCGACGCGGGGGCGGCGGCCGTCTGGACGGTCACGGAGACGCCCGGCTCGGTCCAGCCCGCGATCCAGAAGACGGTCGCCGGGCGCACCGTCTCGATGGTGTCATCCACGGCTGTGACGAACGCCTACACATACGACGGCTTCGGGCGGCAGGTCTCCGCCACCGACGGCAGGGGCAACACGACCGTGACCGCCTACAATGATCTGGGGCAGGTGGCCTACACCGGGGACGCGGCGGGCAACCGCACGTCGTACGCGTATGACGGGCTCGGGCGGCAGATCGCCGTCACCGACCCGCTCGGCAACACAACGCACACCGCCTACGACAGCGCGGGCAACGTCACCGCGCAATGGGGCGCGGCCTACCCCGTGGCCTACGAATACGACACCGCCGGGCGCAGAATCGCCATGGCCACCACCCGCGACGACACGTTCGATTTTTCTTCGGTCACCAACTCCTCAATCCTAAATCCTAACTCCTCCCTCGACGTGACGCGCTGGCTGTACGACAACGCCACAGGAT
>JAPXRP010000106.1:0-14097 GCA_033813475.1 Candidatus Hydrogenedentota bacterium
CCTGCGGACGCCCCTCGATCATGGCGCGGTCATAGGCCGCGCGCGCCTCAAAGTATCTGATATTCACGCGGAAGACCGAAGACGAGGCCGCCGAGACGGCGGCGGTACGGACTTGCGTACCGCAGGCGTCCCGCCTGCCTCGTCGTTGTCTCCGCGCGTCACCCCGCGGTGTTTGTGTTTTCCCCCCGTTCCGGTGTACATTTCGGGGCGTTCCCCCGGGTTCCCCGGGGCTGTTTCCAGCATGCAGCAGGCCGCCGGCCTTATTTCAGGAGACTCCATCATGTCCGACGAGCGCAAGATCATCCATGTCGTGTCCAACTCCCACTGGGACCGGGAATGGGGCTATCCCTTCGAGGAGACGCGCCTGCTCCTGCTGAAGTTCATGGACGAGCTGCTGGACCTGCTGGACACGGACCCGGAGTTCCACTCGTTCACCATGGACTCGCAAACCCTGTGCGTGGAGGACTATCTGGAGCTGCGCCCGGAACGGCGCGCGGACATCGAGCGGCATGTGAAGTCCGGCCGCCTCATTGTCGGCCCGTGGTACTCCCTGCCGGAGGAGTACATCTGCAACGGCGAGTCGCTGGTGCGCAACCTGGTGGTGGGCCACCGCAGCGCCGACAGTCTCGGCAAGGTCTCCAAGATCGGGTACACGCCGTTCAGCTACGGCCAGACCTCGCAGATCCCCCAGATTTACAACGGCTTCGACATTGACACGATCATCTTCTACCGGGGGATCAACACGCCGAAGTGCGAGTACATCCTGGAGGGGCCGGACGGCTCGCGGCTCTTCGGGTCGCGGTTCGGCACGATGAGCCGGTTCAGCTACTACATCTACGTCTACCGGGTCCTGCGCTACGGGTCGGACGAGGTCTTCACGCGCTACGACTGGGACCGGGGCGCGGCGCCGTTCCGGCTGGCGTCGGACACCCGCCCGCGGGAACACTACTACATCCTCGACGACAAGAAGAAGCAGTGGAACGACGCGCCCATCCGCGAGCAGCTCCTCAAGCTGGTGCGGGACGAGTCGGAGCACTTCTCCTCGCGCCACATCGTGGCCATGCAGGGCTTCGACTCGTCGAACCCCGATCCCGAGGAGACGCGGATCATGAAGCTCTGCCAGGAGCTGCTGCCGGAGCACGACATCAAGTTCTCCAGCCTGGAGGAGTACATGAACGGCATCCGCGCCGAGGTGAAGGACCCCGTTGTCCTGCGCGGCGAGTTCCGCGACCCCGGCGCCACGGGCAAGTGGACCCATCTCTTCGGCGACGTCATCAGCGCGCGGCCCCGCCTGAAGCAGGCCAACCACGCCTCCGAGGTCAACCTCCAGCGGCGCGCCGAGCCCTGGAGCGCCGTCGCCTCCATGGCCGGCGGCGAGTACCTCAAGACCGCCCTCGACCGCTGCTGGCGCTTCCTCCTCCAGAACCACCCGCACGACACCATCACCGGCGGCGGCATTGACCAGATGGAGAAGGACTCCCACTTCCGCTTCGACCAGATCAACATCATCTGCGACGGCCTGTCGCGCCGCGCCCTGGAGGCCGTCCAGAGGCAGGTGGACAACGGCGACCTCTCCCCGCGCGACAGCGTGCTGACGGTCTTCAACCCCTGCCCGTTCCCGCGCGGGGGCGTTGTCTCCTGCCTCGTGGACATGCCGCAGAACATGGGCTACGAGGCCTTCAGCCTCGTGGACCCCGCGACGGGGAAGAAGCTGCGCATGCAGAGGCAGGAGCGCTTCCCCATGGGCGTGCTCGTGCGCAACCTCCAGGACATCTCGGTCGAGGTCCGCACGGAGCGCGTGCGCTGCCACGTCGAGCTGGACGAGGTGCCCGCCTACGGCTACGCCACCTACCACGTCGCCCGCGAGGAAATGTTCGACCGCGTGCCCGGCAGCCTCGCGCCGGAGGTCAACGTGCTGGAGAACGCCTTCGTGCGCGTGCATTTCAACAGCGACGGCACCCTGGACCTCCTCCACAAGGAGACAGGCCGCGAGTACACCGGCCTGCACTACCTTGAGGACTCCGGCGAGACCGGCCACTCGTGGATCCACATGGAGCCCGAGCGGAACGAGGTCATCACCTCCCACGGATGCCCCTGCGACATCGCCCTGGAGGAGGACGGCCCCCTGCTCGCGCGGATGCGCGTGGACTATCACCTGAACATTCCCGTCAGCGTCGAGGACGAGCCCTATGTGGACTTCCGCGAGGGCGACATCAACGACACGGGCCGCACGAAAGAGCGGCGCGAAATGGTCGTCACCAGCCGCTTCACCCTGCGGGCCGACTCGCCGCGCCTGGACATCCAGACCTCCTTCGAGAACACCTGCAGGCACCACCGCCTCCGCGTGGTCTTCCCCACGCGCCTCGCGGGCTGCGACCGCACGGACGCGGAAATCTCCTACGACGTCATCGGCCGCGACATCCATGTGAAGGAGGGGAACGCCTACTTTGGCAAGCCGAACCCGCAATACCCCATGCACCGCTTCGTGGACATGACGGACGGCACCCACGGATTCGCCGTCCTCAACAACTCCGGACTCCGCGAGTACGAGGCCATGGACCGGGCCGACAAGCCGCTCGCCGTCACGCTCCTGCGCGCCTTCACCTTCCGCAACTCCCCCGTGTTCGGCCGCTGGGAAACCTTCCCGGACATGGAGCTGGCCCAGTGCATCGGCAAGTTCGAGTGGACCTACGCCCTGTACCCCCACAGCGGCGACTGGACCAACGGCGTCTACGCCCAGGCCGAGGACATGAACCTGCCGCTGGAGCCCGCGCAGGCGGGGCCCCACGCGGGCACCCTGCCCAAGGCCCTCAGCTTCCTCACCCTCGAGGGCGACAACCTCCAGGTCACGGCCTTCAAGCAGGCCGAGGACCGGCCCGGCAGCTACATCCTCCGCGTGTTCAATCCGACGTCCAAACCCGTGGACGGCGTGGTGCGGACCCACCGCCCCCTCACCGGCGCCTGGCTCACCAACATGAACGAGGAGCGCCGCGAGACCCTCGCCCCCGAGGGCACCGCGCTCAAGCTCGCCTTCGGCCCCAAGAAGATCCTCACCGTCGAGTTTACCCTGTAAGCCCCTTTTCAACGCCGCCGGCGGTCCAGGGCGATCGCCGGCGGCGGAGGGTCTCAGGTGCCGGCCTGCGGATACGGCCAGCTTCCCACCACCGATTCCAGCGGCAGGGTGCTGGCCTTGTCCGCCAGGGGATAGGCCCGGGCCCCCGGATAGAGCACCCACAGATGGGTCGGGTCCAAATCTTCCAGGGCGTTGGTCATGGAGCGGGTCATTCGCGGGACTTCGGCGTATTTGACCTCCACCGCCCAGTTTCGACCGTGTTCCTGCCAGAAGAGGTCCACTTCGGCGCCGGAGTGGGTGGCCCAAAAGGCCAGTTCCTCGCTCCGTTTTCCCAGGACGCGGGCGGCGGCCTCCAGCGCGAACCCCTCCCAGGACGCCCCAGTTTGTTGTGCCCGGCCAGGTCCCGTGCGGAGCGGATGGAGAGAACGGGAAAGCGTGAGGGGGCGGGTTCTCTTCCCGACGGTTTGAGGACGGCGCACCCCGGAATCACGGAGTGCAGGGAGAAGGCGGAGAAAAAGTACCCTGCCCTTGCTTTCCTTTCCCAATGCCCTTTCCTCTTTGTGTCCTTTGTGCCTTCGTGGTGAAAACTCCGGAAAGATTTACCACGAAGGCACAAAGGACACAAAGAAGAAAGGGAGAGCGCAAGCCGCCCACCCCGTCATTGCGAACGAAGTGAAGCAATCGCTTGTAGGCAAGGCTGTGGCGGGAACGAGATGGCCGCGCTTCGCTCGCCATGACGTGCTGAAGGCGGGGCTGCGGCGGGAATGTAGACGCGGCATCCTGCCGCATTCTTCAGGTCGGCGGAAGGCCCAAGAACGCGGCAGGATGCCGCGTCTACTTCGCGGGCCGGTCAGTCCTTCGCTGCGTCTTTCCCCTCCCCCGCTTCCCCGCCTACGCGGATTTGGCCGGAGAAGTAGAGGTGGCGGCCGGGGGCGAAGCGGAGCCGGCCCTCTTCGGAGGGGCGCAGGGCCTGGATCACCCGTGAGTTTTCCTGGAGGGTGGTGTTGACGGCGGTCATGCGGACGACGGGGCATTCGTCGTCGGCGACCAGCGTGACGGCGGGCAGGCCGGGGGCCGCGGCGGTGATGCTATGGCCGGGGAGGTATTTGCGGTTGCAGTGGAACCAGCGTCCGCCGCCGGGGTCGAAGGCGCCGAAGGCGCCCTCCTCGTGTTCGGTTGTCCACCGCTCGTACTCATGGCGCAGGACCAGGGACATGTGGCACTCCTGCACCTCAAGGGGCTCGAAGACCTCGAGCCAGACGCGGATATTGAGGGCGTCGCCCGCGCGGCGCAGCTCCCAGCACTGGGCGAAGGAGAAGCGGCGCGACCCGCCGGTGAGGGAGATGCCGTCCTCGATCTCGCGGACCTGGCCCCACTGGAAGCTCTGGCTGTCGTTCCAGAGCTGCTGGATGAGCATGGAGGCGTAGAAGTTGAGGTAGTTGGTCAGCTCCTCGCCGCCGTGGTAGAGGCGCAGGGAGCCGTTCTCGAAGCGGACGGTCAGGGGGCCGCATTCCAGCATGCGCGGCGCGCGGATCATGCTTTGCAGCTCCTCCGCCGTGCGGGTGGGGTCCAGCTCGACGCGCATGAGCTCGTGGCGCCCGGGCCGGAAGAGGCAGTCGTGCTGGGGGTACGACGCGGACGCCATGAGCATGCGGTTGAACCGCACATACTCGGAGTTGAACAGGATGAAGCCGTAGTGGGGGTTGGACGCCTCGACGCGGGAGAAGACCGGCGGCAGGGGCGAGCCGTCCTCGGGCAGGAGCGCGGACTCGCGCAGCTTGTTCTCCTGCGCCACCACGAGAGACCACCGCGTGTCGGACGGCAGGATCTCGGGGAACTCGCCCGCAAAGTCGCCGTACATCCACCGCAGGTAGGCGGTGGGGAACCCCAGCAGCGTGGCGATGTGCTCGATCTGGGTCTCGCGCTCGCACTCCATGGCGATGTCCCAGAACAGGCGGCCCGCCTCGTCCACCCACATCTTCCAGACCAGCTCGACAGGCAGGCGCAGCATGCGGCCCCGGGCGGTGCAGCCGTTGTCGGCGCGCTCCGTGACGGTCCACTCGGCCATGTTGGAGTAGTGGAGCTGGGCGTAGGAGGTCAGCTCCATCTGGAAGCCCCCGGACGCGCTCAGCTCCTCGCCCCGGTGGTAGACGGACACGCGGCCCTCGCAGAGGGTAACCTCGGTCCCGCCGCCGGAGAAGTTGTGGATGCCCTTCTCCGCGCCCACCTGGCGCAGGTAGTAGTTGATGGTCTTCTGCGTGGAGCCGCGGTCGAGCATGCGCCCGCCGCTGAGGAGCACCACGCGCTCGCACAGGGTGTTGACGATCCCCAGGTCGTGGGACACGAAGACGATGGTCTTCCCCTGCTCGCGCAGCTCGCCGATCTTGCGGCGGCACTGCCGCTGGAACTCCTCGTCGCCCACGGACAGCACCTCGTCCACCAGGAAGATGTCGGGGTTGGCGTGGACGGCGACGGAGAAGCCGATGCGGACGTACATGCCGCTGCTGTAGGTCTCCACGGGCTGGTCTATGAAGTCGCCGATGCCGGAGAAGCGGACGATCTCGTCGTAGACCGCGTCGGTCTGCGCGTGGCGCATGCCCAGCAGCCCGGCGTTGAGGTAGATGTTCTCGCGCCCCGTCAGGATGGGGTGGAACCCCGCGCCCAGCTCCAGCAGCGAGGCGATCCGGCCCCGCACGGTGACGGAGCCGGAACTGGGCAGCGTCACCCCCGCGAGGATGCTCAGGAGCGTGCTCTTGCCGGAGCCGTTGCGGCCGATGATGCCGAGGGTCTCCCCCGGCTCCACGGAGAAGGTGATGTCCTTGAGGGCCTCGAAGGTCTCGCTCTTGCGGCCGAGGATCCAGTCGCGCAGGCCGCCGCGGCCGCGCAAGTCGCGCGCGCCCCGCCGCGCGGGGAAGCATTTGCTCACATGCTGGACTTCGATCGCCGCCATCAGAGGTGGTCCGCCAGGGTGGGGGCGCTCCGCCGGAAGGCCCATACGCCGATCAACAGCGCCCCGGCCGCGCACAGGCACGGCCAGGCCAGGAGCGCCGCCCCCGGCAGGCGGCCGTCAAAGAGGATGTCGCGGTACGCCGTGAGCAGCCCCGCCATGGGGTTGGCCTGGTACAGCGTCACGAGCCACGCCGGCGCGCCGCGCATGCCGCGCACCAGCTCCAGGGGGTAGAAAACGGGGGACGCGTAGAACCCGAACATGAGGCCGACGGCCACCATGTTGCCCACGTCGCGGAAGATGACATGGCCGCAGGACAGCAGCAGCGCCAGGCCGACGGTCAGGGCGAACTGCACCCCGAACACGACCGGCAGCGCCAGCAACGCCGGGGAAATCCCCCCGCCGAAGACCAGATGCAGCACCAGCAGCAGCAGGAACCCGATCCCGAGATTGACCAGAGGCACGCAGCACGCCGCCACCGGGATCACCTCCCGGGGGAAGTGGACCTTCTTGACCAGGTTGCGCCCGTCCACAAGGGAGACTGTGGCCGCGTTCAGCGAGGCGGTGAAGTACTGCCAGAACACGAGCCCGCAGAGCATCATGACCACAAAGGGGCGCGCCGCGCCCTCCGGCGTCGCCATCTGCGCCCGGTCCCGGAAGACAAACGAGAAGACAAACGCCAGAATCAGCACGAACAGGAGCGGCTCGATGACCGCCCAGAGGAACCCCATGACCGCGTAGCGGTACCGCGCCCGCAGGTCCTTCCAGACAAGGTCCCGCAGCAGCTGGCGCGCGCGCACCAGGTCCGGAATCACCCGCCAGACCTTCCGCTGGTTAAGGTTGCTGTAAACGACCGCTCTCATGGTGGCCCCATAGTACCATCCCCCGCCGAACGGTGCAAAGGCCGGGACAGCCAGTAACTCCTGTCCGTGGGGGAACCCCTCCCTTCCCTCCTCTCCCCCTCCGTGTGCTCAGTGTGTTCCGTGGTTCGCTCCCCCTGGGAACGCATCTATCCTGTGTGGTTGTCCTCAAAGCGGCCGATCAGGAGATCGGCGTTCCCAGGCCCCGGCCCCCCTCTGCGCACATCTGCGTCATCTGCGGTCAGCCTCCCGGAAACACCCTGATTTGTTTCGTAGTTTTTGCATCCCGCGCGGACTACGGGTATAATTTTGTCCGTGGCACGCATGCATCCTCCCCGGCGGGGGGTGCGGCAGGGATGGAGGTGCGGCGGGAGCACTGGCTGGAGCGCGCGCATGATTGAACGCGGCGGGCGGCTTGAACTTCGCGGGGCCGTGAAGGGCGGGACCGTGCGCGGGTTTTGGCGGAACGGACATTTCGGGGGTACAGGACGGATGCTGGTTTCCAGGAACGGCGGGTAACGATGCCACACCGGGAAGACATGACCTCGGTGGCGGGGCCCGTGTGCCTGGCGTGCATGCTGCCCATGGGCCGCGCGCGGCGGTGCCCGAACTGCGGCGCGGACCCGGAGAAGATTCCCTGGGATCCGCCGACGCTGCGCCCGGGGTCCATGCTCCACTCGCGCTATCTCATCGGGCGGACGCTGGGGCAGGGCGGTTTCGCCATCACCTATCTGGCCCTTCAGGAGGGGCTGAACCGCCGGGTGGCGATCAAGGAGTTTTTCCCGTTTGAGCTGGTGGACCGGGAGGAGGACACCTGCGGGGTGCGGCTGCGGAAGGGCGGCGCGGGCAACACGGGGGACCCCTCGGAGCTGTATTACCAGGGGCTGGAGCGCTTCCTGGAGGAGGGGCGCAACATCGTGGCCTGCCACCAGCCGGCGCCCCACCCGAACCTGGTGCGGGTGACGGACTTCTTCAAGGAGAACAACTCCGCGTATCTGGTGATGGACTATGTGGACGGGGTGTCGCTGGAGGATTTTCTGGAGCAGCAGACGGACGAGCTGCTGAGCGAGCACAAGGCGGTGAAGATTGTCTCGCGCCTGCTGGACGGGCTGGAGGTGGTCCACGCGCGGGGCTTCATGCACCGGGACATCAAGCCGGGCAACATCTACCTCACGAAGGAGGGCGAGGTCATCCTGCTCGACTTCGGTTCGGCGCGCCAGTCCATGGTGCGCGACCATCACACCCTGACGGTGCTGCTGACGCCGGGCTACGCCCCGCCGGAGCAGTATTCCGGCGGGGGCCAGCAGGGGCCCTGGTCGGACGTGTACGGCGTGGCGGCCACGCTGTACCGGATGCTGACGGGCAGGAAGCCCCCGAGCGCGATGCAGCGCCTGTCGGGAACCGATCTGGCGCCGCCCTCCTCCCTGCCCAACGTGCGCGTTTCGGGCCGGGTGCAGAAGGCCATCCTGGCCGGCATGGAGATGGACCAGACCAAGCGCATCCCCTCGGCCGCCGCCTTCCGCGAGGCGTTGCTGGGGCGCAAGAAGGCGCAGAAGGGCGCCATTCAGGGCCTCTCGGGGAAGGAGGAAAAATCCGGACGGCGGGTTCCCGTTTCCACGCTGGTGCTGGCGGGGCTGCTGGCCGTGGTCTCCCTGTTCGCCGGGTTCAACTGGTGGCAGAACCGGGGCGCCCGCCCGGCGCCCCCCCCCTCTCCGGAAACCCCCGCCGCGGCGCCCGAAGACGTGGGGGAGGATGTGGTCAAGGGAATCGTGGCCTGGCTGAACCAGCGGTTTGGAGAGGGCAGCCAGACGCCGGCCCGCCGGCCGGTTCCGGAAATGCGGCCGGTGGAGGATCCGGACCCCACAGCCCTGACCCCTTCGGAGGAAAGGCCTGCGGAGGACTACCGGACCCATGACTTGGGCAACGGCGTCAGTCTGGAAACCGCGTGGATCCCGGCGGGGAGTTTTCTCATGGGGTCGCCGGACACGGAGCCGGACCGCCAGACCCATGAGGGCCCCCAGCGCCCGGTGACCCTCACCCGGGGATTCTGGATCGGCCGCCACGAAATCACCCTGGGCCAGTTCAGCCAGTTTGTGAAGGACACGGGGTACAAGACCTCCGCCGAGCAGGCCGGGGGCGCCTGGACCATCACGCCGAACGGCAAGCGCGAGTGGATGGCGGGCATGAACTGGCTCAAGGCGGGCTTTCCCCAGAACCTGTACCATCCGGTGCTGTGCGTGAGCTGGGAGGACGCCCAGGAGTACTGCGGCTGGCTGACCAAGACCACGGGGAGGGCGTTCCGCCTGCCCACGGAGGCGGAATGGGAATACGCATGCAGGGCGGGGGAAAAGGGCGCCTTTTTCTGGGGAAACAACCCCGGGTCGGGCCGGGGCTGCCTGAACGGCGCAGACACCGGCATGCAGCGCCGCTACCGGAGCTGGGTGGTCTTCCCCTTTGACGACGGCAGCCTGTACACCGCGCCCGTGGGCAGTTTCCGGGCCAACCGGCTGGGCCTCTTTGACATGCATGGAAACGTGTGGGAATGGTGCGAGGACGCCTACTCCCCCGATTTCTACGCGACGGGCCCCTCCGAGAATCCGGTAAACCGGGATTCCGCGGCCACCCATGTCGTGCGGGGCGGTTCATGGCTCTGGTATCCCGGCGCCTGCCGCAGCGCAACCCGCATGGCCTACGCCCCGGACTACACCATGAACGACATCGGGTTCCGGGTCGTCTGCGACGCGGACTGATTCCCGCGCCCCCCGCGCAGGTCCCCCAGGGGATTCCCGCCCGCCTCCGACGCCGTCTAAGTGTTCGCGGCACGCCCATTTGCGGGGAACAGGCCGGGGCGGAACGGGGTTTAAATCGTTGACAAAGTTGCACCCTTCCGCCTATAATGCGGTATGCGGCTGAAAACTGACGGTCGCAGTTGGAGAAATTACCTTCGGAGCGGGCAAAGGCTTGACCGGCAAGTGACTTCTGCGCCCCCAGGGGCAGTTTGGATATGGGACGCATGACTCATATTTCCAGGGTAGGATTTGGCGCTTGGAACGGGACGGAGAACCGTCCCCAAAGATAGCCCCTTGCCGTTCGCGTTCTGTGCCCGCCTCCGGTCCCGCTTTGCGGGAGGCAACAACACTGGACACCCCCTGCGGGTGTGGAGGCAGCGTACATGCAGAATGTGTTTGTTTTGGTCGCGGCGGGGGTGCTGGGCCTGGCGGCGGGGGCCGCCGTGACCCTCATCCTTTCGATGCTGCGGGGACAGGGAATTGTCCGCAAGTCCAAGCGGGACGCCGCGCAGGTGGTGACCGACGCGGAACGGGAGGCGGCCTCCATCCTCAAGGATGGGAAGGCGGCCGTCAAGGAACTGGAGATCAACCTGCGCGCCCGGCTTGAGCAGGAGGGGCGCGACCTCCGGAAGGAAATGGCCGAGGTCGAGCGGAGACTTGCGGCGAAGGAGCAGGCCCTGGACAAGCGGGCCGCCGCGCAGGACAAGACGGCCGCAGACCTGAACACCCAGGAGCGCGCCCTGGTCGGCCGGGAAAAGCAGGTGGAAAAGGACCAGGAGCGGCTTGCGGCCCTCATTGTGGAGCAGAATCTCAAACTGGAGGCGGTGGCGGGGCTGACGATCGAGCAGGCACGCAGGGACCTGTACGCGCGCCTGGAGAACGACGTCAAACGCGACTGCGCCATCGAGCTGAAGCGCATCGAGGACGAGCTGCGGGAGAACGCCGAGAAGCGCGCCCAGTGGATCGTGGGCGAGGCCATCCAGCGCTGCGCCGCGGACCACACCGCCGAAACCACGGTCTCCGTGGTGCCGCTTCCGAACGAGGAGATGAAGGGCCGCATCATCGGCCGCGAGGGGCGCAACATCCGCGCGCTGGAGAACGCCACGGGCATCAATGTCATCATTGACGACACGCCGGAGGCGGTGGTCCTGTCGGGCTTCGACCCGGTCCGCCGCGAGACGGCGCGCATCACCCTGGAGCGGCTGATCCAGGACGGGCGCATCCACCCGGCCCGCATCGAGGAGGTGGTGGAGAAGGTGACGGAGGAGCTGAACCGCACCATGAAGGACCGCGGCGAGGCCGCCTGCATGGAGGCGGACGTCCACGGGCTGCACCCGGAGATGATCAAGCTGCTCGGCCGCCTGAGCTACCGCACGTCCTACGGCCAGAACGTGCTGCGCCACTCCCAGGAGGTCTGCCACCTGGCCGGCCTCATGGCCGCCGAGCTGGGCGTGAACATCGCCGAGGCCAAGCGCGCGGGGCTGATCCACGACATCGGCAAGGCCCTGACCCACGAGGTCGAGGGCTCCCACGCCATCCTGGGCCACGACCTCTGCCGCCGCTACGGGGAGAAGGACTCCATCGCCATCGCCGTGGGCGCGCACCACAACGAAATGCCCATGAGCAGCGTCGTCGCCGTGCTGGTCCAGGCGGCGGACGCCATGTCGGCGTCGCGCCCGGGCGCGCGCAGCGAGATGCTCCAGCACTACATCAAGCGGCTGGAGCAGCTGGAGCAGATCGCCGACGGGTATCCCGGCGTCGAGCGGGCCTTCGCCATCCAGGCGGGGCGCGAGGTGCGCATCGTGGTGCAGCCGGACAAGGTGAACGACGCCGAGGCGCAGCAGCTTGCGCATGACATCGCGCGCAAGGTCGAGCAGGAGATGACCTATCCCGGCCAGATCCGCGTGACGGTCGTCCGCGAGACCCGCGCCGTGGAGGTGGCCAAGTAACCGGGGCCGCCCGCCCCGCGGAAACCGCCCATGGATGAGGCGCACGCATCGGAGCTGGACCGCGCCCTCGACCGCTTCCTGGAGTCGGCCGTGTTCGAGGACGGCCTGGCGGAGCGCACCCTGGCGGCCTATGGCGCCGACCTGCGGGCCTACCTCGCCGGACTCGCCGAGTCGGGCGTGGAACGCCCGGGGGACGTTGTCCGCGAGGACATCACCGACCACCTGCTCGCGCTGGGGGCGTCCGGCCTCGGCGCGCGCTCCATGGCCCGTCACCTGACCGCCATCCGCCGGTTCCACCGTTTCCTCGCGCGCGAGCAGCTCGCCGAGACCGACCCGTCGGAAACCTTTGACAGCCCGCGCATCCTGCGCGCCCTGCCGCACTGGCTGGGCGTGGAGGAGGTGGAGCGCCTGCTGGCCGCGCCCGACACGGACACCCCGGAGGGCGCGCGCGACGCGGCCCTGCTGGAGCTGTTCTACTCCTGCGGTCTGCGCCTTTCGGAGGCCGCCGGACTGGCGCTGCGCGACGTCTCGCTGGAGGAGGCGAGTGTGCGCGTGCGTGGAAAGGGCTCAAAGACCCGCATCGTGCCGCTGGGCCGGGCCGCGGGGGACAGGCTGCGGGCCTGGCTGGACGCGAGGCCGGCGTGGAAGCCCCTGACCCCGGTCGTGTTCGTCAATGACCGGGGACGCGCGCTCTCGCGCACGGCGGTCTGGAAGATCGTGAAACACCACGCCCGGGGCGCGAACATCGCCCGGAACGTGACGCCGCACATGCTGCGGCACTCGTTTGCAACGCACCTGCTGGACAACGGGGCCGACCTGCGGGCGGTGCAGGAGCTGCTGGGACATTCGGACATCAGCACCACGCAGATTTACACGCATGTGAGCGTTGAGCGCCTCACGCGCGCCCACAAGGAGTTTCACCCCCGGGGATGAACCGTTCCGACGCCCAGAAGCCCGTCCCGCCTTCCACGAACCCCGTCGCCGCGTGGGCCCTGGGCATCGCCGGGGCGGCCGGACTGCTGGACACCGCGGTGCTTCTTGCCGCGGGAAGGGGGCTCAACACGGGCATCCTGCTCCCGGGTTTCCTGGGCGGCGTTCTCCTGTTCATGGGGGCCGCCCTGCGGTTCCGGTGGGCGGTCGCCGTGTCGCCCCGGTGGCGTCTGCCGCGCAGGGTCTTTCTCGCCGGCGGCGCGCTCTGGCTCCTTTCCTTCACGGCCGTGTGCGGCATCCTGTGCGCGGCGGCGTTCCCGCCGAAATGCCCGCCCTGCGACTGGGTCGTGGTGCTCGGGGCGGGACTTCATGGCGACCGGCCCTCGGAAACCCTGCGGCTGCGGCTAGAGACGGCGGCCGTCTATCTGCGCGAGAATCCGGAGGCGCGCGCCGTGGTCACCGGCGGGATGGGCCCCGGCGAAACGATTACGGAGGCGGAGGCCATGGCCGCCTGTCTTGAAACAGCCGGGGTGGACGCCGGCCGCATCCTCCTGGAGGACCGGGCGACCAGCACGGCGGAAAACCTCCGAAACTCCAGGGCGGTGTTGGAGGCGGCGGGCGCGCTGGCGGGACCGCGCCCCTCCCTCGCCGTGGTCACCAGCGGGTTCCATCTCTTCCGCGTGCGGCTGCTTGCCCGGCGGGCGGGGCTTGTCTTTTCCCCTATCGCCGCGCCGACGCCGTGGTATCTTCTTCCCAACGCCTGCCTGCGGGAGTATCTGGCCGCGGTCAAGTCCCTGCTCCTTGATTACTCGTGAGCCCCCGCGTGGTATACTCTTGGACATGAGCTTGGGAAAGAACAAACGGGCGGCGTGTTTCGCCGGGGTTGCCTGTGTCGTGGCGGTGGCGCTGTTCTGCGGTGCCGCGCTTCCGGGGCCCGCCGGTTTTGCCCCTGTCGGCGGCACGCCGGAGGTTCCCGGAGACATCCCCGGCCTCTGCCCCGTCCCCGCGCTGGAGGCGTCCGTGAGCGCCCCCGCCCCCGTGCGGTCCCGCACCCAGGTTTCGATGTCCGCCCATTCCGCCTCCCAGGGGCTGGCCCCGTCCGCGGGCCGTCTCTCGGGACCGGACGCCCTTTCGGGCCTTCGTCCGGGCCATAACCGGTCCCTCCTCCTGCTGAAGCGCCAGCTTCTGATTTGATCCCCCCGCGCGCACGGCGCGCTCCCCAGCCCCTTTCCCCTTCCCCCGCGTGAAGTGTGTCCGCCCGGTTGCGCGGACCGCCTTCCCGCATGTGCCCCCCCCAACAAAGGACCATTGTCATGAAAGACGAGACGAACAGCACCCTTCACTGCGAGCATTGCAGGAAGAATGTCCCCTGGCACACCAACTCCGTGAACCACGGCGGGCAGTTCCTGCTGACACTCTGCACCTTTGGCCTCTGGATCCCCATGTGGCTGGCCATGACCTTCTCCAAGACCAAGTTCTGCGACGTGTGCAACCAGCCCATCACGGAGGACTGACCCCCGCGTTAAACGAGCGCGCGCCGGGGCGGATG
>JAPXRP010000107.1:0-14054 GCA_033813475.1 Candidatus Hydrogenedentota bacterium
TGCTCGCCGAGAACTCCCGGATTCCGGTGGACGACCCCAACACGCACCTGGAACTGACGATGATCCACGAGGTCATGGTGCTGGACCACAGCGGCCCCGACTTCGCCTTCATCCTGTACGGCGCGGCGCTCAAGCTGTGGGTGCTGGGCTCGCTGCTGGTCAACGTGGTCATGCCCGTCCGCACGGGCAGCGCGGCGCTGGACCTGGCCGCCGCGCTGGCGGGCATGCTCTGCCTGGCCGTGCTGGTGGGGGTCATCGAGTCGTGCATGGCGCGGGTGCGCCTGCTGAGGGTTCCCCAGCTTCTCGTGGGGGCCGTCGTGGTGTCCGGACTGGCCTTTGTCCTGCTGCTGAGGTGACCGCGTGAACATCGTCATAGACACCGCCCTGCTCGCCCTGATCGTCTCCAGCATGCTGCTGCTGGGGTTCAGCCAGATCCGGTCGTGCGTCCGCGCCGTCGCGGTCCAGGGCTTCGTGCTGGGGGCGCTCCCCCTGGTCGCGCACGGGAGCGGGCTGGCAGCCTCCACCCTGCTGCTGAGCGCGGTGACCGTGGCGCTGAAGGGGGTCGTTTTCCCCCGGGTGCTGTTCCGCTTCATCCGGGAGGCCGGTGTACGGCGGGAGGTGGAGCCCTTCGTGGGGCACGCCGCCTCCGTGCTGGTCGGGTTCCTCTCCCTGGCCGGGTCCGTCTGGATGTGCTCGCGCTTTCCGGTGTTTCCCGGAAATCCTCCGCCGCTGGTGGTGCCGGTGTCCTTCTTCATGGTGTTTGTGGGGCTCTTCATCATTGTGAGCCGAAAAAAAGCGGTCAGCCAGATTCTCGGCTATCTCGTCATGGAAAACGGCATGTACGTCTTCGGCGTGGTCGTCCTGCGTGACATGCCGCTGCTGGTGGACCTGGGCGTCCTGCTGGACGCCTTTGCCGCGGTCTTTGTGATGGGCGTGGCGGCCCACCACATCACCCGCGAATTTGACCACATGGACGTGGACCAGCTGGACACGCTGAAAGGCTGAAACGGAATGAACGCCGCCGGGTTTCTTTGGACTCTGACCGCCCTGCCCCTGCTGGGGGCCGGGGCGTGCCTCGCCTGCCGGTCGCGCGGCGGGGTGACGGCGGTGATCCGCGCGGGGGTGCTGCTTTGGGCGGCGGCCTCCCTCTTTTTCGTCAGGGAGGTCCGCGCGGAGGGTTCCCTGTCGGCCGGGTGGGGCTGGCTCCACCTCGACGCGCTCTCGGCGTACCACCTGCTGGTGATGACGGCGGTCTTCACGCTGAGCTCCCTGTATCTGCCCGCCTATTTCCGGGGGGAGCCCGCGGAGCACCGGACGGACTCGGCGGGGATGCGGCGCTTCGGCGCGCTCTGGTTCGGGGCACTCGCGGCCATGGCGCTGGTGCTGCTCTCCGACAACATCGGCATCCTGTGGGTGGGCATCGAGGCGACCACGCTGGTGACCGCGTTCCTCATCTGCACCCACCGGACCCCGGAGTCCATGGAGGCGATGTGGAAATACCTGATCATCTGCTCCGTGGGCGTGGCCTTCGCCTTCATGGGCACCCTGTTCGCCGGCGCGGCGGCCAGCGGGCTGCACTATCCCTCCTCGCAGGCGCTGCTGTGGACCTGCCTCGACGAAAACGCGGCGCGCCTGGATCCGGTGCTCATGAAGGCGGCGTTCCTGTTTCTTCTCGTGGGCTACGGCACAAAGGCGGGCATCGCCCCGATGCACAGCTGGCTGCCGGACGCGCACAGCCAGGCGCCCGCGCCGGTCTCCGCCCTGTTCTCCGGCTTCATGCTGAACGCCGCGCTCTACGCGGTCATGCGGTACATGCCCCTGGTGGAGACGGCCACGGGAAACACGGGCTGGAGCCACCGGCTGCTGCTGTTCTTCGGCCTGGCGTCGCTCCTGACCGCCGCGGCGTTCATCGGCTCCCAGCGCGACCTGAAGCGGCTCCTGGCCTACTGCAGCATCGAGCACATCGGCATCATCGCCGTCGGGCTGGGGCTGGGCGGGTTCGGGGTCTTCGCCGCCCTCCTGCACACGCTCAACCACTCCCTCGCCAAGTCGCTGGCCTTCTTCGCCGCCGGCCGCCTCGGCCAGTTGCACGGAACGCACGACATGCGCCGTCTGGCGGGCTCGCTGAAGACGGCCCCCGTGTGGGGCGGGGCGCTGCTGGTGAGCCTGCTGGTGCTGGTCGGCGCGGCGCCGTTTGCGGTGTTCCTGAGCGAGCTGATTCTCCTGTTTGTGGCGGCCGGCCAGGGCGCCTATTGGACCCTCGGCCTGTTTCTCGCGGGGGCGGCCGCCGTCTTCGTGGGCATCCTGCGGAACGCGATTCCCCTGGCCTGGGGCGATCCCACGGACGTTCCCCGGCCCGAGCGCGCGGGCGTGACCGAGAAGCTGCTGGTCGCCGGGTGCGTGGGCGCCCTGCTGCTGCTGGGAGTCTGGCTGCCCGGCCCGCTGACGGACCTGCTCGGGGCCGCCGTCCACATCGTGGAGGGAGCCCCCCATGAGCTGTGATTCGCCGCTTCCCGTGTTTAACTGCGAGCGCGTCCCCCTGGACCGCCTGCCCGTGATGTCCGTGGAGGATTTCCGCGAGGAGATTCTGATGCACACGGCGGACGGGGGGCGGATTGCCAGCCTGTTCGGCGCTCCGGCGCCCGGCGGCGGCGCGGTGCGCCTGCATGCGGTGCTGGGCGCGGCGGACACGGGCGGCTTTCTGGTGCTGGCGGCGGATGTCGCCGGAGACGGTTATCCGGCCCTGACGCCCGAGTGCGCCCAGGCGCACTGGTTTGAGCGCGAGATCGCGGAGCAGTGGGGCCTCCGCCCCGGGGGCCATCCCTGGCTCAAGCCGCTCCGCTTCCACCGCTCCCGCCGCCCGGGACACGACGCGTGGGGCCGCGGCGGGGACGATCCGCCGGTCGTCGGCGTGACGGACTTCTACCGGGTGGAGGGCGAGGAGGTCCACGAGGTCGCCGTGGGGCCGGTGCATGCCGGCATCATCGAGCCGGGGCATTTCCGGTTTCAGTGCCACGGCGAGAACGTGATGCATTTGGAGGTTTCGCTGGGATACCAGCACCGCGGTGTCGAGGACGCCCTGGTTGGCGGCCCCGGCAGGCGCGCCATCCACCACATGGAGACGCTGGCGGGGGACACCGCCATCGGCCACGCGCTGGCCTACTGCCAGGGCGTCGAGGCGCTCACGGGAACAGCCGCCCCGTTCCGCGCGCTGGAGATCCGGGGGATCGCCCTGGAGCTGGAGCGCCTGGCGAACCACACCGGCGACCTGGGCGCGCTGTCGGGGGATGTGGGCTTCCTGCCCACGGCCTCCTTCTGCGGACGGCTGCGGGGGGACTACCTGAACATGACGGGCCTCGCCTGCGGCAGCCGTTTCGGACGCGGCTGGGTGCGGCCGGGCGGGGTCGCCTTTGACCTCACACCGGAGCTCTGCGGGGAGATTCTAAAGCGCCTCGAAGCGGTCTTCCGCGACACGCGGGGCGCGGTGGACCTGCTCTGGGACACCCCGTCGGTCATGGCCCGGTTCGAGGACACTGGCCGGATCACCCCCGACCTGTGCGCGGCCCTGGGGCTGGTCGGCGTTCCCGCGCGGGCCTGCGGCATCCGGCGCGACGCGCGGTTTGAATATCCCTCGGGCATCTACCAGTTCACCGGCATCCCCACGGCCACCTGGGCCAGCGGGGACGTGTTCGCGCGGGCCCAGGTCCGGTGGCGCGAGATGGTCCATTCCGCGGCCTTTGTGCGGGAGCGGCTGGAGAACCTTTCGGAGGGTCCGGTGCTCAGCGCGGCCGCCGCCCCCCTGGCGGCCGATTCGCTCACCGTCTCCGTGGTGGAGGGATGGCGAGGGGAAATCTGCCACACCGTCCTTACGGACGGGGCGGGACGGTTTGCGGCATACAAGGTGGTGGACCCCTCGTTCCACAACTGGGCCGGGCTGGCGATGGCGATGCGCGGGCAGCAGATTTCCGATTTTCCCCTGTGCAACAAGAGTTTCAACCTCTCGTACTGCGGGGCGGACCTGTGATGGAGGCTTCGGAACAATGATCGGACCACTCAGGGCCAGGCTCAGGCAGGGGTACCGGACGGGGAACTACCCGGATACGGTGCCGGAACTTCCGGAACGGTACCGGGGGCTGCCCGCCCTCGACCCCGAAAAGTGCGCGGCCGGCTGCGGCGCGTGCGCCGATGTCTGCCCGACCGGCGCGGTTTCCGCCGCCTCCGGAAAGGCCGTGCTGGATTTGGGACGGTGCCTCTTCTGCGGGGAGTGCGCTGAGGCATGCCCCCGCGGGGCGCTTACGTTTACCCGGGAACACCGGCTGGCGGCCCACGACCGCGCCGGACTGGCGGTCTCCGGCACGGACTGGCGGCAGGACGCCGGAGAGCGCGGCGAGGAGCTCCGCCGGCTTTTCGGCCGCTCTTTCCGCCTGCGGCAGGTGAGCGCCGGGGGCTGCAACGCCTGCGAGGCGGACACGAACGTGCTGGGCACGCTGGTGTTTGACCTGGGCCGCTTCGGCATCCAGTTTGTGGCGTCGCCCCGGCACGCCGACGGCATTCTGGTCACGGGGCCGGTCTCCCGCAACATGGAAGGGGCGCTGCTGAAAACCTATGAGGCGGTGCCGGACCCCAGGGTGGTCATCGCCGTCGGGGCCTGCGCGGTGTCGGGCGGGGCCTATGCCGGGCACGGGGAGGTGGTGCCGGGGGGCGTCGGCGCGCTGCTGCCGGTGGACCTGTATGTGCCCGGGTGCCCGCCGCATCCGCTAACGATTCTCGACGGCCTGCTGCGGCTGATCGGCCGCGTCGGGTAGGCCCCTATTCCGCCGGGGGGGCGGGCGCGTCCGGCGTGGCCTTTGCCATTTCCCCGGCCGCCCGGGTCACAAGGCGCCCGGCGGCAAGTCTCGCCGCCTCCGCAAAGCCCGCGCCGTTGTCTCCGGGCACCGGCTCTGTCTCCACCAGGGTGCCCGACCACACCACCCCGGGCTCGCGCGCCGCGCGCAGCTCCATGCGGACCGCCACCTCGGCGACCGGCGGGGACACGGTGCGGTTCAGGCGCAGGGCGCGCAGTTCGCCCGTCAGGATCAGGGAGGGGCGCACCATTTCGGCGGCGTCGCCGGCGTCGCTGAAGCGTCCAGTCGCGCGCAGGGCGTCGGTCAGCGCCCGCGTGACCGTGTCGGCGGGGCGTTCCGCCCATTTGTCATGGGGCAGGTAGCCCAGCGCACCCTCCTCCGTGAGGACGGCCATGCGGAGGTCATAGGGCAGTGCGGCGGCCAGCGGCCGGACCCCCAGGGTGTTTCCCGAGTCCGTCCCGGGGTCCAGCCCGCCCACGGGGGGGGCGAGGAGGTACTGCCGGGTTTCCAGAAGCGTGCGGGGGCCGAGGCATCCGGCCAGGGCGGTCCCCAGCACCGCCGCGGCCAGCAGGGCCGCCGTTGTCCGTCGCGTGTGTCTGTCCGCCATGGTTCCCTGTCCTGTCGGTTGCGCTCTCATTTGGGGGCCTGCCGGAACACGGACTTGCCGCGCACGAGCTGGGAGGGGTCGGCCTTGAGCTGGTCCATCAGCAGGCGCAGGCTGTCGAAGGCCTCGCGCAGCTCCTTCATCGTGGCACGCAGGCTGTGCTCCACGTTGTCCGTCTCGTGCAGCACGTCCTTGGTCACCGTGTCAAGCTGCTTCATGGAGGTCTCGACCGACGCCGCAAGGGAGGTGACCGAGTCGAGGGCCTCCTGGACGCGGGCCTGCGTGTTCTCCACGTCCACGGCGCCCACCTTCTCGTTGGCGGTCCTGACCAGGGACTCCATCTCCTTCGCGAGGCTCTGGAGGTCGGCGCTGCGCGCCTCCAGGGTGTCCACCACGCGGCGGGCGTCCTCCCGCAGGGCCTTCACGGTCTCGGTGGTCTCCGTGGCGAGCTTCGTGCCCTCGTCCATGACCCCCTCGCCCTTCTTCAGCAGGGTCTTGACCTGCCCCACGACCTCCCGGATGTCCTCCTCGGGCACCGCGTCGAGGCGGTTGCTGACCTTGCCCGCAATGTCATTGAGCTGGGCCATGATGTCGGTGATCTGCGAGCTGATGGCCTCGATGGTCGAGGTTTTGGTGGGGATGCGGCTTCTGCCGGGGAGCACCGGCCCGCCGGACTCGCCGCCGCTGAGGCTGATGGCCATGGTTCCCGCGGCGATGCTGTAGAGCACGAGCTGGCCCTCGACCCCCTTGCGCAGGGTCACCTTTTCGGGGTTGATGAGAATCTCCACCAGGGCCTTCTGGCTTTCGGTGACCCGGATGTTCCGCACCTTGCCCACCGGCACGCCGAGGTACTCCACCAGCCCGCCCTCGTAGAGGCCGAGAACGGACTCGTCAAACTCGAGGGTGTACTCCTCGCCGGGGTCGTTGTACATGCCCTTGATGAGCATGGCCCCGCCGACGATGAGGGCCAGGCAGGCGATGAGGAAGACGCCCACCTTCACTTTCTGTTTTCGCGTGGCCACTTTGTCCTGTTCCTTGCGCTGTTTCTATCCCGCCAGCATGGTCTGGGTGATGTGGTCGTCGGGGCGGCGCTCGAAGAACTGCCGCACCCGCTCCACGCCGCTCTTCTCCGCCTCCTCCACGGTCCCGAGAAAGATGATCCGGCCCCGGTCCAGCATGAGCACCCGGTGGGCGGCCAGCCGGATCGAGTCCAGCTCGTGGGTCACGATGACGAAGGTCATGCCCAGCAGCCGGTTCAGCTTGACCACCAGCTCGTCCAGCCCGGCCGCCATGATGGGGTCCAGCCCGGCCGAGGGCTCGTCGAAATACACGAGGTCGGGGTCCACCGCCATGGCGCGGGCGAGCCCCGCCCGCTTGCGCATGCCGCCGGACAGGTCGCTGGGCATGGTGTTCTGCGCCGCCGACAGCCCGACCAGGCTGAGCTTCATCCGCACCAGCGAGTCCACCAGGTCGGGGGTCACGGCGTTGTACTCCGCCATGGGCATGGCGACGTTCTCGCCGACGGTCATGGAGTTGAACAGGCCGCTCGACTGGAACGCGATGCCGATGGACCGCTGCATGACCGCCAGCTCGTCCTCGTCCATCGCGGCGACGTCCCGGTTCTGGAAGAGGATGCTCCCGGACGTGGGGCGCAGCAGGCCGCACAGGTGCTTGAGCAGGGTGGTCTTGCCGCAGCCGCTCGCGCCGACGATCATGAAGATCTCGCCGCGCCGCACGTCAAATGTGATCCCGTCGAGCACCCGGGTGTCCCCGTAATGGGTCACCAGGTCCCGCACCTCGATGATCACGCCGTTGTCGTTGCCCTCAGCCATGGGTCAGTCCAGCACATAGTAGAAGATCGCCGCGAAGACGATGTCAATGGTGATCAGCATGAAGATGTCCATGACCACGGCGCGGGTCGTCATGCGGCCGACGCCGCGCGACCCGCCCGTGACCCGGAAACCATTATGACAGCCGATGAGCGAGATCGCCACCGCGAAGGACAGCGCCTTGAGCATGCCCTGCACGAAGTCGTTCAGCTCCGCCGCGCCCAGGGTCTGGTTGTACCAGATATTGGGGCGGAATCCCAGGATGCCCACGCCCCAGAGCGCGCCGCCCAGGGTGCCCGAGAGCATGCCCAGCGCCGTCAGGCAGGGCAGCGCCACGAGAAGCCCCAGCAGCTTGGGCGACACGAGGTACTGCGCCACGTTGATCCCCATGCCGCGCAGGGCGTCTATCTCCTCCTGCACCTTCATGGTGGCGATTTCGGCGGCGATGGCCGCGCCAGTGCGCGCGGAGACCACCACGGCCGTCGTCACCGCGCCCAGCTCGCGGGCGAAGGCGATGATGATGAGGTTCGCCACGTAGATCTGGATGCCGAAGGCCTCCACCTGCTTCGCCGAGAGCATGGCGATGATGAGGCCCATGAGGAAGTTCATGAGGCACACGATGCCCACGGCCCGCACGCCCATCTCGTACAGCTCGTCCACAAAGGCGCCAAACCGGAACCCGCGCCCCTCGAAGGGCGCGATCAGGGTCCAGTAGAGCGCGTCCACGCAGAGCCCGCCGAACTGGCGCAGCTCCGTGAAGAAGCTGATGGTCTTGTCCCCCAGGTCCTCGAGAAACCACGGCTCGGGCCGCTTCGGCGGCTCGTCCATGACCAGCGCCGGCTCCAGGATGCCGATGAAGTCCGCCACCCCGCCGGACTGGCCCCGCCAGGACACGGTCGCCCCGCGCCGGCGCAGGAGCCGCGCCGTCTGGATGAGCCAGGCGCCGCCCTGCGAGTCCATGGACCGTGTGCCCGCGAGGTCCAGCACGACCGCCTCTCCCCTCTTCGGCGCCGACTCCCGCACGGACTGGAACAGCTCCCGGCCCGTGTGCTGGTCCAGCGTTTCCGGGCAGGGGACGGCGCGCTCGCTCATGCGCCCCCCTCCCCGGCCAAGGCGCGGAACTGCGCCTCCGTGAGCACGGGCACCCCGAGGGCCAGCGCCTTGTCCAGTTTGGACCCCGCGTCGGACCCCGCCAGGACGTAGGTGGTCTTCTTGCTGACGCTGCCCGTGGGGCGGCCGCCGAGGCGTTTGATCAGGGCGTGCGCCTCGTCGCGCGACCATCCCTCCAGCGCCCCCGTCACCACAAAGGTCATCCCCTCAAAGGGGCGCGGCCCGGCCTCCGCCGCCTCGTCCGCGCCGCGCTGATGCAGCCGCACCCCGGCGGCGCGCAGGCGCTCAATGAGGTCCAGGTTCTCGGGCACGCTGAAAAACTCGCGCACACTCGCCGCAATCACCTCCCCCACCTCGTCCACCGCCAGCAACTCCGCCTCTGTCGCGGCGGACAGGGCTTCCATGGTGTTGAAACTTCCCGCCAGGTTGTCGGCGATATGCTCGCCGACCTCGCGGATGCCGAGTCCGTGGAGCAGTCGGCCCAGGGGGCGGTCCTTCGCCTTTTCCAGCGCCGCCAGCAGGTTCTCCGCCGACTTGTCACCCATGCGCTCCAGCCCCAGCAGGGACTCCCTCGTGAGCAGGAAGAGGTCGGCGGGGGTGTGGACCAGGCCGCGCGACACGAGCTGCTCCACGAGCGCGGGGCCCATGCCCTCGATGTCCATCGCCCGGCGGCTGGCGAAATGTTCCAGCCGCCCGCGCACCTGGGCCGGACAGGCCAGGTTCAGGCAGCGCAGGTAGACGCCCGCCGGGTCGCGGTGGACCGCGCTCCCGCAGTCGGGGCAGCGCTCCGGCAGGGGGAAGGGCGCGGCGTCCGCCGGACGCTCTTCGGGCACATAGCGCACGAGTTGCGGGATGATCTCCCCCGCCTTCTGCACCTCCACCAGGTCGCCGGGCCGGAAATCCTTCGCGGCGAGGTCGTCGAAATTGTGCAGGGACGCCCGCTTGACCACCGTGCCCGCAAGGAGCACCGGCGCCAGCTCGGCCACCGGCGTCAGGGCGCCCGACTTGCCCACCTGCACCGTGATGCCCAGCAGGCGGGTCTTCGCGGTTTCGGCGGGAAACTTGTAGGCAATCACCCAGCGCGGGGCCTTGCTGGTGCTGCCCAGCACCCGGCGCTGGGCCAGGCTGTCCACCTTAACCACCATGCCGTCGGTCGCGTAGTCCAGCTCAAAGCGTTTCGCGCGCCAGGCCGCGCAGTGCGCGACGACCTCCTCGATGTCCGCGCAGCGCCGCCCATGGGGGTTCACCGGCAGGCCGAAACCGCGCAGGCGGTCCAGAACGCCCTCATGCGTGTCCGCCAACGGTTCCGACACCTCCGCCGCATCGTAGAGGAAAATATCCAGGGACCGCGCCGCCACGGCCCGGGGGTCCAGCAGTTTCAGCGTGCCCGCCGTCGTGTTGCGCGGATTGCGGAACGGCTCCAGACCCTCCTCCTCCCGCGCGCGGTTCAGGCGCTCCAGGGTGGTCCAGCGCATGTAGACCTCGCCCCGCAGTTCCATTTCCGCCGGAGCGCCGGCAATCTGCTCCGGCAGCCCCGCCAGCGTGCGGGCGTTCGCCGTCACATTGTCGCCGCGCCTGCCGTCGCCGCGCGTCGCCGCGCGGATTAGCCGCCCGCCCTCATAGCGCACGCTGAGCGAAACCCCGTCCAGCTTCAGCTCCACAAAATACGCGGGTTCCGCGCCCTCCAGGCCCTTCTTCACCCGCTGGTCAAAAGCCCGCAGCTCCCCCTCGTTGTACGTATTCTCTATGGACAGCATCGGCACGCTGTGAAAAACGGGCTCAAAGCCCTCCTGCGGCGCGCCGCCCACCCGTTTCGTGGGCGAATCCTCCGCCGCCAGCTCCGGATGCGCCGCCTCCAGCGCCTCCAGCTCCCCCAACAGCGCGTCAAACTCAAAATCCGAGATTTCCGGCCGGGCATCCTGATAATAGAGCAGGGTGTGCCGCTCGACCTCCGCCCGGAGCCGGGCGTGCCGTTCGGCGGGGGACTCCCCCGGGGTGCTGTGACTGTGCTGCTGCATGGTCGCGTGGTGTCTCTGCGGTCCGCCGCCCCCCAAACTTCCGGGCCGCGAAACCTGCGGTTAATTATAGCCATAATTATTAGGTTCGGGCACCTTTCTCAAATGGGGAGCCGGGCAAGGGGCCTGCCCCCGCACAACAAGCGCGCCGGGTGCGATTTCACACCCGGCGCGCAGGCAGGGCGATGCCCCGCAAGATCACAGACGGACTAGAACGGCCGCCTCCGGGAGAGAAGCACCAGCATTCCCACCGCCATGGCGGCCGCAAAAAGATCGCCCAGCCGTTTCTTGAGACCGTCAAGCGTCATGTCCGACTTCTGACAGCCGCAACCGCAGGCCGAATCTTCGAGGCCCAGTTCCGACTGATCCAGCAGGCCGTTGCGGTTAATGTCCAGCGCTTGGAAGATCGCCTCTGTCAACAGCGCATAGGACAACCGGGCCTCCTGGTAACTCAGGGAACCGTCACGGTTTGCGTCGGTGCGGTCAAAGGCGCGCGCAAGCTGGGCCCGCGCGTCCTCAAGCACCGAATTGCTGACGCCCCGGGAGACCACCAGACTCACGGCGGTGCCTGATGTCACCTGCCCCCCCGCGGCGGGAGACTGGCGAAGGACATACCCCAGCGCGATCTCCGTGCTGTACTCCGCAGAAAGCGAACCCCGCGAAAGCCCCGAGGCCTGGATCGCGGACCAGGCGGCGGATTCCGACATGCGAACCACGTCCGGCACCGTCACTTGCTGCCCCGCCAGCCCGAGACTCACCACAAGGTCCACCGCCGACCCGGCCGAAACCGACGTCCCCGCCGCCGGATTCTGGCTGATCACCTGCCCTGCGGGCACTGTCTCACTGTGTTCCTCCGTCACCGCGCCAAGGGTCAGCCCCGCCGCACCAATGGCCGCAGCGGCCGAAAGCTGGGTCATGCCGGTGAGGGTCGGCACCGCCACCGTGGTCGGTGCGGGTCCTCTGCTCACAACCAGGTTCACGGCCGCGCCCGACGACACCTGGGTACCCGCCGCGGGATTCTGGCTGATCACCTTGCCCGCCGGGACCGTGTTGTGGTACGCCTCTGTGGTCTGGCCGACAATCAGGCTGGCGTTGGTGATGGCCGTCTGCGCCGCCGACTGTGTCAGCCCCACCACATTAGGCACCAAGACAGTCTGCGGCCCCTTGCTGACAGTCAGCGCCACAGCGGACCCGATGGCAGCCTGTGTGCCCGCCGCAGGATTCTGGCTGATCACATGGCCCGCCGGGACTGTGCTGCTATATGCCTGCGTAATTGCGCCAGCAACCAGACCTGCGCCGGTGATGCTCGTCTGCGCCGCCGACTGTGTCGAACCCACCACGTTCGGCACGGAAACGGTCTGAGGCCCCAGGCTGACAGTCAATGCCACGGACGCCCCGGGGGCGACCTGCGTGCCTGCCACAGGATTCTGGCTGATCACGCGACCCGAGGAAACGGTGTTGCTGTATGCCTGCGTAATCGCGCCAGCAACCAGACCTGCGCCGGTGATGGCCGTCTGCGCGGCCGCCTGTGTCGAACCCACCACGTTCGGCACGGAAACAGTCTGGCGGGTGTATGTTCGGGAAATCTGGGTGGTCGCGTTCTCCGCCACTGCAAATGGAACATCAGCAGGGGTGTCCCAACCTCCAATCGTGCGGAAACGCACCTTGTACAGGTTCGAGCCTGCGTTAAGCGGCGGCGAAGACGCCCCGCTGGTCGTCCAGTTGGAGACCGGGTCACCCGACACGGTGAACACGCGCCACTGCGCCCCGTCGGTCACCGCCTCGGACGGGAGGATTGTTGCCTGGACATACCCCTGGGGCGGTCCTTTGCTGACCACAAGATGCACAAGTGCGTTCAGCAGCATCGGGGTGCCCACCGGGGGATCCTGTCCCATGACAAATCCTGCCGGAACGGTGTCGCTGAACTCCTCGCGTATGGTGCCCACAAAGAGGCCCTCACCCAAAATGGCGCCTTCTGCAACGTCTCGTGTCATTCCCAGGAGATTCGGAGCAACGGTCCCATAGCCGCCTGACACGGACAGCGTGAAGGTCCCTTTGGCGCCGTCATAGCCAGCCACCCTGATCCAATACGTCACTCCAGATTCAAGGAGGTGGACAATGCGTGACTGGCTCCCGCATGTGTCGTTGTCGCAGGCGATGGACTCCACAGGTTGCTGTGAACACCCCTGATCAAAGAGATGTAACGTCGTATCGAAGGCGCTTCCGCAGAGGGAAATCTCGTATCCGTCTGTCACTGGGGGCGTAAACGTGTACCAAACGTCCGCGCTGTCAACGTAACAGGTAGGCACAAACGGGTCCCGGACCACCTTCCTGTTCGTCCAGGTGATGGGCTCGTCCACCGTGATTGGAAGGGCCGTGGCGCAGGTGTCGTTCACGGGAACCGTGGCGGGGAAATATATCCCGTGCACATGGGTTTCCTGGCCGGCAAAGACGGAAAACGGCTGTTCCGAAGGCGTAAGCCAAACGCTCTGGTTATCAACGGTTCGGAAGCGCACCTTGTACAGGTTCATCGAAGCGGAAAGATTCTCCAGCACGGCACCGCTTGGTTTCCAATTGGACACCTCGTCCCCCTGCATAGTCAACACGCGCCACTGGGGCGTCGTGGCCGCCAACGCCTCGGGGGGCGAGATCGTGACGCGCACGGATCCTATGCGGATGGGAGGCGTCCCGGCCTGCGTGATGGTGATCTGTACAGACGACGGAGTCGTCCCGGCGCCGGTCACCGTAATAAGGGCTGTCCTCTGAGTTTCGGCGTTGTTCGCGGTGCAAGTCACCCCAAAGGAATCGTTTCCAACGCCACCTGTCCGGGACAGGGTAGCCCAAGGCTGACTGGATGTCACGGTCCAAGCGGCGGCGGTGGTCACAGAAAACGGCCCCGTAGAGCCGCCGCCCGGGGGAACCAAACCGGACCCGGGGGAGACGGCAAGAGGCACAGGAGGCGTTGCATCCAGAACGTGAACATATCCTGTCCGTGTGCAGGAGAATGCCCCAGAGGGTCCGGTGGCCCGCAGCGTCACGGAATACTGCCCGGGGGTGGTGTAACGGTAGGTGGGATTCTTAATCGTGCTGTCAGACACCCCATCCCCGTTGAAGTCCCAGGACCAAGAGGTGAATTCTGGGGAGGACAGATTTGTGAAAGTGACATTCAGGGGCGCGTTGCCCGACAGTGTTCCTGCACGGAATGCAACCGAAGGAGGGACTACTGGCTGGACAGGCGTGGCGTCCGTCACCACGTTCGCCGAGGCGTTCGCCCCATGCCCCTCCGCGCAGCGCGCCGAGGCGCTCAAATGGATCACCGTCCCGTCGGGGGGAGAGGCGGTTCCAGAATACAGCTCAACACCCACCAGGAGCGTCCGCGACTCCCAAGGACCAAGCGGGCCCAAATCCGCAGTCTTGACCTCCCCGCGGTCCATATAGAACGCCTGGCCCAAACAATTGAAGTTAAGAGCGTAATGCGGGACCACCATCTCCACCTGCACGTCCGTCAGCCCCGAGCCCCCCGTGTTCGTCACGACAACCGAGTACGTCACCACCTCCCCGGGGCGCACCGTGTCCGGATTCCCCACCACCGTGAGACGCAAGGGCGCCCCCTCCTGCACCGGCGTCGCGCACGCACCCCGCGCCCCAAAGG
>JAPXRP010000108.1:0-13912 GCA_033813475.1 Candidatus Hydrogenedentota bacterium
GTATGATACCACACGCCCGCGGGCCCGGGGCGCGGCGGAAACTTGACATGCCCGGTCCCGCTGGCCCACGCTTCCCGCGTGGACGGCGTCCCCCGGGCGGCCGGTCCGCGCGTTGTTCCGGAGGAAAGAACGGCAGACAGGAGACGGTGTGATGCGGCTGGATTGGAGGCGTCTGGCGGCGGCCCTGCCGCCGGTGGTCTGCGCGGCCCTTGCGGCGGCCCAGCCCTCCGAGGGGGCGGCGGCGCCGCCCAAACCGGAAATGGCCCTTCCCGCCTCCGGCGCGCCGGTGCCGGAGGTCACGGCCCTGCGCAACGAGGTGGCCGACCTGCGCGACGACATCCGGCTGCTCCAGCAGACCCTGGACGTGCTGGTGAACCAGATGATGGCGGACCTGCGCGCCCAGAACGAGCTGCTGCGCGACGAGGTGGCCCGCCTGCGCGCCCAGCGCGCGGCCCTCGGCCTGCCCGAGCCCGCCTTCATCCCCAGGCCCGGCGCGGAGGAGCTGGAGGAGATGCTCCTGGAGGCGCCCGCCCCGCCGCCGCCCGCGCCGTTTGAGTTCTCCGTCGTGCGCGAATGGGGCCGCGACCCCGAGACGGCCGCCGAGATCGGCGGAAACGCCGCCACCCTCAAGGGCATGATCGGCGCGGTGCCCCCGGGAAGCCTCCGCGAGGACGTGGAGGCCCTGGGCCGCGACCTCCGCGCGGAGTTCGCCGCCTACGACAACATCAACATCGAGGTCTTTGACGACGAGGGGGCGGCGCGCGCCTTCGCCGAGGAGGAAAGGGGAGGCGCCGCCCACCGGGTGCTCTCCGTCAGCCGCCACCGGGCCTCCGGCCGCGACACCATCCTCTACATCCAGAACGGAAAGGCCGAAGCCGTCGCTTTTGACGGGGCCGACCCGCCGCCTCCCGGCACGGTGGAGGCGGAGGACGCCCCGGAGACTGCGGACATCCCGCCGCGGGAGCCGCCGCCCCCGCTGGTCCCAAGCGCCTCCGCGGAGGAGGCCTCCCCGGCGCCCGCGGACGATGCGGAAGAGGACGGGTCCAACCCAAAGTCCGTCATGGGGCGCAAAAAGCGCTGAGAAAGGCCGCTTCCCTGCCCCGGGGCCTTCCGGGCGCGGCGCCCCCCCCTGAATCCCGGGCCGTCTTTCCCTTGACAAGCACCGGCAATAGTGGTAAGGTCTATGTGTTTGGCTTTTGGGCCGGCACTTGCGCCGGTCTTGGGCTGTGAAAGACGCTCCGGCGTCGCAACCTGAAAAGGAGACTCCGCTCATGTTTTCACGTAAAGGACTTGCGCTGGCGCTTTGCGTCGCCGCCATCGGCATGACCCCCTCCCTGGCTTTCGGTGTGGCCCCCCTGTGCGAGGGCATTGAGGCCTGCGCCCTGGAGTGGGCGACCCTTCCCGAAGGCGCCTGGTTCTACCAGACAGCGGTCTCCTTTGACGGGGTGGACGCCCTGCAGAGCAGCCCGACGGCGGATGACGAGCTTTCCGGGCTCGTCACCGACATCACGGGGCCGGTCAAGGTCAGCTTCATGGCAAAGACCTCCACGGAGGAGGACGGCGACTATCTTGTCCTGCTGGTGGACGGCGAGATTCTTGGGGCTGTCAGCGGCGAGCAGGACTGGTTCCCCGTGGAGTTTGACCTGCCCGCGGGCACGTTCCAGGTCGGCATCGGCTACACCAAGAACGAGACCGGAAGCGCCGGGGACGACGCGGTGTGGGTGGATAACTTCGCGGTCTCGCCCACCGGCGGGATCGTGATCAACAACAACGCCGCCGCCACCGGCAGCTCGGACGTCACCCTCGGCCTCAACTGGGCCAACGGCACCGCGCGGGTCACCCGGATGCGCTTCAGCAACGACGGCGCCACCTGGTCCCCCTGGGAGCCCCTGGCCGCCACCAAGGCGTGGACCCTGGCCCCCGGCGACGGCTACAGGACCGTCCGGGTCCAGTTCCTCGACATTGCCGGCAATGCCTCGGACCGCTTTTTCGACTACATCAAGGTGGACACGACGGCGCCCACGGGCGGCATCGCGATCAACAACGGGTTCTGGCTGACGACCAGCCTCGATGTGACGCTGAACCTGAACTGGGACGACGGCGCGGGCGTCGGCGTTTCCCGGATGCGCTTCAGCAACGACGGCGCCACCTGGTCCGCCTGGGAACCCGTTGCGCCGACCAAGGCGTGGACCCTCCCCGGATGGGGCGTCCCCACGGTGCGCGTGCAGTTCCTTGACCGCGTCGGCAACCGGTCCGACCGCCTCAGCGACTATATCACCGCGGCGGAGTAAACCCCGCGCCAGCCCGCCTTTGCCGCCCCGCCTCCCCTCCGGAGGCGGGGCGGCCTTTTCCCGCGCGGGAAAAGTTGACAGCCCTTCCGGACGCCATGTATCTTAGCCGACGGCCGCAGGCCCCCTCCGGGCCGCTTCCCCCTTTCCGTGCCGGGATGGCGAAATTGGCAGACGCAGTGGACTCAAAATCCACCGGTAGTGATACCGTGGGGGTTCGACTCCCCCTCCCGGCACCATTCCCTTTCCAGATGGCCGGCCGTCTTTCCGCGGCAGTCCTCAGACGGCCTCTTCCCGGAAATCCCAAATGGACGCCTCCAGGGGGTGGTGGGGCGTCCACCCCAGGGTCCGGCGGGCTTTCTCGATGCAGACCTCCCAGACCACCTCGTCGTCGGGGTCGGGCATGCCGCTGAAGACGATTTCGGACCGGCCGCCGAAGACGGCGCGGCAGCGTCCGGCGAGTTCCCGGTTGGACACGGGAATGCCGGACGCGATATTGAACAGACCCCCGGCGCGGGCGGACAGGGCCCGGACCGCGGCGGCGGCGATGTCGCGGGCGTCCACATAGTCCTGGCGGCGGGTGCCCCGTCCGTTGAGGGTCAGCGGGGCGCCCTGGGCGGCGGCGCGGACGAAGCGGGAGAAGATGGTGTCGCGCCGGAGCCCCGGCCCCACGGGGGAGGTGATCCGGAAGACGGTGCCCGTCAGGCCGTTCCCGGCGTCCAGGACGGCCCCCTCGCTGTTGTGTTTGGACCGGGCGTAGGCGGTGTCGGGGGCCGCGGGGTGGGCCTCCGTGACGGGCCGCTCCAACGGGGGACGGAGCAGGCTCATGCTGGAGAGGAAGAGCACCTGCCCAATGCCGCACTCCCGCGCCAATTTCACCAGCCCGCGCGTGGCGGCGGTGTTTACGGCCGCAATCTCCCCGTCCGGCGCGGGGGGCAGGGCCGCCGCGCAGTGGACCACGGCGGCGCAGCCGGAGAGGGCCGGCCGCAGCGTATCCGCAAAGGCTTCTCGCAGGTCGGCGCGCACCGGCAGAACGTCCGGGGGGAATCCGGTCAACGGGGAGCGGGACGCGGCAATGACCGTCGTCCCGGCGGCGTGCAGGGCGCGGACCACGGCCCCGCCGACATGGCCGGACGCGCCGGTGACAAGCACCCTCACCGGGCGGGCCCGAAGGGCTCGGCGGACGCGCCGGGTCCGTCGTATCCGGCGGTGGTGCCGCGGCCGCGCACATGCGCCAAAGCGGCAGAGGGCACGTACAGCTCATTCCAGTAGCGCAGTGCGGTGCCCTCCGTCACGCGCGGCAGGGCCACGTCCCCGCCGAGCAGGTAATGGCGCAGGAAGGCGTCGGCCTCGTTGAAGCCGAAGGCGGCGCGCAGGGGCGTGGTGCCGGAGAAGCGCGCGTTGATCTCGAAGCAGACCGGGCCCCGCTCCGTGAGGCGGAGCTGGATGTTGCACGGGCCGGCGGGCCGGAGCGCGGCGGTGATCGCCTCGGCGGCGCGGCGCACCGCCGGGTGGTCGTCCACCCACGCGCGGTAGGTGGTGCCCGCCAGCAGCTCGCGCCGCATCACAATGGTCCCCGCAAGCGCGCCGTCCCGCTTGCAGAAGCAGCCGACGGTGTACTCCGCGTCGTCGGGGCGCAGGTACTCCTGGAGCAGGTAGCCCGGCTTGCGGCAGGCGTAGGCGAGGTCGTCGGCGTCGCGCACCAGAAACAGCCCCCGCGCGCCGCCGCCCCGGCGCGGCTTGGCCACCAGGGGCCAGCCCGCCGTTTCGGCGAGCCGCCGGGCGGCCTCCGCGTCCTCCGAGGGCGCGTGGCGGGGCGCGCCGAAGCCGTGCTCCGCCAGCCACCGGCAGGTGAGCAGCTTGTCCTCGCCGATCTCATGGACCGCCGGCGTGTTCACGGGGCAGAGCGCGCCGGTCGCCGCCTCCACTTCGGCGCGGCGCGCCACGAGGAAGTCAATGATGGGCTCGCAGCCGGACATCAGGACGCGCACCCCCGCGGCGCGGCAGACCCGCGCGAGTTCGGGGAGAAAGGCCGGGTCGGAGGCCCAGGGGAGCACATGCCCCTCGTCCACGGTGTAGAGGCCGGCCTGGTCGGCGCTGACGTCCGTGCCGAGAATGCGCAGGGGCAGGGCCGACCGGCGCAGGGCCTTGAGGATGCCCTGGCTCACGTTGCCGCCGACGGCCAGCACGGCCACCGGAATCCGGTCCGTGTCGGCGCTCATTCCTCCTCCCCGCGGATGATGAAATAGGGTTTTTTCTGCGTCTCGGCGTAGATGCGGCCGACGTATTCGCAGAGGGTGCCCAGGGAGAGGAGCTGGACGCCGCACAGCAGGAAGAACAGGGCGATGACACTTTCGGCGCCGAGCTGGTTTCCGTAGACGACGCGGAAGTAGAGCACGCGCACGAACATGAAGAAGCCGCCGAGGGCCAGCAGGATGCCGAGCAGGCCGATCATGCGCAGGGGGCGCACGGAGATGTTGGTGATGAGGTCCACGGCCGTCCGCACGAGGTCCGCCAGCTCGTATTTGCTGCGGCCCGATTTGCGCTCCGCGTGGCGCACGGGGATTTCGGCGATGTTCGTCGTGACCGCCGTCATGTCCACGGGCAGGTAGCGGCACCGGTGGTCAAAACGGAGCATGTGCTCCACCACCTCGCGGCGGAATCCCTTGAGCGGGCACCCGTAGTCCGTGAGGGGCACGCCCGTCTCGTAGGCGATGTACCGGTTCAGCGCCTGGGAGAACAGGCGGCGGAAGAAGGGGTCCTGCCGCCCCGTGCGGCGGCCGCTGACGCAGTCGGCGCCCGCCTCCAACTGCTCCAGCACCAGGGGAATGTCCTCGGGGTACACCTGGAGGTCCGCGTCGAGCATGACCAGCAGGCGGCCCCGGGCCAGGGAGAAGCCCGCATAGAGCGCGGGGCTCTGGCCGAAATTGCGCATGAGCGACGCCACGCGGACGCGCGGGTCGCCGCGGCGCAGCTCCCGCAGCAGCGCCAGGCTGCCGTCGCGGCTGCCGTCGTTCACGAACACCAGCTCATAAGGGCGGCCCAGTCCGCCCATCACCGCCGTCAGGCGGTCATGCAGCTCCCGCAGCGAGTGCTCCTCGTTGTAGACGGGAACCACCACGGAAATCTCGGGGGCCGGCGTGTCCATACCTTCTCCTGCGCGTGTTGCGCCACAGTATAAGCCAGCCGTGCCGGGCGTGCAACCGCAGGGCAATCGCACTGAAATCCGCGGACACCTTCTGGATGGAGTGCGGTCATTGCCCTTTGTCCGACCTCTTCAACGCTGAAAGCGTTGCCGAATATGGCCCAGGGCAGGCCGCCGCCCGAAGGGCCAGGCCTGCCCTGGGTTGCCGGGACAGAAGGAATCATGCCCCAACGGGGCAGCCGAAATTTTGGCGGGGAGTGCCGCGCCGGCCTTGGGGAAACGCGCGGGCACCGCCGTCTTTCGTGTGCCCCCGCGCGGGCAAGCCCACGCGAAGAAAGGCTGCAGCAAGCTGCCGCACTCCAAGGCGCTGCGCGCTGTGCGGACCCGGGGGCTGTGGCAATGGGCGGCGGCCCGGAGTGGGCCGCCGCCGTGTTTCCGTTTCGCCTTCCCTTTCCGCCCTATTCCGCGAGGACGCGGACGGGGCCGAGGAGCCCCGCGGGCTTGAGGCGGGCGCCGGGCTTGACGATGTTTGTGCTGGTGAAGGTGGCGCGGTCTTCCGCCTTGGACCGGTTGTCGCCGATGAGGCGGTTGATCCAGGGGTTGACGACGGTGATCTCGACCTCGTTCTTCCCGGGACGGAGGGCGGCGGAGATGTCGAGGCGGTAGGGCTCCTTCCACAGGGTGCCCAGCTCTTTGCCGTTCACGCGGACGACGGCGGTGTCGTGGACTGCGCCGAGGTCCAGGCGCACACCTTTGGTCTCGTCGGCCTTGAATTCGGCCCGGTAGACGGCTTCGCCGGAGAAGTATTTGACGTCCTCGTTCCTGCTCTCGGTCCAGGAGGCGAGGGTCTTGAAGGTCTCCTCGCCGAAGGGGAACGCCACGGTCCACGGGCCGTCGAGGGCGGCGAGGACTTTTGGCGCCTTCGGCGCGGGTGCCGGGCGTCCGCCGCCTGCGGCGGGTTTACGGAAGACGACGAAGACGGAGCTGTGGGCGTCGAAGTGGACGGGCATCTCCACGCGGCCGTTGGCCGCCGTGTAGGGCGGCTCGGCGGTGATGCGGCCGGTCTCGGCGCACCAGAGCTCGGGGGCTTTGCCGTCCACCCGGAAGGACAGGGTCTCGTCGCGCGCGGCGTCCTTCTGGTTGGACACGAAGTAGATGTCCGTGTCGCCGTCGCGGCGGTGCTTCCAGAGCATGTCCGCCGGGCAGACGAGGTCGGGGGTGAGGCCAAGCTTCTCGAAGGCGGCGTCGAGGGTGTCGCCGGTGAGGATGCGGCCGCCGCCCCACAGGTCGGCGGCGAGGCGTTTCACCTCGTCGTCGCAGGCGGGGTAGTTCTCGAGGCTGGGCGAGCGCAGGGGGGCGGGGCCGAAGACGGCGCCGCCCGCTGCGGCCAGCTCGCCGATCTTCTTGAGCAGCCCGGGCCGCATGGTCTCGGACGGCGGCAGCACGAGGATGCCGTAGGACACGCCGTCGGGCAGGACGAAGCGGCCGTCCTTCACGGAGAGGCGGGTCTCGATGACCTCGGCGTTGATGTAGTCATAGTCGTGCCCGGCGGGCAGCTCGGGCCGGCGCACGCCCGCCATCTTGGGGGCGTCCTCGCCGATGAAATAGGCGGCGTCGGCCACGGGCAGGCCGCGCTGGAGCAGCACGGTGCAGCGGCGCAGGTAGTCCACCCACGGCCCGGCGTGGTCGTGCCAGGTGTTGTGGCGGTTGAACTCCGTGCCGAACCACGCGTTGACGCCGGGGCGCTTGTCGTCCCAGGGCTGGTGGATGACGAGGTGCAGGACGAACTGGTTGATGCCCTCGGAGAAGGCCCAGTCGCCGCGGGCCTTGAGGTCGCGGGGGGAGTTGGCGAAGGGGATGCCGCCGGTGAAGGCCTCGGCCCACACGACGTTCTTGCCGTAGATGTGCGCGCACGACGCGGCGTCGCGCAGCTCCACGCTGCCCAGGTCGCCGTTCACCCAGAACTCGCCGCTGATCTCGTCGCACTGGCCGCCGTACTGGAGGAACTCGCCGGGGTAGCCCCAGTGGCCGTAGTTTTCCAGCCACATCTTGAGCCCCTGCGCGTTGCACAGGTCGCGCAGGCCGCCGACATACTCCGTCGAGACGCGGTCCGCCACGAGGCGGCGCAGGTCCCACAGGAAGCGGTCGGTCTGGTCGGCCCCGCCGACCACGCGCCCGGACAGGGCGGGCAGCCAGGGCAGGGGGTCATAGCCGTAGCGCGCCTCGAAAAGCTCCGCGAAGCCGTCGGTCCAGTTCTGCGGGCCCATCTCGTAGCTGTCCGCCACGACATGCTTGAAGGCCTTGCGCTCCTCCGGCGTCAGGCGGCGAAGCAGGTCGCCGACATAGGCGTCGAAATGGACCGCCAGGGGCGCGCGGTTCATCTTGTCCACCTCCAGCCCCGTGGCCTCCTCCGGCGACGGGCTGTTCTTCGTGCCCGTGGGCGACATGACGGCGCGCTGGACGATCCAGTCGCCCGCGGGCACGTCCCACCGCAGCGTGCCGTCGGCGTCCATCTTCGCCGAGAGGTTCAGCACGGCGTCCGGCGCCACGGCCAGGCCCGGCGCGTCCGGCTCGGCCTGGGGCGGCCAGGTGTAGAAGTCAAAGGGCGGCAGGGGGGCCTGGAACATCTTTAACAGGGCCTTCTCCGCGTGGGACTCCACGCGCGCGGCGGGCGACACGCGCACTTCGCCCACCTCGCAGTCCGCCGAGAACGCGAGCCGGAAATACCGCGCCGTCACCGCGGGGAACGACGCCGCCACCGGCGCCAGCGGCACGGGGCCCACGTTGACGTTGAGATTGTGGCGGTCCACGGCGAACGCCTTCACGGGGCGGAAGTCCTTCCCGTCGTCCGACGCGAGCAGCTCTGCCTGCACGTTCACCTCTTTCACGGGCACCACGGTGACGCTGCGGGCCGTGAAGGGCTCGGGGCATTCAAAATCCACCGCGCGCGGCGTGCGGGATTTCTCCGGCGCGGCCGTGTCGTCGCCGTGCGGCGCGGGGTAGGCCAGCACGGCGATGTCCTGGAAGGCGCCGTCCGGCGCGGGGAGTTTCCCCTCGAAGCGCTGCGGGCCCTTCAGGCGCGTCTCGGGCAGGGAGACATAGCGCATCGCCTTGTCCGGCGTCACCCAGGGCCCGCCCGACTGGCTCCAGCCGGGGGAGTTGAAGAAGCCGATGTCCAGACCGAGGCGGCCCGCCTCGCGCACCGCGTGCACGATGGCGTCCCACCACCCGTCCGACAGCGCCAGGGGCTCCGGCTTCGGGTCCAGGCCGCTCTGGCCGCTGATGATGCCGATGTAGGCCTCGCCGATGCCGAAGTCCCGCATGGCCTCCAGGTCCTTCGTGAGGCCCTCCTTCGAGATGTGGCCGTCCATCCAGTACCAGTAGCACCGGAGCTTCGTGCTGTCCGGCGGGGAGTTGAAGGCCGCCTCCAGGTCGTCCGCCACGGCGGGAAGGGCCAGCGCGGCCAGCACAAGGGTCAGCAGAATGTGTCGGGGGGACATGGTCGGTCTCCTGGTTGGCCGTCTCCGGCAGAGAGACATCCTACCCGCCCGCCCGGCCCCGGGACAACTGGACGGGAAAGGGGGAGAGGGAAAGAGGTTCAACATGGATGCACAGGATGCACAGGATAAGAGGGGACAAGGCCGGCGGGACGCCGGCGGTACGAAGACCGGCCGCTCCCCGTACCGCCGCCGTCCCGGCGGCCCTACCTCCCGTAATTCCCATTCTTTCCGGGGCCGCAAACCTTGGGTCTGACCCGCCAGCCAAAGTGTTTTCTTGGCAGACGCTCTTGTGCAATTGTCCTGTAGAAAAGAGCCGTTGCCATTCTACGGAGGCTGTGATATTCTTGGAACGGTTGCGGCGCGCGCCGCAGGTTCGGGGCTTCACAGGGGGCGCCCTTTCCGGGCGGTCCCGGGACAAGGAGGTTTCGCATGTTTCGCAGAAGTGCAACACGTCTGTTCGTTCCCTTGGCGGTGCTGGTCTGCCTGGGGGGGGGCGGGGCGGCGCACGCCGTCGCCTTTGGGTATGTGCAGACGGCCATTGAGCCCGCCGGCGCCATGTCGGCGGGCGCGCAGTGGCGGGTGGACGGCGGCCCCTGGCTGAACTCCGGCGCCACGGCGGAGGTCACCACGGGAACGCACACCGTGTCCTTCAGCCCGGCGCCCAATTGGCGCACCCCGGCCCCCCAGGTTGTCAATGTGCCCTCCAGCCCGACGGTCCAGCTCGTCGGCCTCTATCAATCCTACCCCATGTGCGAGGGGGTCGGCGCGTGCAACCGGCCCTGGATAACCCCCGCATTGCCCCCCGCCATCTCGCCCTGGTTCTCCCAGGATGCGGTGAGTCATGACGGCCATAATGCCCTGCAAAGCGGGCCGGTGGCCGCCGACCAGGTGTCGAACATGATGACGTTTGTCACAGGCCCCTGCACGGTCACCTTTTGGTGGAGGGCCTCGTGCAGCGCCGGATGGGGGCAGTATTTCTATGAAGTTGACGGCATCCGCTTCGGCGCCCTCACCGGGGAGACGGACTGGATTCTGGAAACGGTGCCCCTGGGACCGGGGTCGCACCAGATTGCCTGGTTCTTCTACCGCGGGGCGGGGGATCCCGGCGGCGGGTCAAACTGCGGATGGCTGGACCAGTTCATTGTGTGGGAGAGCGCCCCGCCGACGGGGTCGGTGGTGGTCAACAACGGCGCGGCCCGCACCGGGGACGTCAACACGGTGCTCGGTCTGACCTGGGACGACGGCGACGGGTCCGGGGTCGGCGGCATGCGTTTCAGCAACAACGGGTCCACCTGGAGCGCCTGGCAGAAGCCCGCCGCACAGGCGGCGTGGACGCTCGCCCCCGGCGACGGGGTGAAGACCGTGCGCGCGCAGTTCCGCGACAAGGCGGGCAATGTGTCCGTCCGGTACACCGACACCATCCTGCTGGACCAGACGCCGCCCGACGGCACCATCGTCATCAACAACGGAGGGCCCACCACGGACACGCTGGACGTCGTCCTGCACCTGTTCTGGGTGGACCACGGTTCCGGCGTGTCCCGAATGCGCTTCAGCAGCAACGGGTACACTTGGTCCGCCTGGGAGCCCGTGGCGTCCACCAAGCCGTGGACCCTGCCCGGCTGGGGTTACCACACCCTGCGCGTGCAGTACCTGGACCGCGCGGGCAACGCCTCCCCCGTGTTCCGGTGGACCACCAAAGCCGTGGAGTAACCCGTTCCGGAAGTCTTTTGCCGCCCCGCCTCCCCCCGGAGGCGGGGCGGTTGCGTCTTATGCCAATGAAGAAAGCCGGGAACACGCCCGCAAAGTAGACGCGCCATCTTGGCGCGTTCTTTGGGCCAACGAAAACCCCAAGAACGCGGCAAGATGGCGCGTCTACGTTTCCAGCCGTCCCGAAGACATCCCTTCACACGCGGCGGCCCGCCCGGCCATTTGACCGCTCCGGTGGGTTGGGGGTATGCTTTGGGCACCGCCCCCTCCGGGGCCAACCCACAGGAACCCTCCCCCATGTCCGCCAAGCGTGAGACCATACTCTCCGGCATCCGCCCAACGGGCCGGCTGCATTACGGAAACTATTTCGGCGCGGTCCGCCACTTCCTCCGGCTGCAGGAGGAGGACAAGGCGACGTGCTACTACTTCATCGCGGACTACCACGCCCTCACGACGGTCACGGACCGCCAGGACCTCTACGGCAACACGATCGAGATGCTGCGGACCTATGTGGCCTGCGGCCTCGACCCGCGCAAGTCGGTGATCTACCGCCAGAGCGACCTGCCCTGCACCGCCGAGCTGAGCCTGCTGCTGGGCATGATCACGAACATCGGCCTGCTGGAGCGCGGAACGACGTACAAGGACAAGCTGTCGAAGCTGCGCGAGGACCCGAAGGCCGAGGGCAACCCCCTCTCCTACGGGCTGCTCGGCTACCCCGTGCTCATGGCCGCCGACATCCTCATCGTGAAGGCGGACATCGTGCCCGTGGGCGAGGACCAGCGCCAGCACCTGGAGATGGCCATTGACCTCGCCACGCGCTTCAACAGCCGCTTCGGCGAGACCTTCCATGTGCCCCGGCCCATCAGCCGCGACGCCCTGCGCCTGCCCGGCCTCGACGGCGCGTCGAAGATGGGCAAGAGCGACCACAACACCCTCGACCTGCTGGACGACCCGGCCACGGTGCTGAAGAAGATCAAGGCGGTGCCCACGACCACCGAGCCCGCGCCGCTGGACACGGACAGCAATGACGCGGACGCCGTGATCCCGAAGATGCCCGCCGGGGTGGGCGTGCTCTACCGGCTCCTTGACCTGCTCGCGCCGCGCGAGGTGTTTCTGGAGTTCCTGGAGGAGTACCGCAAGGGCGGCAAGTTCTACGGAAACCTCAAGAAGGCCGCCGCGGAGCACTGCTCGAAGTTCAACGAGCCCATCATCGCCCGGTACAACGACCCGGCGAACAGCGCGGCGGCCGTGGAGGAATTTCTCCGCGAGAACGCCCAACGCGTCACCCCCGTGGCCCTGGAGACCGTCGAGGCGGTCCGCGCGGCCATGGGCATCGGCCATTCCCTCTACCGGGCCTGAGCCCGGCCCGCCCGCACATCCCCGGAGGCGTCCGGTGCCATGAGCGCCCGCGCGCGACAGCTTGCCTTCTATTTTCTGGCCGTGGCCTGCATGGCGGCGGCCTCGGGCGGCTATGACTCCGTGCTGAACAACTACCTCTCCTCCGCCTACGGCCTGTCGGAGACCGCCCGCGGGTGGGTGGAGTTCCCCCGCGAGCTGCCCGGCCTCCTGGTCGTGGCCATGACCGGGCTCCTGTGCATGCTGCCCCTCACGCATGTGGGCGCGCTGGCCGCCGCCGTCTTCTGCGCCGGCCTGGTCGGCATGGCCGTCTTCAGCGGCCACTTCGGCGCGACCGTCGTCATGATGATTGTCGCCAGCGCGGGGCAGCACCTCATGATGCCCATGGCCGACTCGCTGACCGTGGCCCTCGCCAAGCCGGGCCAGCTCGGCAGGCTGCTGGGGCGCGTGGGCGCCGTCGCCACTGCGGGGAGCATCGCCGGGGCCGGGGCCATCTACTGGCTGCTCGACCGCGAAAACCCGCAGTTTCAGGCGGTGTTCCAGGCCATGGCCGTGATTGCCGCCGCCGCCGCCGGGCTCTACGTCTTCATGCGCATGCCCCAGGTCCACCAGCGCCGCCAGCGCCTCGTCTTCCACCGCAAATTCCGCCTGTACTACCTGCTGGAGCTGCTCAACGGCGCGCGCAAGCAGATTTTCCTCACCTTCGGCCCCTGGGTCCTCATCCAGGTCTACGGCCGCCCGGCCAACACCATCGCCGGGCTCCTCGTCGTCGCGTCCGTGCTGGGGCTGGCGTTCAAGCCCGCCGTCGGCCGCGCCATAGACCGCTTCGGCGAGCGCGCCGTCATGACCGCCGAGGGGCTCTCCATCGCCCTCGTCTGCGTCGGCTACGGCTACGCCCTCCCCCTCGCCGGGGGCGACCCCGCCCGCGCCCTCAACGTGGCCTGCGCCTGCTACATCCTCGACAACCTCCTCTTCACCATGGGCACCAGCCGCGTCGTCTACATGTCCCGCCTCGCGGGCTCCCCCTCCGAACTCACCGGCACCCTCTCCATGGGCGTCTCGGTGAACCACATCGCCTCCATGACCATCCCCATCCTCGCGGGCACCATCTGGGCGCTCCTGGGCTACGAGCGCCTCTTCCTCGCCGCCGCCGGCCTCGGCCTCGTCATCGCCGTGGTCTCCCGCTGGGTGCCCGCCCCCGCCGCCTGGGCCGCCCCCCGGCAGGACTGACCTACCGGTCCGTCCATATCTTGTGCAACCGCCCCTGTGGAAAACCCGGCCCCCCTGGGGATAACTCCGGGGAAAACGCGGGAAGAGACCGTGCATAACCGGTGGATAACCCTGTCAGACTCCTGAGCGCCCTCCGAGACCGCATTCACAACCCCTATTATCGCAGCAGGATACATTGAAAACAGGGGGCGGCGTTCCAAAACGGGGTTCTGGGGAAAACCGGGGCATAACCGCCCGCCCCCCTGTGGATAACTTGGGGATAACGCCCAAAAACGCCCCCCACAAGATATGGGCCGAGAGCCCGGAAAGGCCAGACAGGAATGTCCGCCCTTTGGGGTTCGAGAGCGTTTCAAGGTGGAGAAGCCATATCTGCAAGGAACATACCGGGAACGCACATTGAGGGGACACGGGCTTCCAGCCCGTGTTTTGGGTCATGGATGAAACCCGAGAAACACGGGCTGGAAGCCCGTGTCCCCTCAGTGTCCGTGAACGGCACCCTCTTGAAAATGTCTCCTCTTAACCCCAAGATGCTCTACGCCAGGGGCCAGCCGCCGTGGGCGGCGATGGTGGTGTCAATCTGGCTTGTCAGGGTCAGCGTCTCGCCCAGGGCCGCCACAATCTGAAGGTACCGCGTGATGGCGCCGTAGTCCAGCGCGCGCCGCCGCCGGTCCTTCAGCCATTTCTCG
>JAPXRP010000109.1:0-13786 GCA_033813475.1 Candidatus Hydrogenedentota bacterium
GGCCAACGGCCTCAAGCCGGTGGTCATCACCACTGCAAAGGGCGCGGTGATGGCGGAGGGGCTGGCGGAGCAGAAGGGGATCGAGGATCGGGTGGACGTTTTTGAGGCGGAGCAGTTTCTGGCGGGAAATCTCTATGAAATCGGGAAGTTCGGCGGCGCCGGAAGGAGAGCCACGGCGGCCCAGCTTGTTGCGGAGTACAACAAGATCATCGGGGAACACGAGACCGATCCAAGCCTGAGAATTGAAGTCGCCATGTGATCTCGTTTGTTGGGATATCCTGTCCCCTCGCGGAATAACACGGGTGTCGGGGGGCGCGACGCCGCCCCGGATCCGCCTTCCGTGCCGACACCGAACAGCCACCATGGAAAGAAAACAGTGACTGGCAGAAGTATTTTGATTGTTCTGGGCGTTCTCGCGGCGGCGGGGGGGGGCGCGCTGCTTGTGGTGCCGTCGCTGGTGTTTCCGCCGAACTTGGCGGGGTCGCCCTCGCTGCGGGACGCGGTGCGCGACTTGTCGGGCGCGCTGCCCGTGTTTCCCGGCGCGGAGGGCTTCGGCACGGACACGCCCGCCGGGCGCGGCGGCGCGGTGCTGCGCGTCACGTCGCTGGAGTCCGCGGGCCCCGGCACGCTGCGCGCGGCGCTGGAGACGCCGGGGCCCCGCGTGGTGGTGTTCGAGGTCGGCGGGGTGATCCGTCTCACGGAGCCCCTGGCCATCCCGCACCCCTTTGTGACCGTGGCGGGCGAGAGCGCGCCCTCGCCGGGGATCACGCTCGCGGGGGCGGGGCTGGTCATCGCCACGCACGACGCGCTGGTGCGGCATCTGCGCATCCGCGTGGGCGACCGGATGCCCGGCCCGGCGGGCGACGCCCGCGACGGCCTGTCGGTCTATCCCGGCGGGGACGGGCAGGCGTTTAACGTGGTGGTGGACCATTGCTCGGTGAGCTGGGCCGTGGACGAGGGCGCGAGCCACTGGGGCGCGGGCGTGCGCGATGTGACCTTCAGCCGCTGCATCTTCTCGGAGAACCTGTCGCACTCCATCCACCCGGAGGGCGAGCACTCCAAGGGTTTGCTCCTGGGCGACCACGGCCGGCGGATCGCCGTCATTGGGTGCCTCTTCGCGCACAACGACGAGCGCAACCCCTATGTGAAGGGCGACGTCAGCGCGCTGGCCGTCAACAACCTCGTGTACAACCCGCGCCGCCACGCGATGCATGTCGGCGATTTTGAGTCCTCCGGCCCCTCCCTGGTCTCTTTCCTGGGCAACGTGTTGAGACCGGGGCCCGACACGCGCCGCGGGGTGCCGCTGGTCACGGTGCATGTCCACACCCAGCGCACCGCCGTCGTGGGCATGTTCGACAACCTGTGCCCGGGCCGTTCCGACTGGGGCGAGTGGGCGTGGTCCACCCGGCGCGTGAACCTCGCGCGGCCGGAGGATGCGCCGGTGCGCGTGGCCCCGCTCACCGTGCGCCCCGCCTCCACGGTGGCGGACTGGGTGCTGGCCAACGCCGGGGCGCGCCCGGCGGACCGCGACGCCGTGGACACCCGGGTCGTGGACGAGGTCCGCACCGGCGCGGGCCGCATCCTGGACAGCCAGGAGCAGGTCGGCGGCATGCCGCGGGAAGCCGCCACGCGCCGTCCGCTGGCGCTGCCGGCCAACCCCGGCGCCGACGACGACCGCGACGGCCACACGAACCTCGAGGAATGGCTGCACGCGCAGGCAGGGGAGGTGGGGGGGGGCTGAGCCGGAGAGGGGGCCGTCAGACTGGTCGGACAAGTCGGACCGGTCAGACAAGTCCGACCGACTTCCCGCCGGGGGACGGCCCCGTGCTATCATGAATCCCCGGAGCACCCCCATGACCGACGCTTCCAAAACGCCCGAAGAACTCTACGCCGAGGCGGTGGAGGACGTGCGGCGCCTCGCCGAAAAGGCGGCGCGCGGCACGCCGCCCAAGGTGCGCCTGTCGCGCCACACGGCCCGCCTGCTGGAGGGGCTGTCCGCCGCGCCCGCACGGCCGCGGGCCGCCGCCGCGTGCGGGCCGCCGGACGGGCTGGAGCGCATCGCCGACGAGGTGCGCGGGTGCACCGCCTGCCCGCTGCACGCCACGCGCCACCACACGGTGCCCGGCGAGGGCAACCCGAATGCGGACCTGGTTTTTGTGGGCGAGGCCCCCGGCGCGGACGAGGACGCGCAGGGCCGCCCCTTCGTGGGGCGCGCGGGGCAGCTGCTGACGGACATCATCGAGAAGGGCATGAAGATCCCCCGCGGGAGCGTCTTCATCTGCAACGTGCTCAAGTGCCGCCCGCCGGACAACCGCACGCCGAACCCGGAGGAGGTGGCCTGCTGCGAGCCCTTCCTTCTGCGCCAGCTCGACCTGCTGAGGCCGAAGGTCATCTGCGCCCTCGGCGGCACGGCGGCCCAGACCATCCTCAAGACCAACGCCACCGTGGGCAGCCTGCGCGGCGTGTGGCACACCTACCACGGCATCCCCCTGCGCGTGACCTACCATCCCGCCTACCTGCTGCGGAGCCCCGGCGAGAAGGCGAAAGCCTGGGTGGACATCCAGGAGGTCATGCGTTTCCTCGGGATCGCCCCCCCGCCCGCGCCATGAGCGCCCGCCCCCCCGACGAGACCCCGGCCCCGTTTTCCCCGCCCCTTGCGCGCTGGCGGAACACCCTCTTTCTGCGCGTGGTCATGCTGTGCGGCGTCCTGCTGCTGTGCCTCTTCGCGGCCGTGGTGGTGATCGCCCGGTACTTTTTCCACGAGGCGGCGGTGCAGATGGAGGCGAGCACCCTCGACATCGCGCGGAGCCTCGAACTCCGCCTGGACGAGGGGTTCCAGGGGGACTATCAGGCGCTGGAGGGCGAGCTGATGGACCTGCACAAGGGATTCGACATCCGGCTGGAGGACCGGCCCGCCGGCGCCGAGCCCGGCGCCGCCTTCACCATCGAGCGGCAGCGGGACGGCAGTTTCCTCCGCGTGGCCCGCGTGCCCCTGACCAGCGAGGGGCGGACCGTGCTCCTGACGGCCGCCATGACCATCGTGCCGCAGACCGAAATCCTCCACGCCTTCACCAACCGCTATCTCCTCGCCGTGACGGCGGTGTTCCTGCTTGCCCTCGGGGCGATGGTCTGGTTCATCTGGAAGGCCCTCCATCCCCTGCGGCGGCTGGCCGAAAGCTGCGCCCGCGTCGGCTCGGGCCATCTGGAGACCGTCGGCACCTCCGGGGCCTCCGGCGAGGTGCTCGCCCTGGAGACCACCTTCAACCGCATGATCGAGGCCCTGCGCGAGAAGGAGACCGTCGAGGCGCGCCTCCGCCAGGCCCAGCGCCTCTCCGCCCTCGGCACCCTTGCCGCGGGCGTCGCCCACGACGTGCGCAACCCCCTCAACGCCATCAAGCTCCTCTCCGGCCACGCGGTCGAGCAGCTCGACGACCCCGAGTCGTCCCCCTCCCGGTCCCTGCGGACCATCCGCAACGAGGTGGGGCGGCTCGAGGAGATCGTGTCGGGGTTCCTCTCCCTCGCGCGGGAGACGGAGCTGCACCCCGAGCCTGTGGACCTCGACGCCCTGCTCCAGGAATGCGTCGGCCTGCTGGGCCGCGAGGCCGACCAGCGCGGCGTGCGGCTCACGGCGGAATGCGGCGCGGGCGGGCTCCGGCTCATGCTCGACGCCCGCCACATCAGCCGCGCCGTGCTCAATGTCCTGCTCAACGCGCTGGAGGCCTGCCCGGAAGGGGGGCGCGTGCGCCTGTTCTCCCGCGTGACCGAGACGGCCTGCCAGGTGGAAATCCGCGACGACGGCCCCGGCCTCGACCGGGAGGCCCTGGAACGGGTGTTCGACCCCTATTACACCACCAAGCCCGGCGGCACCGGCCTGGGCCTGTCCATCACCCGCGGCGTCATCGAGGAGCACGGCGGCGCCATCGAGATGACCTCCGCCCCCGGCGGCGGCGGCTGCCAGGTGCTCATCACCCTGCCCCTGGACCGCCTGCGTTCCTGACGCCCAGCATCGTCGGACAAAAGACGGCCTTTGTGCCCGCTCCAGGGCGCGGCAAGCAGCGCCCCTACAGGCTATAGTTCCAGTGTCTTCGCGTGTGACCGGGGCATTGGCACGTAGGGGCGCTGCTTGCTGCGCCCTCTTCCTGCGCGGCATGACCGTCTCCCCCACCAGGGGGGCATTCCGTTCATGACAGCGGGCAGTTCTCCGCGCGTTCACACCGCTTGCCCGAACCTGTTATTGGCGTTATCAGGCGATCAGTAAACGCGCCGCCTTGAAAACGCCCGGCGGAAACCGGGATCATGGGCGCACGCGGCGCGACGCCGCGCGGAGACCGAAATTGATGACTCCCTGCCCGCCCCTGCGTTGTCCGGCATGCCGCGAACCCCTCGTTGCCGCGGGGACGCCCGCCGTCTGCGCGGCCTGCGGAAGGGAATGGGGGGAGCGGCACGGCGTCCCCGACTTCGTGTTTCCCGCCACGGACCCCGAGGAGGGGTTTCCCACGGCGGAGCACGCCTCGGTCTACGAGCGCGAGGAGGCCCTGCACTACCTCTCCTGGTTCCGCGCCCACCTGCTGGAGCAGCTCATCCGCGCCTCCGTGGACGCGGACAAGCCCCTGCGCATCCTCGACGCCGGCTGCGGCACGGGGTTCATGGCGGCCTGGCTGGCGAAGCGCCTCCCGCAGGCGGCGTTCACCCTGGTGGACCTCGCGCCGGAGGCCCTCGCCTTCGCGGCCGGCCGCAACCGGGTGCCCTGCTACCTTGCCCTCGGGGAGAATCTGCCGTTTCCCGACAACAGCTTTGACCTGGTGTTCTCGCTGGATGTTTACGAGCATCTCGACGACGACGCGGCGGCGGTCCGCGAGGCCCACCGCGTCCTCGCGCCGGGCGGCGCGCACCTCGTGTTCGCTCCGGGCATGATGCTCCTGTGGAACGTGGGCGACGAGGTGCAGTGCCACCGCCGCCGGTACGAGCGCGCCGGGCTCCGCGGGCTGCTGGAAGGCGCGGGATTCACCGTGGAGCGGGTGACCGCCATGCTGTCCACGCCCTTCCCGCTGGCCGTGGCCGCCCGCGTCGGCCGCCGCAAACTGCTCTCGGCGGAACGCGCCCGCGCCTCGGCCCTGGCCGACTTCTGGACCCCGCCCCGCGCCCTGAACGCCTGCCTCAAGGCGATGCTGCTGCCGGAGCTCTGGTGGCTACGCCGGACAAACCTGCCCTGGGGCGTCAGCCTCGCCGCCGTGGGACGCAAGAAAGCCTGAGCCCGTCTTCCCTGCGGCCCCCGTGGCGTCCTCCCCGGAGAGACTCACACGGAGCCGCAGAGCCGCCAAGAGAACGGAACAACCGACGGCCAGTAGGGGCGAAAAATCTTTCGCCCTCTTTGAGACATGTCCATACCGCCCCGTCCGCGCCCTCCCGTCCCCGAAGAGGGCGAATGATGATTCGCCCCTACCCGCCCAGCCGCCCCCCCTTCCTTTGCGCAAATCTGCGTCATCTGCGGATCCCTGCGCCCCTCCGCCCTCCGCGGCATGGAAACGGTGCTGGAATTGTTATCCCGCACGGGGGTGCCCTATAGTAGGCGGTCTGCGGAGACCGCGTTTTGCCCCTTTTCGCCCGGAGCAGGCCCATGAAGATCGTTTTTGTCATGCCCACGTTCGAGCTGGTGAAGTCCTATGGCGGGGGCGGTGTGCTTCGGCGCGGGATTCTGCCGCCGCTGGGGGTGGGGTATCTGGCGGCGTCGGTCGAGGCGGCGGGGCATCAGGCCGCCTTTGTGGACGCCCAGGCCCTGAACATTGACGAGGAGGAGACGGTCCGGCGGGTGCTGGCCCTGTCGCCCGATGTGGTGGGCATTTCGTGCCTGACCCAATTGGCCGCCGCCGCCCGGACCACGGCCGCCCTGCTGAAGGAGGCGCGGCCGGACCTGCCCATCATCATGGGCGGCGCCCATGTGACCTCGTTTTTTGACGACATCCTCGCGGACATGCCGGGGGTGGACATTCTGGTGCCGGGCGAGGGCGAGCAGACGCTGGTGGACCTGCTGGCGGCCTTGGAGGGCGGCGCGCCGCTGGACGGTGTCAAGGGCATCATTTACCGGGGATCCGATGGAAAGCCCGTCGCCACGCCGGTGCGCGAGCCCCTGCGCGACCAGGACATCCTCCCCCACCCGGCGCGCCACCTCTACGAAGACCAGTACTACATTCCCCTGCCCAACCAGTGCCGCAGGCGGCCCGCAACGACGGTGATCACCTCGCGCGGGTGCCCCTACGGCAAGTGCCGGTTCTGCTTCCAGGGCGGGCGCTACGCCGCGCCCTACAGCCGCCGCAGCCCGGAGAACGTCATTGACGAGCTGAAACAGCTCGCCGCGCGCGGCATCCGCGAGATCCTCTTCTGGGACGACAATTTCTGCATCAACGGGAAATGGATCGCCCGGTTCTGCGACCTGCTGGATTCGGAGCGGCTGAACCTCACCTGGACCGTCTTCGGCAGGGTGAACACGGTCACGGAGGAGATGCTGCGGCGCATGGCGAAGTCGGGCTGCTACAGCATCCACTACGGGCTGGAGTCGGGCAGCCAGAAGATGCTGGACGCCATCAAGAAGGGCATCACGCTGGACCAGGTGCGGCAGGCCGTGAAATGGGCCAAGCGCGCGGGCTTGGAAATTCGCGGGTCGTTCATCTTCGCCATGCCGGGCGACACGCCCGAAATCGCCGAGGAGACCATCCGCTTCGCCTGCGAGCTGAACATTGACTGGATGATCTTCTACCCCTACCACCCCTGCGCCGGGACCTCCCTCGGGGAGACGGCCATGATCGAGGGCGTCATCGCCCCGCCGGACGCCGAGATGCACGAGCCGGTCTATGTGCCCAAGGGCTACCGGGACGCGGCGCAGGTGGCGGAGACCGTCCGGTCCGCCTACCGCCGCTACTACCTTCGGCCCCGCTATATCCTCCGGGCACTGTGGCGCCTGCGGAACCCGGTGGTCCTCCGGAACTACCTCAACGGTTTCCGCTTTTGGCTGAAACTGGTAAAGTGACCGGCATGGCAACCGACGGGAATCCTAGAAGCCGGGGGCGCGCCGCGCTGGCCCTGCTGGCGGTGGTTGCCGTCGCCCTGGCCCTGCGGGGATGGGGCTTCGGGGAGCGCAGCATCTGGTACGACGAGGGGGTCACCCTGACGCTCGCGGACGCGCTCACGTCCCCCCTGGACACCCTCAACATTGACAAGACCACCGACCCGCCGCTCAACACGCTGCTGGCGGTGGTGCCCAACCGGGTGATCGGCCCGTGGCTCGGGCTCGACCGGGCCACCCGCGCCCATGACATGCTCATCCACGTTTTCCCCCTGGTGTTTTCCGTGGCGGCGGTGGCACTGGCCTTCGCGTGTTTCCGCCGGTTTTTCGGACCGGGCGCGGCCTTCGGCGGGGCGCTGCTGTGCGCCGCGACGCCCTACCAGATCATGTACGCCCACGAGTTCCGCCCCTACGCCGGCATGCTCCTGCTGGCGATGGCGACGTGGTGGTTTCTGCTCCGCGCGCTGGAGGAGAACCGCCCGCGCTGGTGGGCGGCCTACGCGCTGACCGGCGCGCTGGGCTTCTACAACCACTTCTTCGCCTCCTGGATTCTGCTCACGCTGGCCCTCACGGGGGGCTGGGCCGTCCTCTTCCGGCGGGAGCTGTTCAAGCCGTGGTTTCTGGCCAACGCCGCCGCGGGGGTTGTGATCCTGCCGATGCTTCTCCACACCTCGCAGGTGGGGCGGCTGCTCAACAGCATCACCAACATCTACACGATACGCCCGGGGGCGAAGCATTTCCTGATCACCTTCAAGACCTTCCTCGCGGGGTTCACGGACCGCCGCGAGGTCTACTGGCCGCTGCTGGCCGTCGCGCTGGCGCTGTTCCTCCTCGGCCTGTGGAGCCTGCGCCGCGACCCCCGGCGCGCGGGCATGCTCCTGATTCTCGTGGTCTTCCCCGTGGCGGCCAACCTGGTCCTTTGGCAGTTCCCCCGCGTGCCGTACTACGAGATCCGCCAGTTCCTCTTCGCGGGGGCGGTCTTCTGCGGCGGCGTCGCCCTGGGCGTGGCCGCCCTGCCGCGCCGCTCCCTGCGGGCCGCCGCGTGGACGGCGCTGCTGGCGCTCATGGGGGTGGCCGTGGCGGATCAGCACGCCCAGCGCATCCACCCGCTGGATACCCATCTCATGGGGGTGCGCTACAAGCCGGACAACCGGGCCGCCGCCCGGCGGATCGCCGACGGTTTCCAGGAGGGCGACAAGGTGCTGCACGCCAGCCACTTCACCCTGCTCCCGCTGAGGCATTACCTGCATGGACGGGACATCCCCCAGCAGTGCATCTACGGGGATCCGGGCGAGCTGGAGGGGTTCCTGGGCTCGCTGCCCAACCCCAAGCTCTGGGAGTTTTTCAAGGCCATGCCCGCGCCCGTGGACGAGGCGCTGGCCGGCGCGCGGCGCGTGTGGTACGTCGAGTCGTGGTGGGAGCAGACCCACCGCCCGCCGCACGTCCTCGCCCTGCGCGAGCGCATCCTGAAAAGCGGGCACCTGCTCACCCACGCGCCCTTCGACGGCGGCCTGCTCCTGCTGGTGGACCGGTCCCCGGGCTGACGGGGGCGGGGGGCGGCCGTGCTATAGTGGCGGTGCGTGGAGGCCGCGTTCAGCCCCCCTTTTGCAAGGAGCCGCCCGGTGAAGATTGTTTTCATCCTGCCCCCCTTCGAGCTGGTGACGGGCTACAACGGGGGCGGCGTGCTGCGGCGGGGGATGATCCCGGCGCTGGGCGTGGGCTATCTGGCGGCCGCCGTGGAGGCGGCCGGCCACGGGGCCGCCTTCGTGGACGCGGAGGCCCTGAATCTGGACGAGGCGGAGACCGCGCGGCGTGTGCTGGCCCTTTCGCCGGATGTTGTCGGCATCTCGTGCCTGACCCAGCTTGCCGACGCCGCCCGGACCATCGCCGCCCTCCTCAAAGAGGCGCGCCCGGAACTGCCCGTCATTTTGGGCGCCGCCCATGTGACCTCCTTTTATGACGGCCTTCTGGCGGACATGCCCGCCGTGGACATTCTTGTGCCGGGCGAGGGCGAGCAAACCCTGGTGGAGCTGCTTGCGGCGCTGGAGACGGGCGCGCCGCTGGACGCTGTCAAAGGCATCATCTACCGCGGGCCCGACGGGCAGGCCGTCGCCACGCCGATGCGGCCGCCGCTGGCCGACCATGATCTCCTGCCCCTCCCGGCGCGCCACCTCTACGAGGAGAGGCTGTACGTCCCCCTGCCCAACCAGAGCCGCAGGCCGCCCATGGCGCCGGTGATGACCTCGCGCGGGTGCGCCTACGGCAAGTGCCGGTTCTGTTTCCAGGGCGGCCGCTACGCGCCCCCCTACCGGCGCCGCAGTCCGGAAAACGTCATCGGCGAGCTGAAGCAGCTCGCCGCGCGGGGCGTGCGGGAGATCCTGTTCTGGGACGACAACTTCTGCATGAACGAGAAGTGGGTCCTCCGGTTCTGCGACCTGCTGCACGCGGAGGGGCTGGACCTTCTCTGGCGGGTGTTCGGCCGGGTGGACACGGTCACGGAGGAGATGCTCCGGCGCATGGCCAAGTCGGGGTGCTACAGCATCCACTACGGCCTGGAGTCGGGCAGCCAGAAGATGCTCGACGCGATTGAGAAGGGCATCACGCTGGGCCAGGCGCGGCAGGCGGTGAAATGGGCCCGGCGCGCGGGCCTGGAAATCCGGGGATCGTTCATCATCGGCATGCCCGGCGACACCCCGGAGATCGCCGAGGAGACCATCCGTTTCGCCTGCGAACTGAACACGGACTGGATGATCTTCTATCCCTACCATCCCTGCGCCGGGACTTCCCTGGGCGCCGAGGCGGAGAAGGAGAGAATCGTCGCGCTGCCGGGTTCGCAGCTCCACAAGCCGGCCTATGTGCCCCGGGGATACCGCGACGCGGCGCAGGTTGCGGAGCTTCTGCGGTCCGCCTACCGGCGCTATTACCTGCGGCCGGGCTACATTTTTCCGGCGCTGTGGCGCCTGCGGGACCCGGCGGTCCTCCGGAACTTCGTCAACGGATTCCGCTTCTGGCTGAAACTGACCAGGTAGCCGGAGGGGACTGAGGCGGCGCGCGCCGGACGCCCCTACTTGCGCCCGGCCATCAGGAAGACGGGGAACGCGCGGACGACGCCGTCCCGTCCCGGCTTGGTCACCTGGGCGGCGAAGGTGCTTGCCACACTCTTGAAGCCCGCCGCCGCAAACTGTTGCCGGAGCGCCGCGCGTTCAAAGCCGTTGTGGAAGACCCCCGCCGGGTCGGCGTGGAACTGGCCGTCGTCGGGCTCCAGATCAATGACGCACAGCCGCCCCCCCGGCGCGAGGCGCGCGTGGAAGGCCCGGAGCAGCGCGGGGACGTCCTCCACATGGTGCAGCGTCATGCTGCTCATGACCAGGTCGTACGTCTCCCCCGGCAGGGCCCCGTCCGGGCCGATGAGGAAGGGGAACACCGTGACCCCTCCGGCGGCGGCCGCCTTCGCCGTCAGCACGTCCAGCATGCCCTTTGAGGTGTCCGCGCCGGTGACCGAGGCCACCCGCGGGGCGACGCGCAGCGTCACCAGCCCCGTGCCGCAGCCGAAATCCAGCACGGTCATGTCCGGCGTCAGCGGCACGGCGGCGCACAGGGCGCGGGCCAGCTCCTCCGCCAGTTTCACCCGGACCGGGTTGTCATCCCAGGCGGCCGCCTCCTGGTCAAAGTCACGTTTGTTCTCGGGCATGCGCCGGCGCCTTTCAGGAAACAAGGTTGCTCCTCCCCCGCGGCATTCTATCCCCGCCGCGTGTCGCCGGACAAGCGCGGTCCGCGCTGGCCGGGCGCTGGCGCGCGTTGCTATACTGTTCCTTCATTCTTCCCGCGGACACGGAACCCCGCCATGCCGAAAAGCGTCCACATAAAGACCTTCGGGTGCCAGATGAACGAGCATGACAGCCAGCGGATGCTGGACCAGCTCGCGGCGCTGGGCTATGCCCCGGCGGCTACGCCGCAGGAGGCCTCGCTGGTCATCGTCAACACCTGCTCGGTGCGCCACAACCCGGAAAACAAGGTGTACAGCTTCCTGGGCACCCTGCGCCCGCTGAAAGAGGCGCGGCCGGACATGATCGTCGCGGTGGCGGGCTGCGTGGCCCAGCAGGAGGGCGAGAAAATCCTCCAGCGCGAGCGCTGCGTGGACCTCGTGTTCGGTCCGGACAACCTGTTCCGCCTGGGCGAGATGCTGGCGGAGGTGGCCGGGGGAAAGCGGGTGTGCGACACCCACTGGGCGGCGCGGGAGGGCCGGGTGCAGAACTTCGTTCCGGAGGAGTGGGTGGAGCGCGGGCATGTGGAGGGTATCCGGGCGTACATCGCCATCACCAAGGGCTGCAACAACCTGTGCAGCTTCTGCATCGTGCCGCACACGCGGGGCCGCGAGGTCTCGCGCGATCCGGAGAACATCCTGCGAGAGGCGCGGGGCATGGTCGCCCGCGGCGCGCGCGAAATCTGGCTGCTCGGCCAGAACGTGAACTCCTACCGCGTGTCGCCGGACTACGGGTTCTACGAGCTGCTCCGCGACATGTGCCGGGTGGGGGGGCTGGCGCGGCTGCGCTTCACGTCGCCGCACCCCAAGGACTGGAACAACGCCCTGTCCGACCTGATGGCCGCCGAGCCCGTGATCTGCAACCAGGTCCATCTGCCGTTCCAGGCGGGGTCGGACCGCATCCTAAAGGCCATGCGCCGCCGCCACACGCTGGCGGAGTATCTGGAGAAGGTGGCCTATTTGCAGGCGGCGGTGCCGGGGGTGGAAATCAGCACCGACCTCATCGTCGGCTTCCCCGGCGAGACGGAGGAGGACTTTGAGCGGACCCTCGACTGCCTGCGCGCCGTGCGCTTCTCGCAGGTCTTCCCGTTCAAGTATTCGCCGCGCCCCGGCACGGAGGCCGCGGCCCTGCCCGACGATGTGCCGCGCGCCGCGAAGGAATCGCGGCTCGCGCGTGTTATAGCCCTTCAGGAGACGATCAACGCGGAGCGGCAGCAGGCCCTCGCGGGCACGGTGCAGACCGTGCTTGTGGACGGCCCGCACCCCCGCCGGCGCGGCTGGGTCAACGGCCGCACCGGCGGGTGGCGCGCCGTCACCTTCCCCGGCGGCGCGCGGCCCGGCGACCTTGTGCGCGTGCGCGTCACGGGGCACCAGGGGCACTGGCTGCTCGCGGAACCGGAACCCGCGCCGGAAACGGCGGCGGAAACCCCACAGGAGACGCAGACACCATGAAGATTCACGCCATCCACGCCGGCGCCTACAAGGGCGGCAAGAGGGACACCTGCCTCGTGGCGCCGCTTTTCGAGGGGGACGACCCCGCCGGGCTGCCCGTCGGCAAAACCGCCGCCGCCGCACTCTGCGCGCTGTCGGCCAAGGGTGTCTTCACCGGGAAGAAGGGGCAGTGCCAGTGCCTGCCCACGCCGCGCGACCGCGCCCAGGCCGTGCTCGCGGTGGGGGCGGGCCCGCGCGCCAAGGCCTCCGCCGAGGGCATGCGCCGCGCCGCGGGCACCGCCGCCGGGCCGCTGTCGCAGCACAAGGTCCGCCATGTGTTCCTGGACGCGACCCAGCTCTCCGGGCCTCTCGCCGACGCCTTTGTCGAGGGGCTGGTCCTCGCGCAGTACCGCTTCGACGTGTACAAGAAGGGCGACCCGGAGAACGGCGCCGCCGTGGAGGCCGTGACGCTGATCGTGCCCGACGCCGCGCACCCCGAACGCGCGGCCCGCGACGCGCACCGGGCCGCGCTCATCGCCATGGGCGTGAACGGCGCGCGCCAGCTTGCCGACACGGCGTCCAACGACCTCACGCCGTCCGCCCTGGCCGCCTTCGCCCAGGGCGTGGCCCGCGAGAGCGGCATGTCCTGCACGGTCCTCGGCCCGCGCGAAATGGCCGACCTCGGCATGAACGCCCTGCTCGGCGTGGCCAAGGGCGCCGCCGAGGAGCCCCGGCTCGTGGTGATGGAGTACCGCCACGCGCGGGCGAAGAAGACCGTCATGCTCGTCGGCAAGGGCGTCTGCTTCGACGCGGGCGGCATCAGCATCAAGCCCGCCCAGGGCATGCACGAGATGAAGTACGACATGTGCGGCGCCGCCGCCGTGCTCTGCGCCATGATGACCCTCGCCCACCTCGGCCCGCGCGTCAACCTGGTCGCCGTGGTTCCCGCGGTGGAGAACAAGACCGGCGCGCGCGCCCAGACCCCCGGCGACATCGTCCGCGCGTACAACGGCAAGACCGTCGAGGTGCGCAACACGGACGCCGAGGGCCGTCTCATCCTCGCCGACGCCATCGCCTACGCCGTTGAGAAGCACGCCCCCGACGTGGTGGTGGACCTCGCCACGCTGACCGGCGCGTGCGTCGTGGCCCTGGGCCACTACGCCGCCGGCGTGCTGGGCAACGACGACGAGGTCGTGCAGTCCCTCGTGCGCGCGGGCGAGGAGACGGGCGACCGCCTGTGGCCCCTGCCGCTGTGGGACGAGTACTGCGACCTCATCAAGGGCGACCACGCCGACCTGTGCAACATCGGCCCCGGCCGCGACGCGGGCACCATCACCGGCGCGGCCTTCATCAAGGAGTTCGTGGGCGGCACCCCCTGGGCGCACATTGACATCGCGGGCGTCGCCTACGGCGTCAAGCACATCCCCCACCTGAACCCCAAACACGCCACCGGCTTCGGCGTCCGCCTCCTCACCCGCTGGGTCATGGACCAGGCCAAAGCCGCCAAGTAGGAGAGGCGGGGAGTCTTTAGG
>JAPXRP010000110.1:0-13656 GCA_033813475.1 Candidatus Hydrogenedentota bacterium
GGCCTGGAAGGCGTTGACCCTCTCCACCACCGACGCAGGCAGGACATCGCAGTCTGCGAGGACCAGCACCTTGTACCCGTCCAGCCCATGTTTCAGGATCGTCTCCTCATACACGATCTCCGGCTGGAGATGGGCGTACAACATGACATGGTAGGCGTCGCCGCCCCAGGAGCCGCCCCAGCCATAGGTGCCCCGCCCCGCGAACATGGCGGACGAGAAGCTCTCCAAAAACGCGACATCGGACCGGACGGCGGGCACCTGGAGCAGCGTCGGCCCCAGCGGCTCCACGACCGTGCGGGTGAGCTCCCGAAGGGTGTTGCGCGTTTCGGGGTGCGTGTACCGGTAGACGGACGGCCCCTCCGTGGGCACCAGCGACTGCCAGCCGTGGTACATGATGCCGCGCACGGGCCGCGCGATTTTGGTCCAGAAGGCCTCGCGCAGGTGGGCGGGCGCGATGGTGATGTAGTTCGCGCCCGGGTCGTGGTCCTCCCAGGGCGACCGGGGCGCGGCGGCCTCCGGGGCGTCCTCCTGCGGGGCGGTCTGCGACCGGTACCAGATGATCTGCGTCATCTTCATCACGTCCTGGCCCTCCGGGCCGCCCCTGGCCATGGCGAAGAGCTCGTCCGTGGCGAGGCCCATGCGGAGGGGGTCGGGGTAGCTGTAGGTCCAGTGCGAGAGGAAGTCCACATTGCCGCCGCTTCCCCACAGCGCGGGCACGCGCACCGCCGGGTCGAAGAAGGACCACAGGTCTTTCCGGTCCGTGGATTTCAACCCCTCGTTCACGGCGGAATGGAGGCCGTTCCATCCGTCGCCCTCGCGCCAGAACCACTGGTAGAACCGGAGCAGCGGGTCGTCGTCCGGCACCACGCGGTTCTCCGGGAACCCGGGGAGTTTCGTCCACGACACGCCGTTCTTCCCGCCGATGTTCTCCGGGTAGTCGGCCCCCGTCGCCGTGCGGCACAGCGCGCGGTCGTGCTCGTGGAAGCAGATCTGCGTGCCGTCGCGCACCTCCGTGTGGATGAGCGCGGCCTCGAAGGCCGGAAAGTCCCCGTAGGTCTGCGCGAGGGACGCGCCCACGTTCCGCGCGAAGTCGCGCACCCCCGGCGCATTGCAGCAGAGGTTGGGGCGGTCGTAGGCCTGCCCCGGCGGCGCGGTCCGCAGGAGCTCGGCCTTCTCCTCCAGCCACGCGCCCGGACTGACGCTGACCACAACGCCCAGGTCGTTGGCCAGCGCGCGGTCCAGCACCTTGCGGCTCTCGGCCAGGGCCTTCTCGTCCACTGCGGGCGCGGGCGCGCCGGCGTCCCAGATCCGGCCAAAGTCGCAGCGCAGGCCGAGACAGTGGGTGAAGCCGAGATCCCGCAGGGTGTCCAGGTTCTCCAGCACCCCCTCGGTGCCCCCGATGCCCCACATGACCACCGGCATGCGCGGCGGCCTGCGGCCCACCAGCTCCACGGGGAAGGGTTCGGCGCCGCTGTGGGTCTGGTCGCCGTCGGCGAACGCAAAGCCGACGGACACGGCGTACACATCCGGGCGCAGCGTGGTGTCCAGGGCGCACTCGACGGAGTGGGCGGCCCCCGGCGCGATTTCGGCCACGGGGATGGACTGCGCGGGCGCGCCGGGAACGGTGACGGTCGCGGTCAGGCCCGTGACCGGTGTGCGGCGGTGGTTGGTCAGGCGGAACCGCAGCAGGGGAGAGGGCTCCATCCGCCGGTAGACCGTCCGGACGTGCTCCGCCGCCACGGTCACAGGGCGGAACTCGCGCGCCCCGGCGGTGATGCGGATTTCGTCCATGCGCCCGGGAAAGCCGTGGTAATAGCTGCCCACCCGGTCGCCCAGCGAGAGGTCATGGGCGCCCGGGAACACGGGCCCCCGCGGCTTCGTCGCGCCGCCCAGGGAGCGTCCGTCCTGGAAGAAGGTCACGGTTCCCGCGCCGTCGTAGGCCAGGGCGAGGTGCGACCACACGCCCTTCCGCAGGGCCGCGGGTTCCGACGAATACCAGGTTTCCGAAGACTCCCCGAACCCCAGTGTTGCCCGCATGCGCCGGCCGTTCTGCTTGTCCGGCGCGTCCAGGATCCACTGGTAGTCCGCGTGGGCCACATATCGTTTGTCCATCAGGAACGACTCCCCGTACCCCTCGGGGAGTTCGTCCGGACACACCCACATCTCCAGCGTGAACGCCCCCGGCGGCGACAGTTCCGGCGCATCACGCACCACCACCGCGTGCCGCGCGTCGTCCACGGGCCAGCCGGGAAAGGACGCCATCCCGCCGCCGAAGCGGCCCTCCGTGGAACGGATCGCGCCCGCCAACGTGCCGTCATGGCCCTTCCCCGACGCGTCGGCCACGGTCTCCGTGCCGCCGTCGTCGAAGTTCCACAGGGCGATGACATGCGCTCCTGCGGCGTCGTCCCCGGCATACGCCGTCTGCCAGGGTTCCGCAGTCTGGGCGAACAGGGGGGCGCAGCAGGCGAGGAGCAGCGTCAGGCTGGGGATGAAGGCGGCAGCGCGCATGTTCTTCTCCTTCGGGGCGGTCGCGGCGGCCGCGGTCTCCCGGGTTAGTTCACCGGCGTCTCGTCGAGAAACGCGTCGCTCAGGACATAGTCCACCATCGCGTCCAGCAGGCAGGCCGCCTCCGGCGTGTCCGCCAGCAGGTCCACCCCCTGCGAGATCAACAGGCGCTCCCCGTCCGGCCCCGTCTTCTGGGTGAGGTAGGCGAAGTACTGCGACTGGCCCTCGCCGACGGCAAAATGCCGGAACGTGCCGTACTTCGGGTCGAGCGGCAGCGGGAGCCCCCGCTTGATCAGCCGGAACCACAGGGCGGACAGTTTCCCGTCGTGCGGAAACGCGCCGAAGACGGGATGGCGGGCGAAGGCCGTGCCGATCTGGTCGCCCAGGGACCACCAGCCGAGGGTCACATTCGGCTCGCCGTCGGCGGGGCCGATCATGATGCCGCGCGCGCCCGCGCGGTTCGCCGCGACGAGGGCGGGATGGTCCCAGGACCCCAGCACCAGCCGGGCGTCCGCCGCCTCCGGGCTGCCCGCCTTCGCAATGCCGGGATACCGCTCCGCGAGGGCGTCAAAGAGGTCCTCCGTGGCCGCAAGGCCGTTGCCGCGCCGTTCCACGCGCTTCGGGAAGAGCCAGAAGTCCCACGCGTTGACAATCTCCGTGCCGTCCAGCCGCGCCTCCAGGACCGCGTGCGCGGGCTTCGCAAGTTCCGGCACTGTGAACACACATTCGCCGACCCGTTTCACCTCGCCCGCCGCCGCGTTGAAGGGGCCGAGGACGCCCTCCGCGAGAACGCGGGTGTCCGCCTTCAGGGCCCATGAAACCCGCGCCCCCTGCAACGGCTCCCCGTCGAACGGGGATATCCAAAGGACGACCCGCCGCGTGTCCCCCGCCACGGCGATGGCGTCGCCGGCCTCCACCCGCGCCAGCAGCGCCGTCGGCCCGTTGAAGCGCCGGAACTGGTCCAGTGTCAGCCCACCGGACTTCTCCTCCCAGAAGGCGTTCAGGAAGCCCTGCCCCGTGTAGGTGCCCGCCTGGGCCACCATGACATCCACCATGGTCCAGTAGGAGTACCCGTCGCACGCGGGGTCGAGCCGCGCCTGCTCGATACCCCGTTTCTGGTAATACCCCTGCAGGGCGTGGGCCGCGTCGAGGCAGGCGTCGCCCCAGGCGCGGTCGAGCCCCGCCGCCGCCAGGGACGCCTCGTAGTCCTCCAGACTCCGCGGCGAGGGGATTGCCCCGGTGAACTTTGGCGCGAGGCGCGGGTCCATCTTGATGCCCAGGTTCAGGTACTCATGGGCGACAAAGGGCACCGTCACCGCGTCGAACGCGCCCGGTTCCCAAGGCACAATGGACGTCGGCAGCCCGTAGCCGTTGGGCGTGAAGAAGTCCGCGTTGTCCAGCGTGTTGCAGCCGCCGTCCTGGTGCTGCATGATCCGGTCCGGGTCCGTCGCCTTGACCCACTGGTAGAGCTCGCGGTCCAGCGGGCTGCCGAGGTGCCCCTCGTTGCCCGTCGAATACGCGGCGAAGGACACATGGCGGCGGTAATGCCGCCAGAGCTCCCGGAGGTCGCGGAAGGGATCAAAAGGAAACCCCTCCGGCGTGATGTCGTGGTAGTAGGGGAGTTCCGGCTGGATGAGGATGCCCGCCTCATCGGCCGCCTCGAAGTACTCGGGACTCTCGCAGTGTGTGTGGAGGCGCACGAAGTTGAACCCCGCCCGGCGGGCGGTTTGCAGGTGCTGGAGATGGCACTTCCGGTTCGCCGGGGACACCAGCGTCAGCGGATAGATGTAGTCGTCGCCGAAGCCCCGCACGAGAAAGGGCGCGCCGTTCAGGAAGAACCGGCCGTCGCGCGCCTCCAGTTTGCGCACGCCGAACCGTTCGTGCCAGCCGTGGACCGGTGTGTCCCCGTCGAGCAGCGTCACCTCCGCCGTGTACAGGCTGGGCGTCTCGGGCGTCCACGGGCGGAACACGCCCAGCGGCACCTCGCACACCGCGTCGGCACCGCCTTCCGCGTCGGGGGACAGCGGCTGGCGGTGCTTTCCCGCCTCCTGTCCGTCGGCGGTGCGGACGACCACCTCCACCGCCGGGGCTGCGGGCGGCGCGCCGCCGACGCCCCGCACGCTCACGTTCACCAGCGCCGCGCGCTTGTCGAAGTCCCCGCGCACCCAGACATCGTCCAGCCGCGTTGTCGGGGTGGCCTCCAACTCAATGTCCCGGTAGAAACCGCCGAACCGGTGGAAGGCCGCCATGACGCCCTTCCGGCTGGGCGTGTCGTTCCGCACCGTGGCCACAATCTCCGCCGTCTGGCCGGGAGTCACAAAATCGGTGATGTCGTATTTGTAGGTCCCGCAGTACGTGTTCAGGTGGGCCACCCGCCGCTGGTTCACCCAGAACCACGCCTCCGTCCGCACGCCGCCCACCTTGAGCCACACGCCTTTCCCGGCCCACCCCGCCGGAATCTCCACCGCGCGGCGGTAGCGCGCCGTGCCCATGTACACATGGTTCAGCGGCCGGGGGATGCAGTCAAAGGGCAGCCCCCAGTCCACGCTCATGCCCGGTTCGCCCACCCCCTGCGCCTCCCAGCATCCGGGAACCTCGACCGTGCGCGCGCCCGCCCAGTCCGGTTCGTTCCACGCCGGGCCCTTCCCCATGCGGTGCCGTCCCATGAGCCGGGGGTCCGTCACAAACTCCCATTCCCCCCGCAGCGACATAATCTCCTGAAGAGGCGACACCGCCGCCGGATGGACCACGGCGGGCGTGGCGGGGCAGGGGCCCCAGGGATCCACAAGTTCCTCGCCCAACAGCATCGGCGAAACCAGCGCCACAGTAAACAGCAGCCCCGTCAAACGACTCATGGCTCATCTCCCAAAAAAGGCCGGCCCGACACTTCCGTGAGCTGGCACGGTATCAAGATACTCCCCGCAGGAAAAGCATGCAAGGCGGTGAAGCCGTCCCCCCGTTTCCGCGTGTGCTTCGCCGTCCGCCTCTTGACATTTCCGCGCCCCCCCCACATAATGGGCGCGCGGGCGGTTTTGGGAAAAACGAGGCCTTTCCGGGCCGAAACGCGGATGTTTCCATGAGACATGACCTGACGCGCGGACTGGTGGCTGCGGCTCTTCTCCTGGCCTGGGGAATGACGGCGGGGGCGGCCCCGCTGGAGCGGGCCTTTGTGCTGGACGGCTTCGCCGCACCGGAGGGGGTGGCGGTGGATCCGGAGACCGGGACGGCCTACGTCTCCAACATGAACAGCGCGCCGGAGACCTTTTGGCAGGACACTGGCCGGGGCTTCATCTCAAGGATGGCCCCGGGGGGAAAGCTGGACCGGTTGAAGTGGGTGGACAGCACACCGGAGCATGTGATGAACCAGCCGAAGGGGATGGCAGTCATGGCCGGATGGCTGCATGTGGCGGACAACAAACGGCTGCTTTCCTTTGCCCTTGCGGACGGGAAGCCGGGACCGGTCGTTGAGGCGCCGGGGGCGGAACGCCTCAACGATGTGGCGGCTTCGGACGGCAAGGTCTATGCCTCCGATGTGGCCACGGGGAAGATCTTTCGGATGGATACCACGGCGGGGAACGCCCTGGATGTGGTCGCGGTGATTGAGGGGGTGAACGGCCTGTATGTCCATGACGGGGTCCTGTTCGCCGTGTCGTGGACCCTGCATGAAATGTATGAGGTGTCGCTGGACGGATCCGGCCCGCCGAAACCCTTCCGCCTGTCCAACCGGTTCAAGAATCTGGACGGCCTCCACGTTCTGCCGGACGGCACCTTTCTCGTCTCGGACTACATGGGGGGAAAGGTCTTCACCGTGTCCGCGAACCGCCGCCGGGCGCGGCCCGTGGCGGAGTTGTCCACGCCCGCCGACATCGGCGTGGACCCCGCGCGGGGATGGCTCTATGTGCCGCAGTTGGAATCGGGAAAAGTGGCCGGCTATCTCCTCGGGAAGCTGGCGGCGGCGGGGGAGGGGACGCCCCTCGCCCTCCTGGAGTATGACCAGTTGCGGGGCCAGATCGTGGACCGGAAGAAGGGCGACAACGACCGCCTCGCCCGCGAGGCGCACCGCCCGGAGGCGCTGATCCTGGAGACGGACCGCACGCCTGTGGACATCGTGTGGCGGCGCACGCGTGCCCTGCTGGCGCACCTGGAGACCATGCCGGACGCGCCGGACCTCGCGCGGGAAGCGGCGGCGCTGGAGCGGCTGCGCCTCGCCGTGGAGCGCCTCCAGCGCGAGGAAACGCCCGACCCCGCCGAACTGCGCGGGGTCTTCGGCCAAATCACGGCCCTCCGCCGCGAGATCGCCTTCGCCAACCCCCTGCTGGACTTTCAGGACATTCTCTTCCTCAAGCGGCACCGGTCCATCTACGAGCACATGTGCGACCAGTATTACGGCATCACCGCCCGCCCCGGCGGCGGACTGTTCGTGCTGGAGGACGCCTTTGGCGGCGCGCCGCGCGTGCGCGACGTGCTGGCGGACGCCGTGGTGGAGCGGGGCCGCCTGAAGGGGGAGGCCCTGCGCGGCGGCGTGTCCCCGGCGGTGCTCTCCTACGACGGCGAGGGCCTCCTGAGGCAGGAGGGCGACCCCGGCGGCGGCGCGTTCCTCTCCCCGGAGCTGTCCTATGACGGGAAACAGGTGCTGTTCTCCTACGTCGAGTGCCGCGGCGATCCCCGCCACAACTTCCGCAGGGAGGAGCCCGGCAACTACTGGGAGAACCCGTGGGATCCCGGCCGCGCGTATCATGTCTTCAAGGTGAACATGGACGGCACGGGCCTGGAGCAGCTCACCGACGGGCCGTGGAACGACATCCATCCCTGCTGGATGCCCGACGGGCGGGTGGTGTTCGTCTCCGAGCGGCGGGGCGGCTTCCTCCGCTGCGGGCGGGTGTGCCCGACCTACACGCTCTACCAGATGAACGCGGACGGCGGCTTTGTCCACCCCTTCAGCTACCACGAGACCCACGAGTGGCTGCCCAGCGTGGACCACAACGGCATGGTCGCCTACACGCGCTGGGACTATGTGGACCGCGACAGCGACATCGCCCACCATCTCTGGCTGGCCTACCCCGACGGCCGCGACCCCCGCAGCCCCCACGGCAACTACCCCCGCGTGCGCGAGTCCCGGCCGTGGATGGAGATGTCCATCCGGGCCATCCCCGGGTCGCACAAGTACATCGCCACGGCGGCCACGCACCACGGCCAGCACTTCGGCTCCCTCATCACCATTGACCCGCGCATCGAGGACGACCATTCCACCGGCCAGCTCCGGCGCATCACCCCCGAGGCGATGTTCCCCGAAGCCGAGGAGGCGCCCGGCGTTCCCCGGAAGCCCCGCGGCGGCGGCGGCAAGGGGCAGGTCTATGGCACCCCGTGGCCGTTGAACGAGGACTTCTACCTCGCCGTGTACGACCCCGGCGAGAGGCATTACGGCATCTACCTCGTGGACGGGTTTGGCAACCGGGAACTGCTCCACCGCGACCCGGACATCGCCTGCTCCAACCCCATCCCCCTGAAACCGCGCCCCACGCCGCCGGTGATTCCCGTGCAGACCAAGTACGCCGAGCGCCCGGAGGACCAGCCGGAAACCGGCACCGTCTCCGTGATGAACGTCTACGACTCCCGGCGTCCCTTTCCCGGGGGAACGAAGATCAAGGAGCTGCGCGTGATCCAGCTCTTCGCCAAGTCCACCCCCGTGCCCGGCGCGCCGAACATTGGAAAGGGCGACGAGTCCATCGCGCGCGGGTCTCTCGGCACGGTGCCCGTGGAGGAGGACGGCAGCGTCCATTTCGAGGCCCCCGCCGGGGTGTCCTTCTACTTTCAGGCGCTCGATGAGAACGGTTTGGCCGTGCAGACCATGCGCTCCGCCACCTATGTGCATCCCGGCGAGCGCCTGTCGTGCGTCGGCTGCCACGAGCACCGGCAGGGCGCCCCCGTCACGCCGCAGACCCAGCCGCTTGCCCTGCGCAGGCCCCCGGCCCAGCTCAAGCCGGAGCCGGAGGGCTCCTTCCCCCTCCAGTTCTCCCGGCTGGTCCAGCCGGTGATTGACGCCAAATGCGCCGAATGCCACCGCACGGAAAAGAACGCCCCCGACCTGTCCGGGGACACCTTTGGCGAGCACGGCTGGTCCCAGGCGTTCCTCTCCCTCATCCCCCACGCCTGGGCCAAGCACGGCGGAAACGGCACGGGGCTGGAGCGCAACAAAACCTCGTATTCCATCCCCGGCGAGGTCGGCGCGCGCGCCTCGAAGCTCTACCCCATGCTGCAGGCCGGGCACCACGGCGTCGAACTCACGCCGGAGGAAATGCGCCGGTTCAGCCTCTGGCTCGACGCCAACAGCGTCTTCTACGGTGCCTACCACGACACCCTCGCCCAGGCGAAGGGGGAGGTGGTTGTCCCCCATTTGGACTGACATGTGCCCCACCCCAGACCGGGCGTCTTCCGCCGGAGGATGCCCGGTCTTCTTTAACACTTGCAAATTCAGTCAGGAGGGCATATAATAAGGCAGACTAACTATTAGGGAGGCTTCTCGTATGGGCAGCCGGAAAGCACAGGCAAAAGAAATCTTCGAAACGGTGGAACTGTTGCGTGAGTATGTGGTCAAGCGCCTTTTTGTCCAAGCCCCCGAAAGTGGGGATGGGCCCCCGGAAGTCACCTTTTCGCAGATGCGGGCACTGCACGCGCTGCACAAGGCGGGCACCTATACGGTGAAGCAGGTGGCGGAGGAGCTGGCCGTGAGTCCAGCCTCCGCCTCCGCCATGCTTGACCGGCTTGTGGAAATGGGGCTGGTTCTCCGCGAGCACGACGCGGTGGACCGGCGCGTGGTCAATGTCCGGCTGTCCGAACAGGGCACGCGGGTCTTTACGGCCCACGAGGCCGTCCTGCTGTCGTTTTTCGAGGAGTTGATGGATGAAATCGGGGAAGAGCGCACCTACGCCTGGCTGACCGTTCACCGGGCGCTGCGCGCCTGCTTTGAACGGCGTCTGGCCGCCGAGGCGGAAACATCCAACCAAGCAGGGGAATCCTGCGGGGAGTGACCAGCGTGCACCGCATTGTCTCGATCCTTTTGATCATCGCTTTTCTGGCCGGCGGGTTCCTCGCCATGCGGACACTCCGCAGCCGGCGCAAGGCGCCGCCGACCTCGCCGCCGAAGGAGGCCCGCCTCACGGTGGAGGTGGTGCGCCTCGAGCCGGAGGATGTGCCGGTGGTCATCACGGGCCACGCCCAGGCGTTGCCGCTGGACATCGTGGCGGTGGCGCCCCAGGTCGCGGGCAACGTGGTCGCCGTTCATCCGGACCTGGAGGTGGGCCGGGTGATTCCCGCCGGGGAGGTGCTGTTCCGGATAGACCCGCGGGACTACGAGGCGGCGGTGGCCCAGGCCCGCGCCCAGGCGGAGCAGGCGCGCAACGCCCTGGGGCGGCTGCGCAGCCAGTCGGAAAGCGACAAGAGCCGCCTGGACACGCTGGCCCGCACCAAAGAGCTGGCCCAGGCGGAGTTTGAAAGGGTCCGCGGGCTTTTCGAGGAAAGCCAGGTGGGCACCCGCAGCAATGTGGAGAAGGCCGAAACGGCCTTCAACCAGACGCGGGACGCCCTGGACCTGCTGCGGCAGAACGTGGGCCTCTATCCCTTCCGGATACAGGAGCAGGCGGAGGCCCTCGCCCTGGCGGAGGCCAGCCTGGAAAAGGCCGCGCTGAGCCTGGAGCGCACCGAAGTGCGCGCGGAGTTCACAGCCCGCGTCAAGGAGAAGAAGATCGAGGCCGGGCAATATGTGGCCCCGGGCGCGGCGGTGCTCACCCTGGCCAACGACTCGGTGCTGGAGCTGGCGGTGCCCATAGACAGCCGCGACGCCGCGGACTGGCTGGACTTTGAGGACGGGCCGGCCGCGCCGGCGGAGACCTCCTGGTTCGGCCGCGTCAAGAAGGTGCCCTGCCGGGTCGTCTGGACAGAGAGCGAGCGCAACGCCTGGCAGGGCGTCCTCGACCGGGTGAAATCCTTCGATGAGGCGTCCCGGACCGTCACCGTGGCGGTGCGCGTGGATGCGGCGGCGGCGACGGCGGGGGACACGCCCCTGCCGATGGTGGAGGGCATGTTCTGCCGGGTGGAGATTCCGGGCAGGACCATGGCCGGGGTGTACCGCCTGCCGCGGTGGGCGGTCAGTTTTCAGGGGGACGTTTATCTTTCGCGCGACGGCCGCCTCGAAATCAAAAAGGCGGAGATTGCGCGGTCCCAGGGCACGGACACCTTTCTGTCGGGCGGGGTGGCGCCGGGCGACCTGGCTGTGGTCACACGGCTGGTTAACCCGCTTCCCAACGCCCTGCTTGAGTTCGACGGGGCGTCCATCCTGTCCAGCCGGATGTCGGACACCCTGGCGCCCGCGGGCGAGGAGACGGCCCAGGCCGGCCCGTCGGAGGCCGCACAGTGAGGGGCCTCCTGACATCCTTTGCGAAGAACCGGGTCTTTGCCAACATCTTCCTCGCCATCGTGATTCTGTCGGGGTCCTTCGCCGGGATGCGGCTCGTGCGCGAGACGTTCCCGGAGTTCACCCTGGACATGATCACGGTGTCGGTCCCCTGGCCCGGGGCGGACCCCGAGGAGGTGGAGGAGGGCATCTGCCGCAAGCTGGAGGAGGCCGTGAAGGGGATTCCCGGCATCCGGCAGTTTGACACGGTGGCCGCGGAAAGCCGCGGCGTGCTCACGGTGGAGGTTGCCGAAAACTATCCGGTGGACGAGGTGAAGGACCGGGTCAAGAACCAGGTGGACGCCATCTCCTCCTTTCCGACGGACGCGGAGCGCCCCATCACCGAGGAGGTGATCATGCGCCGCGAGGTGCTGCTCGTGGCCCTGTCCGGCGATGCCATGACGGAGCGCCAGTTCCGGGAGCTCGCCGAGGACATCAAGGACGAGCTGCGCACCCTTCCGGGGGTGTCCCAGGTGCAGGTGCTCGGCGGCCGCGACTACGAGATCGGCATCGAGGTCTCGGAGGAGCGGCTGCGGGAGTACGGCCTCACCTTCGCCCAGGTGGCCGCCGTTGTCCGGGCCAACAGCCTTAACGTTCCCGGCGGCGTCATCCGCACGCAGGGGGAAGAAATCCGGCTGCGGACCCTGGGCCGGAACTATACCGGCGCGGACTTCGCCAAGATCGTGCTCCTCGCGCGCCCGGACGGGCAGGTGGTCACCCTGGACCGCGTCGCCACGATCCGAGACGACTTCGTGGAGGACCTGATCGAGTCGAAGTTCAACGGCCGCCCCACGATCACCATCGCCGTGCTGAAGACATCGGACGAGGACACCCTCGCCATAGACGCGGCGGTGCGCGAATGGATCACAGAGCGGAACACGACGCTGCCCCCCGGGCTTCACCTGGACCCCTGGGGCGGAAGCTCGGACATCCTCAAGGCGCGCATCAGCCTGCTGCTCAGGAACGGCGCGATGAGCCTGGTGATCATCTTCATCATCCTGCTGCTCTTCCTGGACACCCGCCTGAGTTTCTGGATCAGCATGGGCATGCCCATCGCCACCTGCGGCACCCTGGCGCTCATGCTCGCGTTTGGCCTGACGCTGAACATGATCTCCCTCTTCGCCCTCATCATGGTGCTGGGCATCATCGTGGACGACGCCATCGTGGTTGGCGAGTCCATCTACCATGCCCGGAAAAACGGCGCCCCGCCCCTTCGCGCCGCGGTGGAGGGGGTCATGGAGGTGGGACTTCCCGTGCTGGGGTCGGTCACCACCACCGTGGTGGCCTTCCTCCCGCTGATGTTTGTCCAGGGCATCATGGGCAAGTTCATCTATGTGCTTCCCGCCATTGTCATCTCCGCGCTCACCATGTCGCTGGTCGAGAGCCTGTTCATGTTCCCCGCCCACCTGAACAGCCTTCCCGATCCGCACCGCGCCCATGCCGGCCGCCACTGGCTGCTCCGCCCGGGGCTTTGGGTCCACCGCATGACCAACCGGGGCATGGACGCGTTCATTGTCCGGATATACGCGCCCCTGCTCGGACTGGCCATCCGCCACCGTTACGCCGCCATTTCCCTCGCCGTGGCCGCCCTCCTGGTGACCATGGGCCTCTTCCAGGGCGGTTTCGTCAAGTTCCTGGTGTTCCCAAAAATTGACGGAAATGTCGTCACGGCGACGGTGGAGTTTCCCAACGGCACCCCGCTGGAAATCACCCGGGGGGCGGTGGAGGAGCTGGAAAAGGCGTTTGAGCGGATTGCCCCCGGGGTGAAGACCCTGAGCGGCGCGCCGCTGGTGCTGAACAGTTACAGTCTTGCCGGGGGGGATGTCTCCGGGGTGCGCCCGGCCACGGGAAGCCACATCGGGGCGGTGCGCGTGGAGATGATTGACACGGCCGAGCGCGGGGTCTCCAGCGACGAGATCGCCGCCGCGTGGGAGGAGGAGGTGGGCGCGATTCCCGGCGCGGTGGCGCTCACCATCTCCAGCCAGATGCCCGGCCCCGGCGGCACGCCGATAGAGGTGTGGGTGCAGGGCGCCGACCTGGACGAAATCCTCTCCGTGGCGGAGAAAACCAAGGCCTGGCTGCGGGACTTCGACGGGGTCTATCAGATTCAGCACGATTTCCGTCCCGGAAAGAACGAGTTCCGCCTGCGGCTGAAGCCCGAGGCGCGCACGCTGGGGCTCTCCGTCAGCGATCTGGGACGGCAGGTTTTCGCCGGTTATTTCGGCGAGGAGGCCGTGCGCATCCAGCGCGGGCGCGACGACATCCGGGTTCGCGTGCGGTATCCCTACGACGAGCGGAGGAGTCTGGAGGATTTCGAGCGGATACGGATTCGGACCCCCCAGGGGCGGGAGGTGCCCCTGCCTTCCGTGGCCGACGTGGATTTCGGGCCCGGGTTCGCCGTCATCAACCGCACCAACGGGTTCCGCAAGGTGGCCGTCACCGCCGATGTGAACTTCGCGCGCGCGAACCCCTCCGAAATCTTCGCGGAGATGGAGCGGACTCTGTTTCCCAAGATTAAGGAAGAGCACCCGCGGGTCATGGTCTCGCTTCAGGGCGAAAACAAGCGCCGAAACGACAGGACTTCCCCCAAGAAATGACGGTACGCCGTCGTAAGTGTTTTGTCTTCGGGGGCTTTTGTTTGCAGGGAAGTGGTCTGGGCAAAATTTTGGGGGATGTCCCGGAAAGTTGAAGCGGCCTCCCCG
>JAPXRP010000111.1:0-13490 GCA_033813475.1 Candidatus Hydrogenedentota bacterium
CCTGCGCGCGCGTCCCATCGCCATGCCTGACATCTCCCGGTTGGCCTCACGGGAAGCATACCATACCGACAGCTATATGTCAATAACAAACACTACTGCAAGCCCGCCTTTTGCCACAGGCTGCTAGAGACATCTATGAAGCAATACTTGGGGGACCGAAAGTCACGGTTTGACGAGTCATTAGGCATCATTTGGAAGGCGGTTCAGCAGGGTGATGAGGAAGCGTCTCTAAAAGGTGTTCATGGGTTGGCGGAAACCGTCGGCGTTGTCTTGAGATTCCCGACATTTGGCTCGTTTGACGAGTTCATGCTGAAGGACGACGGGCCTTTACGCATTTAGACAGGCATGTGCTTTTTTGCCTGTCTTCCTTTATGCGGGTGAGCGATTTGCATGATCTGCCAAGATTGGAGGCTGACCCATGAGCACGATAAGCCTGCGTTTGCCGGATTCGCTGCATGACGAGGTGCGGAAGCTGGCCGCACGGGAGAACGTGTCCATCAACCAGCTGGCGACGCTGGCCATCGCGGAGAAGGTGTCCGCGCTGGCCGCCGAGGACTATCTGGCGCGGCGCGCGGCGCGCGCGGACCGGAAGACGTTTGAGCGCGCCATGGACAGGGTCCCCGATGCACCGCCGGACAAGGGGGACGCCCGGTAGGGCGTTGCGGCGGGGCAAGGGAGAACGGAAATCGGACCGATCGGTCGGATCGGACCGATCAGTCGGAGGGATCGGACGGGTCGGACCTGTCAGACTTGTCCGCGCTTTTCCCTTCGGCGGGCGGTTCTGCTTCGGGTTCCGCCTTGGCGATGGCGAGGCCGAAGGCGGCCATGGCGATGCCCACCGCGGGGGAGAGCAGGTTGAGGAAGCACCAGGGCAGGTAGCTGAGCGTGGGCACGGAGAGCGCCGCGGCGGCGAAGGCGCCGCAGGTGTTCCAGGGGACGAGGACGGAGGTCATGGTGCCCGCGTCCTCGAGGGCGCGGGAGAGGTTCTTGGGGGCGAGGCCCATGTCGGCGTAGGCGGCGCGGAACATGCGGCCCGGCACGACGATGGCGAGGTACTGGTCGGCGGCGAAAAGGTTGAACAGCACGCAGGTGGCCTGGGTGGCGGGGATGAGGGTGCGCGCGCCACGCACGCCGGCGAGGACGGCCCGGGCGAGGCGGGGCAGCATGCCCGCGGCCTCCATGACGCCGCCGAAGAGCATGGCCATGAGGATGAGGGAGACGGTGGCGTACATGCGGGTCATGCCGCCGCGCGAGAGGAGCTGGTCCAGCGCGGCGTCGCCGCTCTCGAGGGTGAAGCCCTCGTAGGCGACTTTGAGCAGGTGGACGTAGCGCCCGCCCGCGCCCCCCTCCGGGAACAGCCCCGGCTGGAAGACCAGGGCGGCGCCCGCGCCCAGGAGCGCGCCGACCACCAGCGCGGGAATGGCGGGCACCCGCCGCGCCGCCAGCAGGATCACCAGCAGGGGCACCGCCAGCAGCCCCCAGTGCAGAAAAAACACCCCGGACAGCCCGTCCACCGTCCGCCCGACCAGCGCGGGGTCGAAGCCGTCGCCGCCGCGGCCCAGCCCCACAACAGCGAAGCCCGCCAGCGCCAGCGCGCCCGCGGGGATGGTCGTGTGGAGCATGTGGCGGATGTGCTCGAAGAGCGTGCTGCCCGCGGCGGCCGGGGCGAGGTTGGTGGTGTCGGAGAGGGGGGACAGCTTGTCGCCGAAGTACGCGCCGGAGATGACGGCGCCCGCGACCATGGCGTCGGGGAAGCCCAGCGCGCGGCCGATGCCGATGAGGGCGACGCCGACGGTGCCCATGGTGGACCAGCTGCTGCCGACGGCCAGCGAGACGACGGCGCACACGAGGCACGCGGCGGGCAGGAAGACGGCGGGATGGATCAGGCGCACGCCGAGGGCGATCATGGTGGGCACCACGCCCGACAGAATCCACAGGCCGATGACGCACCCGACGATGAGCAGGATCAGCACGGCCTCCATGGCGAGGACGATGGACTGGATGGCCCGCACCTCCAGGTCCCGGTAGGAGCGCCCGAGGAAGACCTTCGCCAGCACGGCGGCGAACACGGCGGACAGCAGCAGGGTGATCTGGTTCGGCCCCGCCGACGCGCCGTCGCGGAAGAGCGCCACATTCACCGACAGCCCCCCCATCAGGGCCAGGCAGGGCAGCAGGGACAGGGCCAGGGACGGATCCTTTTTCCGCGCTGTTTCCATCGGGGGGACTCCGGGCGTTACTATAGCGGCCCCGGGGCGGTCCGCGCCAGCGGGGTTTCATCGCCGGGGTCGGCGGTGTATACTGTGGAGCAGACGCCCCCCCGGGCGAAACCGAGAGGAGCATGCCGCATGGGTACGCGCTTTCTGACGGCCGTTTTGGCCGCCGCTTTCCTTCTGCCGCTGTGCGGCGCGGCGCAGACCGCCCCCGCCTGCGCGACCCCGCCCGGGTCTGCGGCGGCCACGTCCCCGGTCACCGAGGCGAAGGGCGGCGAGTGGCCCTGGCCCGGCGACCCGCGCCCCTACGAGGCGAGCCCCCACGCGAAAAACATAGACCTGGCGCTGCGGCACATGCTGCTGGACAACGACCCGGACCGGTGGATGAACCTGACGGTGCTGGACTTCCTCCAGCGGAAATTCGGCCTGCACCCCCGCTACAGCATCGCCAACATGTACGTTCCGGCGGACCAGCCCTGGATGAAGGCGGACCAGGCGGTCCCCTTTGGCCGGCTGGCGAGCCCCTTCCACCAGCATGATCCGGGCGACGCCGCGGACAATGTGCGGGACTTCGTCCAGGCCATGGTGGTCGGCCTCTACAGCGACCGCTTCCCGCCGCCCCCGGAGTTCGTCACCCTGCTGCGCGGCGAGCTGGCGGAAAACCGCGGCAAGGGCGGCATCCATGACTACGCCGTCACCCACCACGCCCTGGCCTTCCACTGGATGACCGAGAACAACGTCGCCTGGAAATACGAGGGCAGCAAGGGCCTGCGCCCCGAGTTCGCCAACGCCATGGCGGAGATCATCACCCGCAACGGCCCCGACAGGGATATCAGCTTCGAGTCCATGGCCTTCCTGCTCTACATGGGCTTCCGGTCCATGGTGAAGCCGGAGTGGCTGGACGCCGTCGCCGCGGCCCAGCGGCCCAACGGCGGATGGGGCTACAAGCCGGACAGCGGGCCGTCCCACGGCCACCCCACGGTGCTCGCCCTGTGGGCCCTGCTCGAAAACGCCCTGCCGGACGTGCCCCAGATCACCTGGGTCCAGCGCAGCGAGGAGGACCTCGCCAAGACCCCGCAAACGGACGCCCCGGCGGAGGCATCTCCGGCGGAAGCGCCCCCGGCGGAAGCGCCCAAGGAATAGGAGTTCCGGGAGCATGACGCCGCCCGCCCCCGAAACCGCCCCCCGCTGCCACCGGTGCGGCGCGGTCTGGCAGGGTGCCGCGGCCCAGCCCGGGTTCAAGGAAACCTGCGCCGGATGCGGCGCCTACGTCCACTGCTGCCTCAACTGCCGGTTCCGCAACCCGGCACTGCACAACCAGTGCGCCATCCCCGAGACGGACTGGGTGGGCGACCGGAAACACCTGAATTTCTGCGAGCAGTTTGAGTTTGCCCGGCGGCCGGAGGCCGGGGCGGCCCCCGGGCCCGGCGGGGACGCGCGGGACCGGTTTGGCGCCCTTTTCGGGGACGGCGCGCCGGCGGACCCGCCCGGTCCCAAGGGGTTTGAGGACCTCTTCCGGGGCGGCGGTTGACAATCGAGAAGTTTTTCCTTTATTATTAAGGCGGATGGTGAGATTTTTCTTCGCGACGGGCCGCGCACGGGCCTTTTTTTTCTTTCCGGCGCGCGTGCCGGGCCGCGACAACCTGCTGGAGGCTTGGGATCATGTTTCGAGTGCTGGTGCTGGACAATCTGAGCGAGGAGGGCGTCGAGGTCTTCAAGGCCGAGGGGATCGAGGTGGACGTGCGCCCGCCCCAAAAGCCCGCGGAGCTCGCCGCGATCATCAACGACTACGACGGCCTGGTCGTGCGCAGCGCGACCAAGGTGACCGCGGAGGCCCTGGAGGGGTCCACCCGCATGAAGGTCATCGGCCGCGCGGGGGCGGGCACGGACAACATTGACAAGGACGCGTCCACGCGCCACGGCATCGTGGTGATGAACACGCCGGGCGGCAACACCATCTCCACCTGCGAGCACACCTTCGCGCTGATGATGGCGCTGTGCCGCAACATCCCGCAGGCCCACGCGTCCATGGCTGCGGGCCGCTGGGACCGGAAGTCGTTCATGGGCAAGGAGCTGAGCGGGAAGACCCTGGGCATCGTGGGCATCGGCCGCATCGGCGGCGCGATGGCCAAGCGGGCCAAGGCCTTCGAGATGAAGATTCTCGGCTTCGACCCGATCCTGAGCCCCCTCAAGGCCGAGGCCCTCGGCGTGGAGCTGGTCCCCCTCGACGACATCATCGAGCGGTCGGACTTCATCACCATCCACGCGCCCAAGTCGGACAAGACCAACAACCTCTTCTCCATGAAGGAGATGAAACGGATGAAGCGGGAGTGCCGCATCATCAACTGCGCCCGCGGCGGCATCGTGAACGAGCAGGACCTGGCCCAGGCGCTCCGCGAGGGGGTCATCGCCGGGGCCGCGCTGGACGTCTACACCTCCGAGCCCTTCGAGAACAACCCCTTCCTCGGCCTGGACAACATCGTGATGACGCCGCACCTGGCCGCCTCGACCGACGAGGCCCAGGTCACCGTGGCGGTGGACGTGGCAAAGCAGATGGCCGACTACCTCAAGACCGGCGCCATCGTGAACGCCGTCAACGTGCCCAGCCTCGACAGCGAAACGCGGGCCGCCCTCCAGCCGCTGCTCTTCCTCGCGGAGCGCATGGGGCTCTTCCAGTCGCAGCTTGTGAAGGGGCGCCCCCTGTCCCTGGAGATCGAATACCTCGGCGACTGCGGCGCGGCGGACACCTATCCCGTCACGGCGGCGGTCATGTCCGGCTTCCTCACCCCCATGGTGGAGACGGTCAACATGGTCAGCGCCCCGTCGCAGCTCCAGGAGCGCGGCATCGAGGTCGCCGAGAAGCGCAGCTCCGAGCCCTCCTCCTACGCCTTCGAGATCGGCGTCACGGTCAAGTCCGACACCGAGACCCAGCGCATCCGCGGCACCCTCTTCAACGGCAACGACCCGCGCATCTGCACGGTCAACGGCATGCGCGTGGACGCCGTGCCCGTGGGCAACATGCTGGTGTGCATGAACGAGGACAAGCCCCTCATCGTCGGCCGCATGTGCACCCTCATCGGCGAGGCGGGCATCAACATCGCCAACCTCATGCTCGGCCGCGACGCCAAGGGCGGCCGCGCCCTCACGGTGCTCAACCTCGACCAGCCCGTCCCCGATGACGTGCTGGAAAAAATCTGCGCCGTCCCCCATGTGAACGAGGTCCGGCTCGTGGCGCTGCCCGACGCGAAATAACCGCGCCCGCCGCGGCGTTTTGACAACAGGCGGGACCGGTGCGCCCCGCCGCCCCCGAACAGGAAAGGAATTCCCATGTCCAGCTACCAGCACATCACCGTCCCCGAGGGCGACAAGATCGAAGTGAGCCCCGCGGGCCGCCCCCAGACCCCCGACCGGCCCGTCATCTGCTTCATCGAGGGCGACGGCACGGGGCCGGACATCTGGCGCGCCTCCCGGCACATCTTCGACGCGGCGGTGGCCCACTGCTACGGCGGAAAGCGCGCCATCGCGTGGATGGAGGTCTTCGCGGGCGAGAAGGCCAACGGCGTCTGCGGCTCCTACCTGCCCGGCGAGACGCTGGAGGCCATCTCCGAGTACGGCGTGGCGATCAAGGGGCCCCTCACCACCCCCGTCGGCGGCGGGTTCCGCAGCCTCAACGTCACCCTGCGCCAGGAGCTGGACCTCTTCGCCTGCGTGCGCCCCGTGCGCTGGTTCGAGGGCGTGCCCAGCCCCGTGAAGCGCCCCGAGCTGGTGGACATGGTCATCTTCCGCGAGAACACCGAGGACGTGTACGGCGGCATGGAGCTGGAGGCGGACTCCGACAAGGCGAAGCGCCTCGCCGAATTCTGCGCCGCCGAGTTCGGGTGGAAAATCCGCCCCGGCTCCGGCCTCGGCCTCAAGCCCATCAGCCAGACCGGCACCAAGCGCCTCGTGCGCGCCGCCATCCGCCACGCCCTCGAGCACGGCCGCAAAAGCGTCACCCTCGTGCACAAGGGCAACATCATGAAGTACACCGAGGGCGCCTTCCGCAAGTGGGGCTACGAGCTGGTCCGCGAGGAGTTCGCCGACGTCGCCGTGGCCTGGGACGACTGCGGCGGCGACCCCAAAGGCAGGCTCCTCGTGAAGGACACCATCGCCGACATCTTCCTCCAGCAGATCCTCACGCGGCCCGACGAGTTCGACGTGATCGCCACCATGAACCTCAACGGCGACTACGCCAGCGACGCGCTGGCGGCCCAGGTCGGCGGCATCGGCATCGCCCCGGGCGCCAACATCAACTACGAGACCGGCAAGGCCGTCTTCGAGGCCACCCACGGCACCGCCCCCAAATACGCCAACCTCGACAAGGTCAACCCCAGCAGCGTCGTGCTGTCGGGCGTCATGATGTTCGAGTACCTTGGCTGGCAGGAGGCCGCCGACACCATCATCGCCGGGCTCACCGCCGCCTTCGCCAACAAGACCGTCACCTACGACTTCGCCCGCCTCATGGAGGGCGCCACCCTGCTCAAGTGCAGCGAGTTCGCCCGCGCCGTCACGGACAATTTCAAGAGGGTCTAGGGTCTGGGGAGTCGGACGGGTCGGACCGGTCTGACTTGTCCGACAGGTCTGACGGCCGCGGGTGGGCCTGCGCGTCCCTCCGCCCCCCGGTGGTATACTTTCTCTGTACCACAGACCGGAGGGTTCCGTCATGCGTTGCACGCTGCCGTTGGTGTTTTTTCTGGCTTTGTCGGGCTGCGGCGTGGAGCTGCTCACCACCACGGCCATCCAGGGCGAGCTGCAAACCCAGCAGATGCAGGCCATGAAGCGCCAGGTGCAGTCCGCCTCCGACACCTCGGGACGCGTCACGCTGGAGCGCGCCATCCAGACCTACCGCGCCGAAAAGGGCGCAAATCCCCCCTCCCTCGCGTCACTGGTCCCCGACTATGTGCCCGCCGTCCCGAAGCGCGGCGATGGCGCGGAATACGGCTACGACCCGGCCAGGGGGGTGCTTCTGGACGGTCCGGCGGCGTCCGCGGCCGCCCCGGCGGCCGCCCCCGGCGGAGCGACCCCGGCAGACCAGCAAATGATGGCCGCCATCCGCGACGCCATCACCCGCTACGGCACGGCCACGGGCTACTACCCGGCCACGCTGGACGCGCTCTACCCCTCCTACCTCGCCAAACCGCCGCGCACCAGCACGGGGGAATCCTTCCTCTACAACAACCAGAACGGCAGCGTGACCCATCCGCGCGGCGGCGCCGCCGCCCCCGCCATGCCCGCGCCCGCCGCACCCCGCGCGCCGTCCGGCGTGGGCGGCGCGGGCCCCATGGGCGAGGTGATGACCGGCATCGGCATGCAGCAGCAGCTCAACAGCATGGGCAGCAGCGGCGCGTCCGCCGCCCAGGGCCACGCCACCCGCTCCCTCGGCGGCGTCTCCTCGGGCCACACCGACGCCCAGAACCGCGCCATGGACCAGCTCGGCCTCTGACGCCCTTCCCCGCCTGCCCCGGGGATGCGCCCGTCGCCCGCCGCTGGTATACTGCGGCGAGGCCGGACGGCCCGGAGGACGGTTTCGGGCCGCCGCAACACAAGGAGCGGCGCGCATGGACGGCATGACGCGGCGGGGGTTCATTTCCAGGTCGGCGAAAAGCATGCTCACCGTCGTGGGCGGGGTTGCGGTCGCCGCGCTGCCCGGAAAGGCGCGGGCGGTGTCCGCGAACGACCGGGTGGTCATGGCGGTCATCGGCGTGGGCGGGCGCGGCCGCGACGTGTCGCGCCAGTTCGTCAACAGCAAGGGCGCGGTCATGGCCTACGTCTGCGACGCGGACGAGAAGCGCATCGGCAGCTACCCGGACCAGCTGGAGCGCCTCCAGAAGCGCGCCCCGAAGGCGGTGCAGGACATGCGGCGCGTCTTCGACGACAAGGAGGTGGACGCCGTCCTCATCGCCACCTGCGACCACTGGCACGGCCTCGCCACGGTGTGGGCGTGCCAGGCGGGCAAGGACGTCTATGTGGAGAAGCCCCCCTGCCACAACCTGTGGGAGGGGCAGCGGATGGTCGAGGCGGCGCGCAAATACAACCGCGTCGTCCAGTGCGGGCTGCAGAACCGAAGCGCCGCCTATGCCCTCGCCGCCCGCGAGTACATCGAGAGCGGAAAGCTCGGCGACATCCCCCTGGTCAAGGTCTACAACATGAAAGGCGGCGGGCCGTTCACCTGCCCGCCGGACTCCCCGAAGCCGGACGGCGTGGACTACGACCTCTATCTCGGCCCCGCGCCGTCGCGCCCGTTCAACGAGGGCCATTTCCACGGCGGCTGGAAAATGTGGTGGGCCTACGGAGGCGGCGACATGGGCGACGACGGCATCCACCAGCTCGACCTCGCCCGCTTCGCCCTGGGCGACCCCCCGCCGCCCAAGGTGGTCACCGCCAGCGGCGGCCGGCTCGCCTTCCAGGACGACCGCGAGGTGCCGGACACGCAGACGGTCACCTTCGAGTACGAGCGCCGCATCATGACCTTCGAGCTGACGGAGTACTCCCCCTACATGATCAAGGCGGGCGACGACGTCCGCAACGGGGACAAGTACCCCTTCTGGCCGACGAACGCCACGCGCATCGAGTTCTACGGCACGCGCGGGCTCATGTACCTCGGCCGCCACGGCTGCGGCTGGCAGGTCATCCGCGAGAACGGCGAGGTGGTGGACGGGGGCTACGGCCGCCAGGCCAACGACGAGCACCGCGCCAATTTCCTCGACTGCGTCCGCACGCGGAACAAGCCCGCCGCGGACATCGAAACCGGCGTGGCCAGCAACCTGCTGGTCCACTACGGCAACATGGGCGTCCGCGTCGGCGGACGCCGCATGGCGGTGGACCCGCAGACGCTCCAGGCCGCCGGCGACGACGAGGTCAACGCCCTCTTCAAGCGGGAGTACCGCGAGCCCTTCGCCATCCCGGAACAGGTCTGAAAACAGCCCCAACGGAGCCCGCGCCATGAGACACTGTTTCGCCAGCCTGGCCCTGTGCTGCCTGTTCGCCTGGACCGCCCCCGCGCAGGAGGCCCCGCTCAAGGTTTGCCTGGTCTCGGGGTCCTTCGAGTACGACTCGGACACCGCCCTGACAATGTTCAAGGCCTATCTGGAGGAGAATTTCGCGGCGGAGTGCGTGCTGCTGCGCGCCGACGGCTGGGAGAACCTCCCCGGACTCGAGGCCCTCGACACCTGCGACACCGCGCTGTTCTACACGCGGCGGCTGGAAATCTCGGGGGACCAGCTCGACCGCGTAAAGCGATACTGCGCGGCGGGCAAACCCCTCGTGGCCGTGCGCACCGCCAGCCACGGGTTCCAGACATGGCTCGCCTTCGACCGCGAGGTGCTCGGCGGCAACTACAAGGGCCACTTCGGCGAGGGCCCCTCCATCGAGACCTTCCTCATGCCCTCCGGGAAGAAGCACCCCGTCTTCGAGGGCGTGGAGCCCTTCCGCTCGCGGTACAGCCTCTACCGGACCAAGCCCGTCGCCAGGGACGCCGACGTCCTCATGACGGGCAGCACGCCGGACTCCGGCGGGCGGCAGCCCGTTGCCTGGACGCGCCCCCACAACGGCGGCCGCGTCTTCTACACCGCCCTCGGCGGCGTGGGCGACTTTGAGAACCGCGCCTTCGCGCGCATGGTCGCCAACGCGCTCTTCTGGACGGCGAACCGCGCGCCGGCGCTGAAGACGCCCGCCGCGCCCGCCCCCCGTGAGAAACGCGCGGGCGGGATACGCCTGTCCCTGCGCACCCGCGACGCGGGCGACCTCGCGTCGGAGGGGCGCACGGCCGCCGCCGAGTGGCCCGCCGCCGAGACCGCCGTCATCGTCTGCGACATGTGGGACAAACACTGGTGCGACTTCGCCACCGAGCGGGTGGGGGAGATGGCCCCGCGCATGGACGAGCTTCTGAAGCGCCTGCGGGCCGCGGGCGTCCAGATCATCCACTGCCCCTCCGAAACGCTGGGCTTCTACCAGGACACGCCGCAACGCCGCCGCATGCGGGCTGCGCCCGCCGCGGAGCTGCCCGCGCCGCGGGACATCCAGGACCCGCCCCTGCCCATAGACGACTCCGACGGCGGATGCCCGGGGGAGGAGGACTTCTACCCGGCGTGGACCCGCCAACACGCGGCCCTCACCATCGCCCCGGAGGACGGCGTCTCCGACAACGGCCGCGAGGTCTACAACTACCTGCGGCAGGAGGGCATCCGGAACCTCCTCTATGTCGGCGTCCACACGAACATGTGCGTGCTCAACCGCACCTTCGGCATCCGCCAGATGACCCGCTGGGGCCTTAACTGCGCCCTCGTCCGCGACCTCACCGACACCATGTACAACCCGGCCATGCCCCCGAAAGTGTCCCACGACGAGGGCACCGAGCGGGTCGTGCGCCACATCGAGGCCCACTGGTGCCCGTCGGTCACAAGCGGCGAGATTGTCACAGAAAAGTGACCACCGATGAACGGTGATGAACACAGATGAAGAGGGGAAGGGAGTGATAAGCCCCGCGCGGGCTCCGGAAAGTGCGGGGTGTTCCGGGAACGGGATTGCTTCGCTTCGCTCGCAATGACGGGAAAGGGCGCGTCATCGCGAAGGAGCGGAGCGACTGCGGCGATCTCGTGCCCGCATGGACTCCGGTCCGCGTCCCTCCCGCCCGGCGGTTCGGGCCGAAGGCGCGCGGTTGACCGGATATCCCTCCGGCCCCCATACTCCTCATCGGTGTTCATCACTGTTCATCGGTGGTTCCCCCCCCTCCGGAACCGTCCAACGAAAAGGAGCATCCCATGGACGCATGCAGCCGCCGAACCTTTCTGACCGCCGCCGCGCTCTCCGCCGGAACGGCCTCCCTGGTCCTGCCGCGCGCCGCGCGCGCCGAGGACGCGAAAATCCGCCACGCCGTCATCGGCCTCGGCGGCCAGGGCACGCGCCATGCGCGCACCCTCAGCGGCTTCCCGGACTGCGAGATCGCCGCGCTGTGCGACGTGGACCCGGAACGCCTGGCGAAGGTCGGCGAGAGGCTCCCCGGCGCGAAGCTCCACGACGACTTCCGGCGCGTGCTGGAGGACAAGAGCATTGACTCCGTGAGCATCGCCACGCCGGACCACTGGCACACGCCCATTGCCCTCCTGGCCCTCGCCGCGGGCAAGCATGTCTATGTGGAGAAGCCCTGCGCGCAGACCCTCCACGAGGCGCGCGCCCTGCGCGACGCCGCCGCCCGCTCCGGCAAAGTGGTCCAGCAGGGCACCCAGGGCCGCAGCGGCCAGGCGCTGAAGGACGCCGTGGCGTTCATGCGGGAAGGCGGCCTCGGCAAGGTGCGCGCCGCCAAGGCGATCAACCACCAGCTCCGCGAGCCCATCGGCCGCGCGCCCGAGTCGGACCCGCCCCCCGGCGTCAACTACGACCTGTGGCTCGGCCCCGCCCCGAAGCGCCCCTTCACCGCCAACCGCTGGCACTACAACTGGCACTGGTTCTGGGACTACGGCTCCGGCGACGTGGGCAATGACGGCATCCACCAGATAGACCAGGCGCGCTGGGGCCTCGGCGGCGGCGTGCCCCGCTCCGTCACGGCCACGGGCGCCCAGCTCTTCTACGACGACGACCACGAGACCCCCGACACCATGACGGCGGTCTTCGACTACGGCGACCGCCACCTCATCTACGAGATGCGCCTCTGGACCCACTACTCCCTGGAGGGCCACGACAACGGCGTGGTCTTCTACGGCGACAAGGGCCGCCTCGACTTCGGCAGGAACAGCTGCACCGCGACCTTCACGGACGGCGCGAAGCGCGAGTTCGGCCCCTACGGCGACTTTGAGACCCACCAGCGCAACTTCCTGGACTGCGTGAAGGCGGGCGACCCGGCGGGGCTCAACGGCGGCATCGCCGAGGGCGCCGTCTCCACCGCCCTGTGCCAGCTCGCCAACATCGCCCACCGCACGGGCCGCAAACTCGCCGTCGACCCCGACACCTGGGAAATCCCCGGCGACCCCGAAGCCATGAAGCTCTTCACCCGCGAATACCGCGAGGGCTACGGACTGCCTGTCGTGTAGGGCGTTCCAGAGTCCGGCGGTCCCGGCGCGAACGATCGCCTTGATCCGACGGAAACGCATCCCATGGACACGTCACGAAGACGAGGCAGGCGGGACGCCTGCGGTACGGAATGTGCCGACGGGGCAAACCGTACCGCCGCCGTCCCGGCGGCCTTGTCTTCGCTCTTTCCTGCGGCGCCAACAATAACGCTGGTCTTCACAGCGCCAGAAGAAAGCGGAACGGCCACCGGCGTTTCAATCATAATGCCCCCCGAAAGGAGACCCCACCATGAGACGGACCGCCCTCGCCGCCCTGCTCTGCGCCGCCCTCGTGTGCGCCGGATGCGCGGGTCTGCGCCGGGACAGCGCGGACGCCTTCCGCGTTGTCGGCTACGCCCCCGACTACAGCCTCGACCGGACCGACCCCGCCGCCTTCGACCGCGTCACCGACGCCATCCTTTTCTCCGTCGAGCCGACGCCCGACGGTGCCTTCCCCGCCGAGGCCCTCGCCGCCGCGCCCGTCGCCCGGTTCCAGGAGATCAGGCGCGCCCACGGCGTGCGCGTCCACCTCTGCTTCGGCGGCTGGGGGCGCTCCGCGGGCTTCCCCCCCATGGCGACGGACCCCGCAAAGCGCGCCGCGTTCATCGCCGCCCTCGCCGCGTTCTGCCGGGAGAAGGGGTTTGACGGCGTGGACTACGACTGGGAGTTCCCCGCCTCCCGCGAGGAGCATGCCGCCTACGACGCCCTGCTCATCGAAACCGCGCAAGCCCTCCACCCCCAGGGCAAAGAGGTGACCGTCGCCCTCGGCTGGAGCCAGACCCTCGCCCCCGCCGCCTACGCCGCCGTGGACCGCATCCACCTCATGACCTACGACATGGGCGCGCGCCACGCCACCCACGAGGCAGCCACCGCCGCCGTCCGGCGGCTCCTCCGCGACGGCGCGCCCAGGGAAAAAATCTGCCTCGGCCTCCCCTTCTACGGCCGGAAAATGGACCACCCCGACACCGCCGCCGCCTACGCCGACCTTCTCCGCGACCACGCCCCCGCCCCCACAGAAGACGAGGCCGGCGGCTTCTACTTCAACAACGCTGAAACCCTCCGCCGGAAGACCCGTTACGCCCTCGAAGAGGGCCTCGCAGGCGTCATGATCTGGGAACTCAGCATGGACACCCGCGACGACACCTCCCTCCTCAAAGCCGTCACGGACGAGATTGCGCGCCACGGCCGAAAATGACCG
>JAPXRP010000112.1:0-13484 GCA_033813475.1 Candidatus Hydrogenedentota bacterium
CCCTTGTTCACCCCGTTCGGGCGCACCTTGATGCCGCCCGCCCCCACATCCGCGGCCAACTGCGCGTATTCCTTGGCGCCCTCAACGTTCTTCTTGACCGCCGAGGGATTGTGGAAGTCATAGGTGCTGCCCAGTCCGACGATCACCACGCCGGAATCCTCAAATTTCTTGCGGACATCGGCGCGTTCCGCCTTGGAGAGGGACAGTTCCACACCGTGGCCGTGCGTGGTGCGCAGCTCGACCCCCGCCAGCCCCGCCTCCTTGCACAGGGCGATCAACTGGTCGCAGGTCATCTTCTCCCCCATTTGATAGGTGACCATGCCCAGCTTGAACGGCACCTCGGCTGCCGCGGCGGCGGTGGCCCTGCGGCTTGAAGGCGCGGCCAGGTTCAGGGAAGCGGCGCCCGCGGCGCCCGCGCAGAGAGTCAGCCAATGGCGTCTGGAAAAAGGTTTCATGGGGTTGCTCCATCCTGTTGTGGCAGAAAAAGTGTCACCAGCGGGTTTATTATGCGCAGGCGCGGTGCGCGGTGCAAGCCCGGGTGCTGGATGCGGAAGTTGACATGGCGGCGGTAATACCTTATAATGATTACCAAGTTAGGAATTATTTTGGTCTCGGGAGCGTTTTTTAGAGCATGAACATCCCGTCTGGGAGAAGGAGACACGCGCATGAAGATTTACGGCGACAACAGTTTCACCATCGGGAAGACCCCCCTCGTGCGGCTGAACAACGTGACCAAGGGGATCAAGGCGGCGCATGTGCTGGCAAAGATTGAGGGGCGGAACCCCGCCTACTCTGTGAAGTGCCGCATCGGGGCAAACATGGTCTGGGACGCGGAGAAGCGGGGCGTGCTGAAACCGGGGGGGACGATCATTGAGCCAACCTCCGGCAACACGGGGATCGCGCTGGCCTATGTGGCGGCGGCGCGCGGCTACAAGCTGATCCTGACCATGCCCGAGACGATGAGCCTGGAGCGCCGGGCGATGCTGAAGGCTTTCGGGGCGGAACTGATCCTGACCCCCGGGGCGCTGGGCATGCCGGGCGCGATCGCCGAGGCGGAGCGGCTGGCGGCGGAGAACCCCGACTATTTCCTGCCGCAGCAGTTCAACAACCCGGCCAATCCCGAGATTCACCAGCTGACGACAGGGCCGGAAATCTTCGAGGACACGGACGGCAAGGTGGACGTTCTGGTGGCGGGCGTGGGCACGGGGGGGACGATCACGGGCGTCAGCCGTTTTCTCAAGGAGGACAAGGGGCTCAACGTGCAGACGGTGGCGGTGGAGCCCGCCAGCTCCCCGGTGCTGGCGGGGGGCGCGCCGGGCAAGCACAAGATTCAGGGCATCGGCGCGGGCTTCATCCCCAAGGTGCTCGACCTGTCCCTGCTGGACCGGATCGAGCATGTGACGGACGAGGAGGCTTTTGACACGGCGCGGCGTCTGGCGAAGGAGGAGGGCATCATCTGCGGGATCAGCTGCGGCGCGGCGGCGACGGCGGCGCTCCGGCTGGCGTTTCAGGAGGCCTACGCGGGCAAGACAATTGTCGTGATACTTCCGGACAGCGGAGAGCGGTACCTCTCCACCCCCCTGTTCCAGGCATAACCCCAACACAAGACACTTTGGAAGGACAGACGCATGACCACGGGAAAGAAGCAGAGACTGGGAACCCTCGCCCTGCACGCCGGCCAGAAACCCGACCCGGTGACGGGGGCGCGGGCGGTGCCGATCTACCAGACGACCTCCTATGTGTTTCAGGACACGGCCCATGCCGCCCGCCTGTTCGGGCTGGAGGAGTTCGGCAACATCTACACGCGGCTGATGAACCCGACGACGGACGTGCTGGAGAACCGGGTGTCCGCGCTGGAGGGGGGCGTCGGCGGGCTGGCCACGGCCTCCGGGGCGTCGGCAATCATGCTGGCCACGCTGAACATCACGAAGAGCGGCCAGAACTTCGTCTCCTCCACGACGCTTTACGGCGGCACCTACAACCTGTTCGCCAACACCTACAAGGACCTGGGCATAGAGGCGCGGTTCGTGGACGGGTCCGACCCGGCCAACTTCGCCAAGGCGATAGACGACAACACGCGCTTTCTCTACCTGGAGAGCATCGGGAACCCGGCGAACGACGTGGCGGATTTCGAGGCCGTCGCCAAGGTGGCTCATGACCACGGCATTCCGCTCATCGTGGACAACACGGTGGCCTCCCCCCTGCTCTTCCGCCCCTTCGACCACGGCGCGGACATTGTGGTCCACTCGGCGACCAAGGTGCTCGGCGGCCACGGCACCTCGCTGGGCGGCGTCATCGTGGACAGCGGGAAGTTCGACTGGGGCAACGGAAAGTTCCCGGAGATTGACGGGCCGAACCCGAACTACCACGGCGCGAACCTGCACGAGGCGCTGAAGCCGCTGGGCAACATCGCCTATATCATCAAGGCGCGCGTGACCCTGCTGCGGGACATGGGGCCCGCCATCTCGCCGTTCAACGCCTTCCAGATTCTCCAGGGGATCGAGACCCTGCACCTGCGGGTGCCCCGCCACAGCGAGAACGCGCTGGCGGTGGCGAAGTTTCTGGAGGCGCACCCGGCGGTGGCCTGGGTGAACTATCCCGGACTGGAGAGCCACCGGGACCACGCGCGGGCGAAGAAATACCTTCCCAAGGGGCAGGGCGCGATTCTGGGCTTCGGGATCAAGGGCGGCGCGGAGGCCGCGGTGAAGTTCATCAACAGCGTCGAGCTGGCGTCCCACCTGGCAAACGTGCTTGACGCGAAGACCCTGGTGATCCACCCCTCCACCACGACGCACTCGCAGCTCAGCCCGGAGGAGCAGGCCGCCTCGGGTGTCACGCCGGACTTCATCCGGGTCTCCGTGGGGCTGGAGGACATCGAGGACATTCTGGAGGATTTCGGCCAGGCATTGGCCGCCTCGCAGAAGTAGGTGGTATGATATGCGGGCGCGCCGCGCCGTGCGGCGCGCGCTGTTGAACCGCGGCAGTTCGCCGGGATGTCCGGAACGCCGCGGTTCTCCGTTAGACGGCCCCATGGAAGCGGTTCAGGATGCAGGATTTCGAGCGGGAAAAGAGCGTCGGCCTGGTGGAGACGCGTTTTGTCGAGTTTGCCCCCCCCGGCGGGATCGCCCTGGACGGGGGCGCGGTCTTGGAGTCCGTCACCGTGGCCTACGAGACCTACGGCACCCTTAATGAGCGCCGGGACAACGCGGTGCTGGTGTGCCATGCCCTGTCCGGGGACGCGCATGTCGCCGGATATCATTCGCCCGACAATGACAAGCCGGGCTGGTGGGACAACATGGTGGGGCCCGGCAAGGGCATTGACACGGACAGGTATTTTGTCATCTGTTCCAACATCCTCGGGGGCTGCAAGGGGACGACCGGTCCGGAGAGCGCCAACCCCGCCACCGGGAAACCCTACGGCCTGTCCTTTCCCGTGGTGACGGTGTCCGACATGGTGCGGGTGCAGCGGGAACTGGTGCGCCACCTGGGGGTGGAATCGCTGCTGGCCGTGGTGGGCGGTTCCCTGGGCGGAATGCAGGCCCTGGCCTGGGCGGCCGAATACCCCGAGGTGTGCCGGAGCGCGGTGCTGATTGCGACGACCCATGTGGCCGGCGCGCAGCAGATCGCGTTTGACGCGGTCGGCCGGACGGCGATCCAGGCGGACCCGGACTTTCTGGGCGGGGACTACTACGGCACCCCCGGCCCGCGCCGGGGGCTGGCCATTGCCCGCATGATGGCCCACATCACCTATTTGTCCGAGGTTTCGATGAACCAGAAGTTCGGGCGGACCTTCCGGAACGCGGAGGGGCCGGCCTTCAGCCTGGACAACGAGTTCAACGTGGAGACCTACCTGGGGTACAAGGGAAAAACCTTTGTCAACCGGTTTGACGCCAACACCTACCTCTACACCACCCGGGCGATTGACTACTTCGACGCGTCGGAGGGGTTTCCCTCGCTGGACGACTCGCTGGCGCGGGTGGAGGGCCGGGTGCTGGTGGTGTCTTTCACCTCCGACTGGCTGTTTTCGCCGCACCAGTCCCGGGAAATGGTCTTCTCCCTGGCGAGGGCGGGCCGGGACGTGTCCTACTGCAACATCCAGAGCGACTACGGGCATGACGCCTTCCTGCTGGAGGTCGAAACCCTGTCGCGGCTGATTTCAGGGTTCCTGGACGGGGTGCTGCATCCCGACCGGGACTGTGAGACCTGCCACCGCCCCTGTTCCCAGCACCGGGAGGACCCGGTGGCGGAGACGCCGGGGGTGCGTCTGTATGACCCCCACCACCGCGTGGACTACGACATGATCGTGGACCTGGTGGACCCGGGGAGCCGTGTGCTGGACATTGGGTGCGCGTCCGGGCAGCTGCTTTGCCAGTTGATGCGGAAGAAGCAGGTGCGGGCCTTCGGCATCGAGCTGGACGAGGAGCAGGCGGTGCGGTGCGTGGAGAGCGGCATCACGGTGATTCAGGCGGACGTGCAGAAGGACCTGTCGGGGCTGCCGGACGGGTCGTTCGACTACGTCATCCTCAGCATGACCCTCCAGGTGCTGGAGCATCCGGAGAAGGCGCTGAAGGAGCTGCTGCGCGTGGGGCGCAAGTGCATCGTCAGCTTCCCCAATTTCGGGCACTGGAGCGTCCGGATGAAGACCTTCTTCCGGGGGCAGGCCCCCGTGACGCCGCACCTGCCGTACCAGTGGTACGACACGCCGAACCGGCATGTGCTGACGATCCAGGACTTCCGGGTGTTCTGCCGCGACCTGGGCATCCGCATCGAGCGCGAAATCTGCCTGAGCGGCGACGGCCCCGTCCGCATCTGGCCCAATGTGCGGGCGGACGAGGCCCTCTGCCTGCTCAGCCGGGAGGGCTGACCCCCGGGCTTACGGGGCCTGCCTGCTCTTCTTGTAGACGTGGCCCGCCGCGACGAGGAGGGTGAAGCCCGCCACGATGCCGGCAGTCCAGTTCATCCCCACCTTCCCGTAGATGCCCCAGAGCCCGCCGAAGAACGAGCAGAACACCGCGATGAGCATGAGGACGTTCCAAAGGACGCGCTTGCCGCCGCGCGGCATGGCGTCCTTGAGAACCGATTTCTGGTTCATCAGGAGGAAGAAGGACAGATAAGCCAGGGGGAGCAGGGTCATGCAGAACACGGAGGTCGGCGTGGCGACGGCCATGAGGGCGCCGTCCCAGGCCAGCATGACAAAGAGCGAGACGGAGGTCATGGCGCCGCCGACAAACTGCGGCCATCCCTTTGCGGGGCGGTTGAGGAGCTCGCAGAAGCACAGGCTGTTGATGATCATGAGCATGGTGGCCGCGGAGAGTCCCATGCCCAGGATGCCGATGCCGAAGACGTAGCGGCCGATGGTGGGGCCGGTGAGGGGCTCCAGGGAGGCCGCCAGCTGCGGCGCGTCGCGGCGGACCAGCATGGCCGCCATGAGCTTTTCAGACTCCGGAAGGGCGAGCGTGCGCGCGGTCACCTCCTCCGCCGAGAGTCCGGCCGCCCCGTCCTCCGACTTCACGCGGGCGGACAGAAGCCCCTCGTATCCCTTGACCAGGCTCGCGTCCACCTTGATGGGGTTGCCCTGGGCGTCCACGTTGGTGATGAGGCCGGCCTGGGGTTTCGCGTGGAGCTGGGCGCCGGCGGCGATGACCACGCAGGAGGTGGCGATCATGAAGGGGATGAAGAGGCCGGTGGACAGGTCAAAGATGGCCAGTCCGCGGAAGTCGCGGTCCCACCCCTTGCGCAGCATGGAATAGGGGAAAAGGAAGGTCATGTTGATGCCGACGGCGGTGGCGAAGGCCGAGATGATGAAGTCCCGCTGGTCGCTGAGGATTTTCGTGGTCCAGAAGGGCCGCGCCTGCTCCGGGATGTCGGCCAGGAAAGGCAGGAACTTGGGGCCGGGCTCGAACATCATGTTGAACCGGGGAATGAATCCGCCCACATACTCCCGCCAGTCCGCCAGGCCGTTCTTGGTGATGACGAAGACCACGCCGAAGAAGCACAGCACCGTCATGGCGACCATGCACTTGATGATCGTCTCAAATATCTTCATGCCCTTCCCGCCGGAGGAGTAGAGGCTGAGGAAGAGAATGTTGACGGCGAGGATGCACAGGGCGGCCACGAACCGGCCGTTGGCGCCCAGAGGGCCCTCAACGCCGAGCACCTGCGGAAAGAGCATCTTGGTGAGGGACGCCAGACCCAGGGCGAACTGCGGCATGGACCACACGAGGTTTGCGGCCATGGAGGCCAGGAGCCACCCCCAGCCGAGCACGGGGTTGATGTGCGTGTTGATGGCGCGCAGGGGGCGCTCGCCGGTGGAGAGGGTGAAGTAGGAGATGGCGCTCAGCATGACGATGCCTACGGCCATGGCAAGGGGCTGGAGCCACAGGAAGGTGAAGCCCGTGAGCACCGCGAGGTAGAGGCTGTTGGACAGGGTGCCGCCGCCGAGGGTGATGGCGCTCTGGAGCCAGCCGGGGCCGGACAGGCGCACGAAGGTTCCAAAGAGGGCCCCGCCCCCGCGCGCGCGGGCGTCGTTGATCATCTGGCGGTCGCGCTCGATGCGGGTGTTTACGGAGAGATTGACTTTCGGGCTCTGGTCTTCCATGGCGTTTTCGGCTCCCTAAACTCGTGCGGTGGTTATGACGGCTGACCGGCGGCCGGCGCGGCCCCCGGGTGCTTGGCTACTCCATCAAGGCTTCCAGATGCGCCTGCGTGGACGCCGCCAGGGCCTCCTCATGGTAGCCGCCCTCCAGGAAAGAGACGATGTTCCCCGAAACGGCGCCGCGCGCCAGCCGGGTGATTTCCGCGAAATGGGAGGCCTCCAGCAGCTGGTTGCCCAGGGGGTCCAGCCGATGGGCGTCAAACCCGGCGGATAGGAGCAGGAAGTCGGGGGCAAAAAGCTGCAACTGCGGGACAACCACCCCCTTGACGGTGTTGACCCACTGGTCGGGGCTGCATCCCGGCGGCATCTGGAAGTTCAGGTTGGTGTTTCCCTTGCCCCGCTCATGGGAAAACCCGGTGCCGGGAAACTGGGGGTATTCGTGCAGGCTGATGTAGAAGACGCTCTCGTCGTCGTAGAAGATGTGCTGGGTGCCGTTTCCGTGGTGGACGTCGAAATCGAAGATTGCCACCCGGCGCGCGCCGCCGCGCTCGCGGAGCCAGCGCGCGGCCACCGCGATGTTGTTGAACACGCAGAACCCCATGGAGAAGTCCGCCTCCGCATGGTGTCCCGGCGGGCGCATGAGCACGAAGGCGTTGTCGCACCCCTTCTCCAGCACGGACTTGCAGGCGGTGATGCCCGCCCCCGCCGCCAGGAGGGAGACGTCCCAGGTGCGGTCCATCATCACCGTGTCGGGGTCCGGGTACTCCTCGCCCTCCAGGCAGCACCGGCGCACGGTGTCCACATGCTCGCGGGTGTGGACGCGGAGGATGTCCTCCACGGACGCGGGCTCCGGGGCCAGGGGCAGCCCGTAGAGGCCGGCGCCCTGGAGATGCCGAAGGACGGCGGTAAGACGCACCGGGGACTCGGGATGGAATTCCCCCGTGTCGTGGGTGAGCATCTCATCGCTGTAGCATACCGCCGTGCGTGCCATGGGGTGTTACTTCCGGTCCGGGGCCAAAGCTCCAGCATTGTAAAGGATTGCGGGTCCGTTGGCAACCATTTGCGCGGGCCTCCATTTCCGGGCAGGAAGGGGGTGAACCGTCGTCACTGCGGGCACGAGATTGCTTCAGGCGCTGCGCGCCTTCGCAATGACGCGCTTTTCGCGGTCGTTGCGAGGAGGCCACTCCGGCCGACGCGGCAATCTCTTGTCGGAACGCCCCAGGTTCTCCGCATCCCGTCTACTCCCCCTGCGCTTCCGCTCGTCTCGCCGGGAGGATTTCGGACACCACCAGCAGGACCACCCCCGCGACAATCGCCAGATCCGCAATGTTAAAAATGCCGGTGCGCAGGGAGAAGCCGCCGGCGGAGACGCCCATGTTCATGAAGTCCACCACCCGCCCGTCCCGGAACACCCGGTCTATGAGGTTTCCCACCCCGCCCGCCAGGACCAGCGAAAGGGCCGCCGGCGCGACGGCGTTGGTGAACTTCGCCATCAGGAGAAAGAGCGCCACGCCCAGCAGGATGAGGGAATTGACGCCGATCATGACCGAAGCGCGCCAGAAATCGGAAAGAGTGCTGCCCAGACTGAGAAAAGCCCCTGTGTTCTCGGCGTATTGCAGCCGGAAGAGGTCTCCCAGCCACGAATAGACGGGATAGCCTTCTTTGAGATAGGCGATGGCGGCCCACTTGGTGGCGTGGTCCAGCGCAAGCGTGGGAAGGGCGACAGCCGCCAGCAGCAGGGCTTTCTTTTTCAAGGGCATCCATCAGCCTCCTATTCGGGGGACAGGCAACTCATCATATCTTCCCTTGTCAACGGCGCGAGGTCTTCCCGCCGGGGAAAGAACGGGATCCCCGCGGCGCGCAGGACTGCGGCCCGCTGGAGCACGGCCGCGTGAAAAAGGATGTTCAGGGCGGCCTCCGGGGCGCTGCGCGCATCCGGAGACTCCATGAACGATCCGCGCACCCAGTCGTTGAAGGCGCCCATGGCGGGGCCGCACCAGACCTGATAGTCCTCTGTCCGGTCGTCCACGCCGAGGGTGGCAAACTTGGAGGACATGCCGAGGTACCAGCGGAACACCAACGCCATGCGGTGCCGGGGGTTCTTCCGCGCCTTCTCCACCTGTCCGGGGTCTCGCTCGCGGAAAAAGGACTCCGTTTCTGCCCAGACGGTTTCCAGGGGCATTCGGAACAAGGTTTTCTCCAGGTGCTCGCGCTCTTTGGCGGGAATCTCGTCCAACGAGGCGTGGGCCGCGTAAAGGGTTCGGAGCAGTCCGGCGCGTTCCGCAAAACGGGTTCCCCGCTTCAGCACTTGGACGCTGGCACCGAGTTCAAACATGTCGGCGGCGGGGGCGTCGCAAACATCTGTCTGGGCGGCCTCGGCGAGCAGGCGGCGCACGGTGTCCGAGGTGCCCGACTCCCTGCACGCCTGGTTGACGGAACCCGTCACCACATAGTCGGCCCCCAGGGCAAAGGCCGCGGCGGCGGCGTGGGGCGTGGCGATACCGCCCGCCAGCCCGACCCGCAGGGGCGGAAACTGGGGATAGCGCGCCTGCATCTCATCGCGCAGTGCCAGTAGCGAGGGAAGCAGGCAGAGGGCGGCGCGGTGGTCCGTGTGGCCGCCGGAGTCCGCCTCGGCGGTGATGTCCTGGGCCAGGGGGATTTCAGAGGCCAGGGCCGCCTCCTCTTCCGTGATTTCCCCCGCCGCCCGCAGCATTCTCAGGGCTTTTTCTGGCGGCGGGGCGAAAAACCGCGCGGCCACCTCGGTCCGGGAGAGTTTGGCGATGACGCGGTGTGGCGCCTCCACGGTGCCGTCCGGTCTACGGCGGAGCCCTTTCACCCGGTACAGGACCAGCTCGGGGCTGGGGGTGATGTAGGCGGAGGCCTCCACGCATCGGACCCCCTCTTCCAGGCAGACCCGCACCACGGCGGCCTCCCAGGCGCGGTTTCCGGGGCTGTTCAGGAGATTGCACCCAAACGGCAGGTCCCCGAGCGAGTCGCGGAGACGCGCCAGGGCGTTGCGGATGTCCTCTGGCGGCAGACCGCCGGACCCGAAAAAGGCGGTCATGCCCGCCCGGGCCATGCTATCCACGAGGGCCACCGAGGAGATGCCCCCGGCCATGGCCCCGGCATACAGGGGGAAAGCCAGCCCATGGTCCGCGCAAAAGCCGGGATGCCCCATGGCGCGGAAATCATGAGGGGGCAGCGTCAGCGCGCGGGGAGCGGGCAGACCCTCCCGGTCCGAAAACGAGGCGGCGCTCCCCAGGGCGCGCAGGCTGTCCAAGATTCGGAGATGTCGGTCTGTCAAGGGGATGGCCATGCTGTGCCCTGGAAATGAGAGAAGGAGCGGGTCGGACTACCAACTTCGGGCTCGGTAAGAGTATCCCAAACGCCGGAGGGTGCGGTCAATGTAGCGCCGCCGTCCCGGCGGCCGGGAAGCGCTTCCACGGCGCAGACACCCGGCCTTCCCGTCATTCCCGCGCACCTCTCCGTCATTCCCGCGCACGCGGGAATCCATCCTGGGTCGGCGGGTGACGCCACGCGCCAAGGCATGGGCCCCCGCTTTCGCGGGGGTGACGGGCGGGGCGGGGGTGCCAGCGTGAGACAGCGGGGGCTTCCGTACCGCCGCCGTCCCGGCGGCCTTGTCTTCGGATTTCGCGCCAGACCGGCGGTTGGGCACCATTTTTCCGCTTGCCTTCCGGACGGGTTTGTGGCAGAATGCACATAGATGGTTCTCCGGTCAGGTGCCCGGGGGAGTGACGCAGCCGCCGGGGGGTTCGGGGGAACGGCGGTCCCAGGGTGAGTGTGTTTGGAATCGGTCCGTGTGTTTTGCCTTGTAACGCCAAAGGAGTCTTCCGCATGAAACGCCTGTCAAGTGTCCTTTTCCTTCTTGCCCTCGCGATGGTGCTTTCCCTTCCGGTGTTGGCGCTGACGGGGGCCGACGTGTCCCCGGTGACGCCGTTGGAGACCGTGTCGCCGGCCGTGCAGTCGGCAACGGCGCTGACGGAGCGGAGCCTCTCTGTCACTTTCAGCGAGCCGCTGCTGGCCCCCGGCGCGGTCGCGCCGGGGAACTACACGGTGTCGGGGCCGGGCCTGGGCACGCTTTCCCCGTCGCCGGACGGGGTGACGGGGACCGGTCCGCACACCCTGACCTGGGCGGCCGGCGAGATGCGGGACGGCGCGGCGGTGACGGTGACGGTGTCGGGGGTGCAGGACGCCGTGGGCAACCCGCTGCTTCCCGCGTCGGCCACCGCGTCGGCGTCCGGCATGGGCGTCGCGCCGGTGTTCACGGCCCTGTCCGTGACGCCTTCGAGCGCGGCGGAGGGGGACACGGTGACGATCACGTTCACGGCGTCGGAGCCCCTGGACGGCGACCCGGTGGTGACGGTGAACGGGCACCCGGCGGCGTGGGTCTCCGGGGCGAAGGCGGTGGACTTTTCCTATACCTACACCGTGGCGGAGGAGGACGCGCCGGGGATGGCGTCCCTGGCGGTGTCTGGTTATGATCTTGCGGGGAACATGGGGGTGCTGTCCGACGGCGCGGTGCTGGAGATTCTGGGAACCGATCCCGGGCTGCCCGTGCGCGCGTGGCCGTTGGCGCTGCTGCTGTTGGGGGCGGGGGCTGTGCTGTTCCTGCGCGCGCGGCGGCGGGGCGTGTCCGGCGGGCGCGCCTTCCTGCTGATCGCCCTGTTTGTGCTTCCGGCGCTGCTGTGCGCGACGGCCTTCGCCGCGCCGCCGACGGTGTCCAATGTGTCCATAGTGCAGCAGGAAAACGGCGCGGGGGGCACGGAGGCGGTCATCACCTACGACCTGGACGCGCCGAACGGTCCGTGCGACATCACGGTGTCGTTGTCGAAGGACGGGGGCGTGGACGGGTATGTGTTCCCCGTGACATCGGTTACGGGCGACGTTTCCGGCGTGGCCGGGGGCGCGGGCCGGCAGATCGTGTGGGACCTCCGGGCGGACTACCCGGAGGAGGCCCTTCCCAACGCCCGCATCCGCCTGACGGCGGACGATGGACTGATGCAGCACACGCTGACCTACACAGCGGGGGCGAACGGCACAATCACAGGCGACAGCCCGCAGGTGGTGAACCATGGCGCGGACGGCGCGGCGGTGACGGCGGTGCCGGATGTGAATCACCACTTCGTCCAGTGGTCGGACGGCGTGCTGACGGCGACCCGTCAGGATTTGGCGGTGGTGGCGGATGTCACGGTGACGGCGGAATTCGCGATTGACACCCACACGCTGACGTACACGGCGGGGGCAAACGGCATCCTCACGGGCGACAGCCCGCAGGTGGTGAACCACGGCGCGGACGGCACAGCGGTGACGGCGGTGCCGGATGTGAATTACCACTTCACGCAGTGGAGTGACGGCGTGCTGACGGCGACGCGTCAGGACCTGGCGGTGGCGGGTGACCTTACGGTGACGGCGGAATTCGCGATTGACACCCACACCCTGACGTACACGGCGGGGGCAGGCGGCACCCTCACGGGCGACAGCCCGCAGGTGGTGAACCATGGCGCGGACGGCACGGCGGTGACGGCGGTGGCGGACGGTGGCTACCACTTCACGCAGTGGAGCGATGGCGTGCTGACGGCGACCCGTCAGGACCTGGCGGTGACGGCGGACCTGTCGGTGACGGCGGAGTTCGCCATCAACACGTACACCCTGACGTACACGGCGGGGGCGAACGGTTCGATCACGGGCGTGTCGCCGCAGACGGTGAACCACGGGGCGGACGGCACGGCGGTGACGGCGGTGCCGGGCGGTGGCTATGCCTTCTCGCAGTGGTCGGACGGGGTGCTGACGGCGTCGCGGACGGACACGAATGTGACGGCGGACCTCACGGTGACGGCGAGCTTTGTGGTTGCCGCCGTGCCGCCGGTGGTGACGGCGTTTGCGATTAACAGCGGGGCGGCGACGACGGACACGCTTGCGGTGACGTTGGACAACACGGCGACGGGAAGCCCGGCGGAGTACCTGGCGAGCGAGTCGCCGACCTTCTCCGGGGCTTCGTGGGCCGCTTACGGCGTGTCTCCGTTATTCACGCTGTCGGGGGGTACGGGCGGTGTGAAGACGGTGTATTTCAAGGTGCGCGACGCGGCTTTGGTGGAGTCGGGCGTGGTGAGCGACACGATCAACCTGGTGGAGCGGACGATTCTGCTTCCGGGGGGCGTGCCTCTGGTGCTGCGGTGGGTGCCTTCGGGCGGTTACCAGATGGGCCGGTATCCGGGCGAGGTGGACAGCTATGCGATAGAAGACCCGCAACATCCGGTCACGCTGGCGTACGGGTTCTGGATGGGCAAGTACGAGGTGACGCAGCAGCAGTGGATTGCCGTGCGGAGCACGTGGCCAGGGACGGCGCCGTCGGCGACGTACGGGTTGGGCAACACGTATCCGGCGTACTACATCTCGTGGGATGACACGAAGAATTTCATCACCTCGCTGAACACACATATCGCGGGCAGCGGCCAGGGCCCGCTGACGGTGCGTCTGCCGAGCGAGTCGGAGTGGGAGTATGCGTGCCGGGCAGGGACACAGACGCGGTTCTACTGGGGCGAGGACATCGGCTACACGCAGATTGGGACCTATGCCTGGTACAGCGGGAACAACAGCCCCAACGGGAGCAAGGCGGTGGGCGGCAAGACGGGCAATGCCTTTGGGTTGTTCGACATGAGCGGGAACGTGTGGGAATGGTGCGAAGACGACTACCACGGGAGTTACACTGGCGCGCCTTCTGATGGGAGCGCGTGGATTGACTCGCCTAGCAGCCTGTGGCAAAAGGCGGGCTTGCAGTAGTGTTTGTTATTGACATATAGCTGTCGGTATGGTATGCTTCCCGTGAGGCCAACCGGGAGATGTCAGGCATGGCGATGGGACGCGCGCG
>JAPXRP010000113.1:0-13408 GCA_033813475.1 Candidatus Hydrogenedentota bacterium
TGCCCGAGGCATGGGCGGGTAGGGGCGCCGCTTGCCGCGCCCTCTTCAGCGCCAATTTGCGCCGTTCCCGCGAAAGGTCTATAATATCTTCCCCGGGGGAACGCCGTGCCCGCCGGGACCCGCAGCCGCTCCTTTCGCACGGCGATGCGAGGCGCCATGACCGGTGATTCCAGGATTATGAGGGGGCTTTCCTTCGACGACGTGCTGCTGCGCCCCGCCCGCTCGGGGGTGCTTCCGCGCGACACGGACGTGCGCACGCGCCTGACCCGCGCGGTCACCCTGAACGTGCCCCTGCTGAGCGCGGCCATGGACACGGTGACGGAGTCGCGGCTGGCCATCTCCATCGCGCAGGAGGGCGGCCTGGGGGTGATCCACAAGAACCTCAGCCTGTCCGAACAGGCGGAGGAGGTGGACCGCGTGAAGCGGTCGCAGGCGGGCATTGTCAGCCATCCCTTCACCCTGACGCCGGAGCACAAGCTCAAGGACGCCGAGGCGCTCATGGGCCGCTACCATGTGTCGGGCGTGCCCATCACCAACGCGGCGGGCATCCTGGTCGGCATCCTCACCAACCGCGACCTGCGCTTTGAGGAGGACCTCGACGCGCCCATCGCCGACGTGATGACGCCGCGCGAGCGGCTGGTCACCGTGCCCCCGGGCACGCCGATGGACGAGGCCAAGCGCCTCCTGCACAGGCACCGCATCGAGAAGCTGCCCATCGTGGACAAAGAGGGGCGCCTGGAGGGCCTGCTGACCATCAAGGACATCATCAAGGCGCGCGACTTCCCGAACCGCTGCACCGACGAACGGGGCCGCCTGCGCGTGGGCGCGGCGGTCGGCGTCGGACCCGGAGAGGTCGAGCGCGTGGAGGCGGTGCTCTCCGCGGGGGCCGACGTGGTGGTGGTGGACTCCGCCCACGGCCACAGCGAGATGGTGCTGGACATGGTCCGCCAGATCAAGGCGGCCTTCCCGGACGCCCAGGTGGTCGCGGGCAACGTGGTCACCGCCGAGGCGGCGCACGACCTGGTGGAGGCGGGGGTGGACGCCGTGAAGGTGGGCGTGGGCCCCGGGGCCATCTGCACCACCCGCGTGGTCGCGGGCGTCGGCGTGCCCCAGCTCACGGCGGTGATGGACGTGGCGGCGGAGTGCCGGAGGCGCGACGTGCCGGTCATCGCCGACGGCGGCGTGAAGTACAGCGGCGACATCGCCAAGGCCATCGCGGCCGGCGCCGACTCCGTCATGATCGGCAGCCTGTTCGCGGGCACCGAGGAGAGCCCGGGCGAGAAGGTTCTCTACGAGGGCCGCACCTTCAAGGTGGTGCGCGGGATGGGCTCCATCAAGGCCATGCAGCGCGGCAGCAAGACCCGCTACATGCAGTTCGACTCCGACCCGACCAAGCTGGTGCCCGAGGGCATCGAGGCGCGCGTGCCCTACCGGGGCGCGCTGTCCGGCTACGTCCACCAGCTCGTCGGCGGCCTGCGCGCCGCCATGGGCTACTGCGGCTGCGCCACCGTGCCCGAACTCCAGACCAACGCCCGGTTCGTCGAGATGACCGCCGCCGGGCTCCGCGAAAGCCATCCCCACGACGTGACGATCACGGAGGACGCCCCGAATTACCAGGTCCCCCGCTGAGTTTTCAGGCAACCACACGGAATCCCCCCCATGCAGGACATCCGCAGACCCATTGTCGTCCTAGACTTCGGCGCCCAGTACAGCAAGCTCATCGCCCGGCGCGTCCGCGAGGCGAACGTCTACAGCGTCATCGTCCCCTACAGCATCCCGGCGGAGCGCCTGCGGGCGATGGACCCCGTCGGCATCATCTTCAGCGGCGGGCCCGCCAGCGTGCACCAGCCCGGTGCGCCCCACCCCGACCCGGGGGTCTTCGCCCTCGGCGTGCCCATCCTCGGCATCTGCTACGGCGTGCAGCTCCTCGCGCAGATGCTCGGCGGCCGCGTGGCCCGCGCCGACCAGCGCGAGTACGGCATCGCCCAGCTGGAGCACGGGGACGACGGCACGGGCTTCCTGAAGAACGTGGACGCGAAGACCCATGTGTGGATGAGCCACGGCGACCGCGTGGAGGAGCTGCCCGCGGGCTTCAGCGCCGTCGGCCGCACGGAAAACTCGCCCTACGCCGCCGTCGCGGACCCCGTGCGGCGCTTCTACGGCGTGCAGTTCCACCCCGAGGTGGTCCACACGCCGCAGGGCATGCGCATCTTCGAGAACTTCGTCCACGACATCTGCGGCCGCCCCGGCGACTGGCGCATGGGCTCGTTCATAGACCTCGCCGTCGAGGAGATCCGCACCCGGGTCGGCGACAGGAAGGTACTCTGCGGCCTGAGCGGCGGCGTGGACAGCAGCGTGGCCGCGGCGCTCATCCACCGCGCCATCGGCGACCAGCTCACCTGCGTGTTCGTGAACAACGGCCTGCTCCGCCGGGGCGAGGCCGACCTCGTGCTGGAGGTCTTCCGCGACACCTTCCACTTCAACGTGGTCTACGCCGACGCGGAGGACGAGTTCCTCACCGCCCTGGCCGGCGTCACGGACCCCGAGTGCAAGCGCAAGATCATCGGCAAGGTGTTCATTGACGTGTTCGAGCGCGAGTCGAAGAAGATTGGTCATGTGGACTTCCTCGCCCAGGGCACGCTCTACCCCGACGTCATCGAGTCCACCTCGGCCACCGGCGGGCCCTCCGTCACCATCAAGAGCCACCACAACGTCGGCGGCCTCCCCGCCAAGATGCGCCTGGAGCTGCTCGAGCCCCTGCGCGAGCTGTTCAAGGACGAGGTGCGCGCCCTGGGCCGCGAGCTGGGCCTGCCCCCCCACGTCGTGGACCGCCACCCCTTCCCCGGGCCGGGGCTCGGGGTGCGGTGCGTGGGCGAGCTGACACGCGGGCGGCTGGACACCCTGCGCGACGCCGACGCCATCTTCATTGACGAAATCCGCAAGGCCGGCCTCTATGACGAGATCTGGCAGGCCCTGGTCTGCCTGCTGCCCGTCAAGAGCGTGGGCGTCCAGGGCGACGAGCGCACCTACGAGGAGGTGTGCAGCCTCCGCGCCGTCACCTCCACCGACGCCATGACCGCCGACTGGTACCGCTTCCCCCCAGACCTCCTCCAGCGCGTCTCCAACCGCGTCTGCAACGAGGTCAAGCACATCAACCGCGTCCTCTACGACATCACCAGCAAGCCGCCCGGCACCATCGAGTGGGAGTAGGCCGGGGGCCGAAAGCGCGGACTGCCAGGGCAATCGCACTAAAATGCGCCCTTCGACGTCGCCAACGCGGTTTCGGCGCCTATCCGCAAGACCTTTCAGGGCGAGTGTCCCCGAAGGGGACAAATGTGAGTAGCCGGAGGTGACCGAAGGGAACCTCCGGTGCGCGGATTCCCGAAGAATCCAACCCCGGAGGGGTTGAATGTGAGCGGGTTCAGCGACCGGCGTGCCGGAAAAACACATTCAACCCCTTCGGGGTTGCAGTCCTGCGGGCATCTATCCGGAGGTTCCCTTCGGTCACCTCCGGCTACTCACATTCTTCCCCTCCGGGGAAGTGGGGCCCGCACACACACGAACGGCCACGGTTCATTCAAGAATGCCCTAAGAGTTTGGACAAAGGGCAATGAACGGACTCCAACCGGAAAGTGCCCAAGGATGTTAGTGCGATTGGCTGCGCGGACTGTGAAAACCGTCCCTCGCGCACCGCGTTCCGGGGTATAATCCCGGCCACCGGTCAAGGAGCGTGCCATGCAGTTCACCCCGTCCCGAAAGACCACCACCGGGTACTTCGACATCCAGCGGCGCGTTGTGGCGAACAAGACGCTTGAGGGCTGGCTGGAGGCGCCCCATGTCTCGCTGCTGCTGGAGATGGAGGTGGACCCCGTGCTGGACTGGGTCCGCGCGGCGAAGGCCCACCCGTCTTTCGGCGGGTCGCGGGTCACTGTGAACGCCGTCCTGCTCAGGCTGGTGGCGGAGGCCCTGCGCGCCGCCCCCGAGATGAACGCCCACGTCAGCTACGGGCCGCACTCCGCCGTGGGCCGCGTCACCTGCTTCGAGGAGGTGAACATTGCCATCCCCTTCCGCTCCGCCGACGGCCGCATGATCACCCCCGTGCTCAAGGACGTGGCCGCCCTGTCCATGCGGGGGGTGTGCGCGGGCATGGAGGACCTGCGCGCGCGGGCGGCGAACACGGACGTGGACATGCTCCTGCGCGAGGCGGGGGTGCGCGACACCCTGCGCCGCCTGTTCCGGCTGGACCCGCGCGTGCTCTGGCGGCTCTGGGCAAACTTTCTCGGGCCGGGGCGGCTGCCCCGGGTGTCCGCGGAGGCCCGCCGCCGCTGGCGCGACACGCCGCCGGACAGGCGCGTCACCCCGGAGAACCTCCTGAGCGCCACGGTGCTCGTCTCCAACGTGGGCAGCACCGCGCCGCGCGGCCAGTATTTCGCCGCGCCGATGATCGTCATCATCCAGCCCCAGACCACGGCCATCGCCCTCGGCGCCGTTGTGCGGCGGCCCGTGGTGGTCCCCGACGGCGACGGCGAGCGCATCACCGCGCACAGCATCCTGCCGCTCACCATCGTGTTCGACCACCGCGTCATGGACCTGGAGCATGTCCTGCCGTTCATGGAACGGCTCCGGGCCTGCTGCCTCGACCCCGCCGCCGTGCTGGCCTGAGCCCGCGCGCCGGATAACCGCAACAGCCCGTTGGTCACCGCGGCGACCCGGTCTGGAAGGCGTCAGCACACCACCCCCGAAAAAGATCGGTGTCCATCACCGTTCATCGGTGGTTGCTTTTCGGTCCCAAGTCCGCCGCGTGTGCGACGGCGGGGCGGACGGGGACGCGTTACGCCTGCCGGGTTCGGGCGTACCGGAAGCCCCGCCAGGCGACGTGCACGAGGGACCCGACCAGGAGCAGGACCAGAAGCCCCGCCAGTAGGTCATGCTTTCTGCCTGCGGGGTGCCCCGCAAGGTAGGCAATCAGGATGGGCGCCGTTATCACCGAGGGGACGCAGGCCTCGAGCACCGCGTCCAGCAGCGCGCGCCCCTCGGGGGCGTCCGCCCCGGCCCAGCGCCGCCGCCAGACGAATTCCACCAGCGCATAAACCCCCGCAACGACCACGAGGAGCGCGCCGCAGACCGCCAGCACCCCTGGCGGCGCGCCGTTGGTCGCGATCAGACCCATGGTGCAGACTCCGCCAATCACCGTGAAGGCCATTTGGATTTTCGTCTTCATGTCTGTTCTCCTCTCTTGCCCAAGAAACTCTTTGATTGTATCACGCTCTTCTTCAACCGTCTGTGCGGCACCCGGTCTGGAAGGCGGCAGCAAGCTGCCGCACTCCAAGGCGCTTCGCGCGTCTGTTCGCCCCGGTGACTTATCACGGCCCCGGATGCGCCTCTCAAAGAGTCCTCATCTGCGTCCATCTGCGTCATCTGCGGATGAACTCTTCCTCGTCCTACTCCTCTGTCTTCTTCTTCTCCTCCGGCGGACTGGGGATGCGCAGTTCGGCGCGGACCTCCGGCGGGGCGACGGTGAACGTCATGTCGCCCTCGTGCCACCAGCTGTCCATCTCCCCGCCGCCGTCGTCCTTGAGATTCTGGCCGTAGGAATACACCACGAACTCGCCGTCCTCCCGGACTTGGCGCGCGACGTGGCGACCCTGTCTTTCCGGGCCCGTGGGCACGAAATCCCCCGCCTTCCGGACTCTGCAGGTGACGGGCTCGCCGTGGTTCCAGGGGTCCACGGGTATCTGGTCGAGGAAGGCGGGCACCAGTTCCTCCAGCCGTTCCGGCAGGCGTCCGTTGGCCAGCCGGAACCGCTCCACGGCGGCGGCGGTCCGCGCCAGGCCGGTCTGCGTGCGGATGCGCCACTCCGCCTCGAAGGCGCGCGCCAAGGCGGGCAGAGTGATGTAGGCGACGACCGCCCGCGCGGCAAGCATGTCCGACTCTGGAAGCTCCAGCCCGTCCGGGACGTTCCCGCGCGCGCGCTTCAGGCGGGCGATGAAGTCTTCCAGCACCCCGTCGGCGCTGCGCGCCTCCAGCAGGCCCATGCGGCGGTTCATGGACCAGCAGTTGACTAGGGCACCGGTCTCCGACATGCCGGAAAATCCCTCACCCACGCCCTGGGCGAGGCTCTGAAAGTACCTGGTGCAGGGTTTACCGGCAGGCCACAGCCCCGGCCTTCCGGCCATCTCGTCCCGAAGGAGGTGCAGAATGGTGGGGGGATGCTCCTGGCTCTTCGCCGAGATTTCCCGGCGCGCCATCATTTCCGGCGCCGGAAGGTTCATGATGTACTCCGCCAGCAGGGCGCGGCGGAACATGGGCTCCCGGTCCATCGGCGGCACCGCGGCGGCCAGCCCCTCCTGGAGCCGGAGCAGGTCGGCGTCGGACAGGTCGGCGCGGTTCAGCGCGGTCTGCCCCGCCTCCACCGCAATGCCGAGGATGGCCGCCCGCACGAGCTGCGAGATGAGCAGGGGCTCCTCCGCGAGGGAATGGGCCATGGGGACAATGTCCAGGGCCGCCGTGACGGCGTCCCCGCCCCGGTTGTCCATCACGGCCAGCAGCGCCTCCACGGCGAGGACGCGCGCCAGCTGGCGCATCTTGGCCAGATGCGGGAGCAGCACGGCGAAGCCCGCGCTCAGGTTCACATCGTGGCGGCCCTCCGTGAGGCCGGACCGCGCCGCGGCGTGCAGCGCCGCCGCCGTCGGCGCGCCCACCCGCGCGTACCACTCCCGGGTGGTGGCCAGGATGTCCTCATAGACCGGGTCCCGCCGTCCCAGGGTGGCCCCGCCGACGATCAGGGTGTTCTTGAGCCGTTCGTCGTCGCGCGTTCTACGCTTGGAGGAGGCGGTGGCCTCGATGATGACCCTGGTGTATTCAGTCCTGGTGGGGTCCTCCTTCATGTACGCCATTTCATTGCGCGTCAGGTCCGCCGCCGCCTGCACGTAGAGCCGGGCCAGGTTCTTCTCCGGGGGCACGGGGGGATACCACATGTTCAGGGCCTCCCAGCTCGTGGGCAGGCCGCGCGCGCGCAGCAGGGTCTTCCAGGCGGGGTCGGCGGGCCAGCGCATCCACGCGAGCAGGCCGAACAGGAGCAGCACCCCCACCGCGCGCCTCAGGCGGGCCGGGCCGGGCTCCCCGGCGGCGAAGCGGGCGTGCTGCGCCGGGTTCTCGCGGTCCATGCGCGCGCGCAGGCCCTCGCGGCCGAGGGTCAGCGTCACCACGGGCCACGGCAGCACCAGCGCCGCGCCGAGGGCCAGGCACAGGAACGCGGCGCTCCGCGCGTCCGTGCCCGCCAGCCCCAGGGAGAACGGATACAGCCCGACGGCCAGCGTCACCCACAGGGCGAGCATGACCGCCGCGCGGCGCGGCGCGAGACGCCCCATCCGGACCCCCGCCGCCGCCGTGACCGGCAGCCCGACCACGGCCAGCACCATCAGGAAGAAGGGGACGCGGTCCAGCGCCAATTCTAGGACATACCGCACGATCTTCGCCTCCGACATCCGCATCAGCAGGTCGGACCGGTCCTGATACAGCGATAGGATGAGGAAGCCCACCACGCCGAGGACCAGCACGGGCAGGAGCAGGCGCGTGGGCAGGTGCATGACCAGCCACGCCGCCGCCGCCGCGACAAGGAAGGGGGCGAAAAGGATCACCGCCACCTCGCGCGGACTGGTCGCGCCCGACGCCAGCCCCTCCCAGAAGAGCCGGGGCACCAGCGTGCCGTCGGCGAAAAGGAACACCGCCGTGTGCGCCGCCCAGAGCAGCCCGACGGCCGCCGCCAGGTTGGCCAGCGCGGCCATCATCCGCGCCCGCGCCACCTCCGCCCGCGGCACGGGGAGCCGCATGTCGAAATCCGCCCGCCGGATTTTCCGGGGCCGGTTGCGCCAGGTCATGCGCAGGTTCCACACGAAGGCCGCCGCCAGCAGCCCCAGCAGGGGCGCGAAGACGGCGATATGCGTGAGCCGGCTGCCCTGGGCGCCCGCAAGTGCAATGACCCCGGCGAACACCGCCGTGAACGGGAGGACGAGCACCGGCATCAGCCAGCGCGACAGGCGCAATTCGTGCCAGAACAGGGCCGACGCGGGGGACCGCAAAGGGCGCGCGGTCCCGAAATGGAGGTCGGGGACATAGTCCCGCACGCGCGGCAGGATGTACCCCGGGAAGCCCTCGCCGCAGCGGTACTGCCGCACCATCCCCCACCCCGCCAGATAGGACACCGCCACGGCGGCGACAAAGAACGCCGCGAAGGAGGGGGACATGCCCCTGCCGGGCGCGCCCGAATGGGCGGCGAGCCAGTTCATCGCCGCGGGACTGGCCGGCAGGGCGAACACGGTCACAAAGGCCAATACCGCCACGGGCAGGCTCATCTTGCGCAGCCAGTCAAAGAGCTGCACCGCCAGATAGAAGAGCCCCAGCAGCAGCACGGACGACCACGGCCGCGCCGTGGCCTGCGCGAAGAACCACGGCAGGGCGGCGTAGGGTTCCGCAAGCAGGTGCCTGGGGTCCGGCATCGGCACGCGCATCCGCACGCCGCCGCGCGCCGCATGCCCCAGCAGCTCCGGGTCCACGGGCGCGGACAGCGGAAAGCCCAGCAGCGCCGCGAACAGCATCAGCGCCAGCGTCAGCAGCATCACCCCCGCCAGCCGCAGGAACAGCGACACCGCCACCGCCGAATGCGTCGTCACCGGCAGGTGCAGCACCCGCCGGGAAAACCCGCCCGACAGGTGGCCCGAGTTGCCCACGCTGAAAATCAGCAGCAGCGCGCACATCGCCGGCACGCCCAGCGTGAACACCTGGAGGATCTCCCGGAAGTCCGACATGAGCCCGCCGAACAGGCGCAGCGCGTCCGCCGCGCTCTTCGCGTTCATCATCGTTATCTGCACATGCACCCGCGCCACGGCCACGCAGAGCATCCCGCTGGCCAGGCTCACCGCGGCAATCGCCCCGCCCGCCCGCAGCTCCTCCCACATCAACGCACGTATCTTGGGGTTCATGGTTCGATCCTCCCGTGGTTCATGACGCCGCCTCTGCGGCGGCGGGCACCCGCAGTTCCGCCCGCGCCTCCGGCGGCGCGACGGTGAAGGTCACATCGCCTTCCTTCCACCAGCCGCAGGGGTCTCCGTTGTCGTCCCGGCGGTTCTCCGCCAGGGTGTACACGACGAATTCCCCGTCCTCCCGCACGTGGTAGGCCAGGGGTTTTCCGTGGTTCCAATAGTCGGCGGGCACCTCGTCCAGCCATTCCGGCACCAGTTCCTCCAGCCGCTCCGGCAGCCGCCCGGTCGCTCCCCGGAACCGCTCCACCGCCAGCGCGGTGCGGGCCAGGTTCAGCCGTGTGCGGGTGTGGAACTCCGATATCTGCGCGCGGACAAGGGCATCCCCGCTCATGGAGTAGATCAAGAGAAACACCGCCCTTGGAAAGACGTTTCGGTGACTTTCTTCCATCGGAAATGCGGGGAGATTCCGGGTCCGCAGTCCCTCCCGGGCCAGGGCGCGGCATCTTCTGTAATGGTCGAACACCAGAAGCTGGTCCGTGGCTCCGGGCAATCCAAGAAGCCGCTCCCAGTATTCGAGACTCAGCACCGTTTCCGCGGCGATGACCCGCTCCATGTACGGCGGCTCCGACGCGGGAGGCACGGCGCGGGCCAGGGCGTCCTGGAGGCGCGCGAGCTCCTCCTCGTTCATCACGGTCCGGTCGAGCAGCAGCTCCGCGTCACCGCATACATGCTGAAGGAAAGAGCCCCGCACCAGCTGGCCCATGACCGTGGGCTCCCCGCGCAGGGAATCCGCCATGGCGAGGATGTCGGTCAGCGCGGTGACGGCGTCCTGGTTGCGCCCCTCCATTGCCGCGAGGAACCCCTCCACCGACTGGTTTCGAAGCAGTTCGCGGAGAAGGGTGAAATGGTCCATGCTGTCTTCAAAGACTTTTCGAAAGTTCAGCGGATACCGGCTCCGGGTCAGTCCGGAAGTCACCGCCCCATGCACCATCGCGGAGACATGCCTGCCCACGTTTTCGCGGTACGCGGCCGTTATCGCGAGGGCATCCGCCGGCACCTTTTCGCGCCGCTCCACCGAAACCTCCCCCCGGATAAGCTGCCGGTCCCATGAATTCCATTCCGGATTGCCGTATTCCGGCAGCGTGCGCACCCATGCCTCCTCCATTTCCTTCGCCGCCTTTGCGGCGTCCAGCAGGCGGTCCGCGAGGTTTTCCGCCTTCGGAACGGGCGGGTGCGCGGCATCAAGCTCTTGCAGCGTCACCGGAAGCCCCTGGGCGCGGAAGTCCTTCTGCCAGGCGGGCTCGAAGGGCCAGCGCAGCCAGGCGGCGAGGAAGAGGACGGCCACCGCCGCCACCACAAGCCCGCGCGGGATTCTGGGCGTTGTCTTCCGGCAGCCGGAAGCGGGGCGCTCGAATCGGTAAAACGCGGGCGGGCCCTGTGACACACGGCCCCAGGAGTTGATGAGGGTGAGCGGCCAGCACGACACCAGCGCCCCGGAAAGGCCCAGGCAGAAAAGGGCGTCCAGTATCTGACGTTGCGGCGCGGCGTTGGAAAAGGGAAAGAGGGCCATTGCCAGCAGCGCCCAGAACAGCATCACCCCGGCAACCGTCCGGCGGGCATAGCGTCCTGACCAGGCGTCGGCGAGAAAAAATGCGGGAAACGGCAGAACGACGATCAAGAAGAGGAACAGAACAAGCGAGTAGAAGTCATACAAGTCGGGTGAAATGAAGAGGACGTGCCTTGCCAGAAAGACAAATACGATCCCGTAGAGGGATGTCATCAGAACCCAGCACGCGCCCGCCACCACCAGCCCGGGCCCCATCAGCACAATCACCGCCTCGCGTACGCTCACGGTGTCTTCGGCCAGCCCGCGCGTCAGCATGTCCCCATAGAAGCCCCCGTCCATGACCAGGAAGTGGACGACCTGCGCCGTCCAGGCGAGTCCCAGAGCCAGGGACAGATTGAGGGCGGCCACGGCAAGGCGCGCTGATCCCAGGATACCGGGGGGTGCTGGCAACACCGGTGATGGTCCGGCGGGACCCAGTTTTCCCTTGTTAGCAATACCGGGCAGGAAACGGAACATGTTCCATGCAAAGGCGGCCAGAATCAGCGCCGCGAAGGGCAGAATCTGGAACAGGATCGCGTCGGGGGACATGAGGAAATACCCCTTGTCCCCTGTCCACCACTGGATCCCGGCGACGAAGGCGGCCCCAAGTACCCAGAAAAGAACCGTCGTCAGGGGCAGAAAGAGGCTTGTGCGGCGCATCTCGAACCAGAACAGGGCGGCGAAGGGGGATTTGAAGGGGGCGGCCTTTGGGGTCCAGCGCCCCTCCCAAGGATCCCGTAAACGCGGCAGGGTCAGCCAGCGGACCGTTTCGCCGTGGCGGTGGAGGTCCACCATCCACAGCCCCAGCCCCCACACCGCCCCGGCCAGCACCGTCCCCCCCGCCGCCAGTGCGGTCCACGGCAGGGCGCTCCCCGCGACACCCAGGGACAGGGGGTCCGCCTGTGGCAGCAGCGCGGCCAACGCCGCGACGGCGGCCACGGCGAGCATCGGCGCGACGGGGCGCACCCAGTCGGCCAGTTGGATGACGAGATACCCCGCCGCCACAAGAAGGAAGGGGGAGTAATCCAGCCGTTGGCCAAACAGGAGATTCACGCACAGCACAAGCAGGCTGGACACAAGGAGCAGGACTGCCGTCCGGGAGACCAGCGCCAGGGTGACCAGCGTGCGCGTGCGCACCGGCAGCCGCAGCAGGCGGCGGGGAAAGCCGCCCCCCCGCATCTGTCCGGAGTTCCCCATGCCCAGCACCAGCAGCAGCCCCGTCAGGGCCGGCACGAGAAGAACCACCGCCCGCACATAGTCCCCCACGACATTCCAGGGGTTTTGATCAACACCGTCGGAGAAGCGGAATACGGCCAGTATCAACACCCCGAAGGCAAGCATGGCCGCCGCGATGCTACCCGCAACCCGCGCCTCCTCCCAGAGCAGGGCGCGCATTTTCGTGTTAACCACCACGATGCGTTCCCTTCCCTACGCGCCGACGCGGGCGACGAAGACGGCCTCAAGGGTGGCGGGGGCGGTTTCGAGGATTTCCCCGCCCGCGGCGCGGACGGCGGCGGCGAGGGCTTCGGGGTCGCCGTCGCAGAGGACGCGCCATTCGCGGCCGTCGCGCTCGGCGCGGAGCATGCCGGGCAGGGCGGGGGCGTCGGCGGCGGGGACTTCGGCCCAGCGGAGGAGATGGGTCCGGTGGCGGGCCTTGACCTCGTCCATGGGCATGTCCATGACCACGCGGCCCTGGTGCAGCATGAGGACGTGGTCCGCGACGCGCTCGACCTCGTCGAGGAGGTGGGAGGAGAAGACGACGGTGCGCCCCTCCTCGGCCACGGTGCGCACGACGGCGGCGAGGATCTGCTGGCGGGCGACGGCGTCCAGGCCGGACGACGGCTCGTCGAGGAGCAGCAACTCGGGCCGGTGGGCGACGGCGGCCAGCAGGCCGGTGCGCGCCTGCTCGCCCCGCGACAGGCTGCGGATCTTCGCGGCGGGGTTCAGGCCGAACTCGCCGACCATACGCTCCGCGAAGGCCGCATCCCACCCGGGGTAGAAGGCGCGCATGTAGCGGAGGAACTCGCCGACGCGCATCCAGCCGGGCAGGTCGCGGTCCTCGGAGAGGTAGCCGATGCGGGACAGCACGGCGGGCGGGTCGTAGGCGGGGTCCGCCCCGAACACGCGCACCGTGCCCGACTGGGGCCGCAGCGCCCCGAGCAGGTGCTGGATCAGCGTGGTCTTGCCCGCGCCGTTCTCGCCCACGAGGCCGAACACGCCGCCCCGCCCGACGCGCAGGCTCACGTCCTGGAGCGCGTCCTTTTTGCCGTACTTCCGGCCCAGCCCCGTCACCTCGATCACCGGCGCCGACTCGTTCCCGTTACTCATGACCTTCCTCCTTGCGCGTTGTTGCTCCGGCTGGACGCAGTGCCCGGTCGCGTTCTTTCAGCAGTTCGACCACCACCCCGAGGGGGATGTTCAGGTTTCTCGCCTCCACAATGACGCCGTCCAGCCGCTCCGACAGGATGCGGCGGCACTCGTCGTCCGAATAGGGCACCGGACGGTCGGCCACCCGGGTGCCCGCGCCGCGCCGCGACGAGATGAGCCCGGCGGCCTCCAGATCGCGGTAGGCGCGGACCACGGTGTTCGGGTTGATCACCAGTTGCTGGGCGAGGGCGCGGACCGTGGGGAGCTCGTCCCCCGGCCCGAGACGCCCCGTGGCGATCAGGTGCTTGATGTGACGGACGATCTGGAAGTAGATCGGGGTTCCGTCACTCTGGTTGATGGTGATGAGCATGTGCCGCTCCTTTGCCTGATTGTATCAATAAACTAACACAAGTTTGGCCGTTTGTCAAGGGGGGGCGGAAAAGGTTTTTGGAAA
>JAPXRP010000114.1:0-13343 GCA_033813475.1 Candidatus Hydrogenedentota bacterium
CTTTTTCGAGCTGCGGCGGGACATCTACACCCTGTACCCCCTGCTGGTGCACGCGCGCCTTTTTGGCGCGTCCTACCTCTCCGGCGTGGACAACACGCTGCGGCGACACGGCTTCTGACTTCTGCGCCTGCCCCGCCGCCCTGTCCCCTTTTCCGCGGAATGCGGCGTTGCAGAAACAGGGTTTACATTGGAGGCGGAAAAGGGTACTATGCTGGGGACGGCGCAGCGCGCGCCGCCACGGCAACTGGGAAGCCACCGAAAGGGAGCGCAATGGGCACACGGCAGATTGTGGTCACCGAACGCGATTGCGAAACACTTCAGAAGCGCATCGAGCTGCTGACCGGAGGGGTTGACGAGGACTCCTGGAGCTCGGTGCGCCGTCTTCATGAGGAGCTGGACCACGCGACCATCCTGCACGGGGAGCCGGTGCCCGAGGATGTGGTCACCATGAACTCCAGCCTCATCCTGCAGGACACCCAGACCAGCCGCGAGCGCCTGTGTACGCTGGTCTACCCGGGATTCCTCTCCGGGGCCCCGGACCACATTTCCGTGCTCAGTCCGCTGGGCACGGCCCTGCTCGGATCCCGCGTGGGCGAGACCCTCGTCTATGAGAAGGACGGCGGAGAGCACCGGGCCGTGGTGGTGGACATCGTCTACCAGCCCGAGGCCGAGGGGCACGCGTACCTTTAAAGCGCGCCCCGGTTTCCGCGCCCTCCGCGGGACTTGAACGGATTTCTCCGCATCCGCATAATACTGACGGTGCCCCGCGGCACCGGCCGGCCGGGTACACGGGTGTTCCGGCGGCCAGGCGAGACAGCGTGAGAAAACTGGACGGGCCCCGGGCGCTCCGCGCCCCACGGTCATGCAACGCGCGAGGGTGACGCAGTGGCTTTCAGACCTGTCAACAAAGACCGGGCCGCCATACGGCGCATCTTCAAGGGGCAGCCCGACTCGTTCCGCCACATCATCGAGCGGTACCAGCCCGCAGTGTACGCGGTCGCGCTTGCGCAGTCCGGCAACGTGGCCGCCGCCGACCGGGTGGTGGTCTCCACGTTCCGGATGGCCTTCGACCGCCTGGTCTCCATCACCGACGCGGGCAAGCTGGGCCACTGGCTGTGCGCCCTGGCGCAGGGGGAGACGGACAACCTCCTCGCGCAGCGGGGGGCCGACCGCTTCGCGCCGCGGGACCGCGACCCCTCGGCCGTGCCGGTGGACCTGAAGTGGCTGCAGACGGAGCTGATGGACCCGCTTAACGAGGAGCTCGGCCCGTTTTCCGTGCAGGAGCGCAAGGGGTTCATGCTCCATGTGCTTTGCGGGACACCGGCCCGGCAGATAGCCGACCTGCTCAAGATCGAGCCGAAGGAGGCGGGGGAGGACCTGGCCCGCACCCTGGAGAATGTGGAGAAGTCCCTGCGCAAGGAGGTGGCCTCCGCCCTCGCGGGGGAGCTGGCCAGCAAGGAGCGCATGGTCCACATCATGCGCGAGGTGGCGGGGGACATTGCGGCCATCAAGGCGGCCAAGGAAACCCATCTCGGCAGGACCAAGCGGCGCCGGATCAGCCCGGTGGCGCTGGCGGCGGGGCTCGCGGCGCTGGCGGTGGTGGTGATCGGGGGCTATTTCGCCTATGCCGCCTTCCTGGCCCCCGCCGACCCTGTCCCCGGCGCGGTCGCCGCCGGTTCGGAGCCCGCCCCCCCCGTTGAGCCGCCGCCGTCTTCCGGCGGGGGGGCCGCGCCGGAAACGCCGGAGACCGCCGCCGCAGGGGGGGAACCCGCGTCCCCGCCGCCCGCCGACGCGCAACCGCCCGCCGCCACGCCGGCCATGCCGACCAATTACGCCCTGCAGGGCCGGGTGGGGGACAAACGGTTTGGCGACGGGATTCCGGGGCTGTTGGTGACGGTGTACGATGTGGACATGGCCGGTCAGGTGATCGCCGACCCCGGGCCTGACGGGGTTCCAGACCTCACCCGGACACTGGGCCCGTCGGCGGAGACGGACCTCTACGGGGCCTTTGAGATCAAGGGGGTGACGCGCGGGGAGCACAAGGTGGCGATTTCCCACCAGGGCCGCCTGCTGGCCCATGATGTGCGGCTGGTCACAGACCGCAAGAACGCGCGGGTGGACGTGGACATCGCGGACCGCGTGCCGCTCCGGTTCGCCGTGCGCGGCCGGGTGGTGGACGCCAACACGGGGCAGCCGATCCCCGAGTTCGAGATCGCCGCGTGCAAGGGGCGGCACCAGATGCTGCAGCCCTATGTGCTTGACGAGTTCCGGGCGCAGTCGAACCCGGCCGGCGAGTTCACCGACCAGTTCCAGATCATGGACGAGTACACCCTGTACGCGCGGGCGCGCGGCTACGCGCCCCACGGGGCGCCGTTCAGCCTTTCAGACGCGTGGAACCCGGAGGGGGTGCTGGAGTTTCCGCTGCAGCGGTCGGCGGTCGTCAAGGGGAAGGTCTACGGGGCCAACGAGCTGACCGTTTCCGGGGTGCGCGTGATGCCGCGCCAGGGCACGCCCGAGGGCACGGTCCGCGGCAAGCTGTCCTACGCCACCACGGACAACCGGGGCGAGTTCGCCATTTACACCCTCCCGGTGGGGGTGAACTGGTTTCTTCTGGACCACCGCGAATACGGCATGGGCCGCGCGGTCATCGTGTCCGAGCCCGGCAAGGTGACGGAGGTCAAGATACAGCTTCCGCGCAAGGGCTCCATCACGGGGGACGTGGTGGCCGGCGGGCGCCCCGCCGTCTTTTCGGAGTTCCGGGTGACCAGCGGCTCCACGGTGGGCAGCCGGATCATGGAGCCGGCCTACACCACCCCCGGACAGTATGAAGTGGTCAAGCTGCCGCCCGGCCCGGTGTTCGTGGCGGCCCGCGTGGCGCCGCCCGCCTCCGCCCCGTGGTTTGACTGGGTCTACGAGCAGAAGGGCACACTCGACCTGTCGCAGGTCACCTGGATGGACTTCGTCTACGCCTCCGGCGGCTGCTCCGTTGCGGGCGCCGTCTCCCAGGCGGGCGGCGCGCCCCGGTCCGCCTTTGTGGAGGTCGCCCTGTTCCGCGGCGAGAACGCCGTCGAGCGGCGGCTGCTCGAAGTGTCCGGGGCCGGGACCTATACCTGTCCGGACCTGCCGGCGGGCAAGGGCGAGGTGACCCTTTTCGCCTCGACCAAGAGCATCAGCCGGAAAGACTTCCCCGCGGCCCGCGGCGGCATGGAGCGCAAGACGGCGCCTTTCGAGGTGCTTGAGGGCCAGCAGGCGGTTGTGGATGTCGCCCTCTGACCCGGGACCGCGCGGGCGGCTTGCCCGCGCGCGGCTGTTCCGCCTATACTTCCGGCCCGCGCCGCCGCGGACGGCGGTGTCCGGCGCGCGGACCACAGGAAACCCCCGCATCCCATGACGGCCCCCACTGGAAAGACGGTGTCCCTGGCGGCGCTGTTTTGCGTCGTGGCCGGCGTGTTTGCCGCCGGGGAGGAGCCTGTGGAAAAGGTCCCGGCGGGGTCGGAGACGGTGGTGCTGCTTCACGGCATGGGCCGCACCCGGGCCTCCATGTGGCTCATGGAGGTGCGGCTGCGGTCCGCCGGGTACACGGTCCTCAATTTTCCCTACAGCGCCAAGGCCGCCTCCATGGACGCGCTTTCGGACGACCTGCGCGCCTTCCTCGCGGAAAAGGTGGAGACCCCGGTGTACCACCTCATCGGGCACTCCCTGGGAAACATCATCCTCCGCAACGGGTTCAAGAAGGGGTACCCGCCGGGGCTGGGCCGCATTGTGATGCTCGCCCCGCCCAACCGGCCCGCGGAGCTGGCCCGGGCGTTCAAGGACAACCCCATCTACCGCTGGTTCACGGGTGACAGCGGGCAGCAGCTTGCCTCCGACGCCTTCTACGAGGCCCTCCCCGTGCCGCCGGGGGAGTTTGCGGTCATCGCGGGCGACCGGGGCCAGCGGCTCACATTCAAGGAGCCGAACGACGGCGTGGTCACCGTGGAAAGCACCAAGCTGGAGGGGATGCGGGCCTGGGCGCTGGTCCGCCACGCGCACACCTTCATCATGAACAGCCGCCAGGTGGCGCTGCTGTGCATGCAGTTCCTGCGGCACGGCAATTTCGACCTGCCCCCCGGCCTCGCCGAAGACCAGGCCGAGATGGCCGGCGACTCCCACCGCCTCACCGGGGACGACCCCGCCGACGACTGAGCGGAAACTGTTAAACATGGATGGGCAGGATGGGGAGGATAAGTCAGGAATCGTACGCGTCTTGAGTGCCCGTGCCGGTTCCTTTTTTTCGGGTGAGGCGTCGAAATTCCAGGGAGGGATTGCCGAAGTTGATGAGCAAGCCGACCTCGATGCCCGATGCGTTGAGGTAGTTGATGACTTGGGCCTGGTGTTCGGGTGCGAGGGCCTTGACAGCCTTCAGCTCTATTAGGACTCTTTCCTCGACCAGCAGGTCGGCGTAGAAGTCGCCGACGGATTCGCCGCGGAACAGAACCCGGATGGGGTGCTGGGCAGTGGCGGACAGGCCCTTCTGCCGCAAGGCTACGAGCAGGGCCTTTTCATAGACAGACTCCAAGAATCCCGCACCCATTTCGTTGATCACATCGAAGGCGCAGCCGATCACGGCCTCGGTAATATGGCGGTGCTTCATCCCCTCCTGAACATCCTGTTCGTTCATCTTCTTTCTTCCTCCTTTTTCGCACGGACGGGCGGGATTTCTGAGCATCCTGTCTATCCTGTCCATCCATGTTCATTCTTTCCGGGTCACATGGGCCGGGGCGTTTCCAGGATGCGGACCACGCGGTGGCCGGTGTGGGTTTGCCCGAAGAGGTCGGTGGCGCGGACGGTGAGGAGGTGGGTGCCCGGTGCCAGCCCCTCCGGCATGCGGGCGCGCCAGAGGTGGCCGGTGCGCGACGGCTCGTCCACGTCCCATCCCCAGACACCGTCGAGGCGGTGGGGGTTCATGGCGTGCATGCGGGCGCATTCGGGGTCGGTGCCGGTGAAGCGCTCCATGGGCAGCCAGGTTGCGCCGCCGTTGAGGGTCATGTCGAGGCGGCAGCGCTCGGACCCGGCGAAGAAGTTGACCGTTACCTCCGTGCCCGCCGCCTCCGGCCGGGGCAGCTCGTCGGGGCAGTACACGTTCATCTGCCAGTCGGCGGGCCGCCGCGCGGCCTTGTAGCGGATGCGGTAGCCGGCGCCGTCAAAGGAGACCACGGCGTGGCCGTTGGGCCCGCCGTCGTTCATGGTGGCGTGGGGGATGCCGGTCTCGTCGCGCTCGCCGACCCACCACGCGCCCGAGACGGTGCCCGCGATGTAGTGGTGGTGCGGTTCGGCGCCCTTCCAGCCGCGGGCGGCGTCCAGGAAGAGGTGGGCCTGTTCGTGGGTGTGGCCGGACATGGAGAAGACGCGGGGCCGGTCCTGCACGAGGGCGTAGAGTTCGCGGCAGTTCTTCGCGGCGGGCAGGGGCACATGCATCATCAGGACCACGAGCGCCTCCTCCGGCACCCGCTCCAGGCACCCGCGCAGCAGCGCCAGGTCGTCCGCGCGGAAGCGGTACTCAAACTTGCCCTCCGCGTTCAGCTCCATGTTGCGGAAGGCGAAGAAAAAGACGCCGCCGTGCCAGAAGGCGTAGGTGGCGGGGCCGAAAAAGCGCTCGAAGGTCTCGTCCGCGTGGCGGTCCTCCTTCGCGCTCCGGTTGCCGTCGTGGTTGCCGAAGACCCAGTACCAGGGGATGCCCACGGTGCCGGCGGCCTCGCTGATCTCCCTGAAGAGTCCGGGGTCATCCGCCACAATGTCGCCCAGGACAACGCCGAAGGCGGCGTCCGTGCCGACGAGCTCCGGCACCACGTCGCGGGCGATGTAGTTCACCTCGGCGATGCCGCGGGCCTGCGGGTCGCTGAGGACGAGCATGTCAAAGGCGCGGGGCTCAGGACTCGGGACGAGGCCGAAGTCCACGGAGTCCGGCAGGGGCCCCGTGGGGTCCACGCCCGGGGCGGCGTCGCCGGGCGGCGAGCCTGCGGGCTTGTGCAGATAGTAATGGCGGGGGCGGCGGTGCGCGTCCAGCGGCACGGCGTAGTCCGTCGGCTTCACCACGAACAGGGCCGTGTCATCCGTGACCGGCAGGGACCAGGCCCCGTCCCCGTCTGTCACGGCCACCTCCCGGCCGTTGGACACCATAACCCCCGGGATGCCGGCCTCGGCCGCGTCCCGGACGCCGTTGGCGTTCGCATCCGCGTAAACGACGCCCTTTGCGGGGCCGTCCGCGCGCGCCGCAACGGCGGCGAGGAGGAGCATCGGAATCAGGCATTTTTTCATTGGTCAGACTCCCCGAGGGGTTGCGGGCGGGATTTCTTCCTAATTTGCGCCGTTCACACAGGAGAGGACGGGGCAGGGGGTCTTTCCCATCTTTTCCGCCCAGTGGCGCGTCCGGTCCAGGTATCCTTCCGGCGGCAGGGCGCCGTAGTCTTCGTAGGGGACGCCCTCGACGGCCTTGGGGACGGCCGGCTCGATTTGGGTGCCCTCGTGCCACTCGTTGTAGGAGGTGACCGAGACGATTTCGGGATTCAGGGCGAGGGCGGCGGAGAACATGCGGTCGTAGTACGCGCCGTCCTCGCGGCCCCGCGTGTTTTCCGCGTTCCAGGGGCGGATGCGCTCGTCCTTGTAGCCCGGGCCGACGCTGGGGATGAAGAGCATCTTGTGGCGTTTGGCGAAGGCGTTCAGGACGGGCCAGTTCTTCGGCGTGGACCCGTAGGTGAACCCGTCCGTGGCGAAGTAGGTGTAGAAGCCGTCGAAGCCGGCGGCCTTCAGTTTTGGCCCGTCGTCCTTCTTGACCCACAGGCCGACGGCCCAGCAGTCCAGGGCGGTGCCGCGCACCGTGTCCGCGCCGTCCGGCGCGAAGACCGCCGCCCACTCCTCCGGCGGGGTGAGGTAGGAGTCGTAGAGATAGACCATCGGGCGGCCTTCCCGGCGGTAGAGCGCCGGATGCGCGCCGCAGGTCTCCGCCAGATACGCCAGGGCGGCGCGCGTCGTCTGCGCGTTGCGCCCGGGGAAGGGCTCCAGATGCACGCAGATTTTAATGCCCGCCTTCTCCGCGGCGTCCAGCGCGACCCTGAGGGAGGCGTCGGAGGGGTGGTTGATCCCCCACCAGGTGACGGCGGCCACGCCCGCGCCCGCCCGGCGGATGTCCCGCATCTGCCGCAGCGCGTCCTCCGGGTCCATGGAACTGTACAGCCCCGCCGCGGGGTAGAAATTCGCGCCGATCTCGTCCGGCGGCCGGTGCCCCTTCCCGGTGCCGCCGCCCTGCAGCATCACCGGATGGTCCCAGTGCGCCCAGGAGCCGTCCGTCGCGGGGTTCCGGTACCAGGTGTAATGGAAGACATGGACCGCGTCGGAGGGGGATTCCGCGCCGGCCCCTGCGGGAGTCGTCAACCCAATCGAAAACGCGAGTGCGGCCAGCGCCGCAATGCCTGCCCAACGTGCCATGCTGTCTGCCTCCAAACGGTTTCCGCGATTCTACGATGCGCGGGGGGCGCGGCGCATCTGCGGCGTTCATGGAAGGCGTGACAACGGCGCGGGGAAGGCCTATAATGGGCGTCCATGGTGACGGGACCGTTGGTTTGCGCCCGCAGGGAGACTGCGGGCGGAGAATTTGGCAGGGTTGGGGGCGGGAAGGTGGTCTTATGGAGCAGGACACGGTGGCCCGGGTTCCGGAAGCTGTCGCGCGGCTCCGGCGCGCGCGGGCCGGACGGTGGGCGGCGCGGCTGGCATTGGCGCTGGTGCTGGCGCTGGCGCTGTGGGTGCGCCTTTCGGGGTTGGACCGCCCCTTTTGGGACGATGAAATCTACACAGTGTACGACGCCAGCGTGCCCGTCTCCTCCATCCTAAACTCCACGGCGACCCCCCTGTATTATCTGATCACCAAGGGAATGCTCCTGCTGGGGCAGGGGGAGGCGCTGCTCCGCATGCCCAGTGTTCTGGCCGGTCTGGCCGGAGTCTTGGCGCTTTTCGCGGCGACGGCCCGGCTGGCCGGTCCGGCCGCCGGGCTGGCTGCGGCGCTGTTCATGGCCCTTTCCACCTACCATGTTTTCGTCAGTCAGGAGGCGCGGTTCTACGCGGTGGTTGTCTTTTTCGGTCTGGCCGCGCTGTGCGGCCTGATACGGTTGTGTGAGCGCCCCTCGGTGGGCGCCGCGGCGCTCCTGACGCTTGGGGCTGCTGGGGCCATGCTCACCCATCTGAGCGCGGTCTTCTTCGTGCCGCCCCTGCTCGCTGCGGCGTTTGCTGCCGTGGTGCTGCGGCGGGGCGGCCGCCCGCTTTTCCGGAGTGCCGCGTTGGCGGCGCTCCCGCTTGTGGCCGTGGCGGGGCTGGCGCTCGTTCCCTTCCTCCTGAGTCCGGATCGTCTGCATTCCCTGGCGGTGGTCGTCGGGCTGGGGCCTGCGCCGGACCCGGCAAAGGCTCCGCAGCTTGCCCAGACCTGGCATCTTTCCGCGCGCGAGTTCTTCTTGGACTACCTGCGCCGCGTCTTTCTTTCGGCGAACACGCCGGTGGAGGCCGCCGTTGTGCTGGTCCTGGGCGTGCTGGGCCTCGGGCGCACGGCCCGGCGCAGGCCGCTGGTGGCGCTGTTCTTTCTGTGCGTTCTGGTGGCGGTGCCCCTGGCGCTGACCTGGATGCCGGCCCGGCACAAGTGGGCGCACCGCTATTTCGTTTTTCTGCTTCCCGTGCTGATGCTGCTGGTGGCTGCGGGATTGCCGGCGCTTCATGGGATGGTGCGGAGGCTCCTTTTCGGCAGTCCGCGGGCGGGGCGCGTTTGCGCGGGGGCGCTGGCCTGCGCAGGCATCTTCGTTGTGGCGGGGGCGCAGGTGCGGGAGCTGCGCATCTCGCAGGCGGCGCTCCCGGTGACCGACATGCGGGCCGCGGCGCAGTTTGCGTCGGCCCACACAACGACGGGCCGCCATCTTTTCTGCTACCTCAATTTCGAGAAGTCACCCAGCAGGGGGACCCACATCAGCGCCCCGTTCCTCTATTATCTCCGGCGGTCGTCTCCGGGCGCGTTCGTCACGCTGGAACGCAGGGTGGCCGGGATGGAGGGGTTGCGGAAACTCCGGTGCCAGTTTCCCGACACGCACCTGTGGGTGGTGAACTGTGACGCTGACCTTGCGGAGGAGTTTGGGCAGACATGCCATTTCACCATGCCTTGGAGCCCAAAACGATGGCCCGACCTGGCCTTTGGCGTGATTGCGCCGGAGGCCGTCAACTTTGTGCGGGGGGGCGACTTTGAGCTGCCCGAGGAGACGCATGTCCGCGCGGGCCGCACGTCCCTCTCGCCGCCATCGGAGGCCTGGCGCGGGAACCACGCGCTGACGCTGGCCAAGAAGGAGCGGGAACTTGGCGCGCGGTGCGAGGTTAGACTGCCGGTCTGCCCCCCCGGCGCCGCCGAAAACGCCCCCGTGCTTGACCCCGCCACCCCGCACGTTCTTTCCCTGATGCTGCGGTACCATGTGGAGAGATTCGGTCCGAAGCACAACGACGGCGTGCGCGTGCTGCTCCAGACCATGGATGGAAAGGGGGCGGTCCGGCGCCATGAGCTGTTCCGGGGAAGGTATTACTCCCCGTGGCGGCGGCTGGTCTTTCCCCTGCGGCCCGGGGCCAACCTGCCCCCGGATGTCCGGGAATGCGCCGTGGTCATCGCGCTGGAGAACGCGTCCGGCACTGTCTGGGCGGACGACGTGCAGGTGGAGGCGAAACCCGCAGCCACCTTCTTCACCAACGGTGCGCGCCCGGGGCCGGAGTGCCCCTGAGCCGGCTCAGGGCCGCCAGTGCGTTCCCTGGATGGAGGGGGGCTCGCCTGCTTTCTCGGACTGGTAGTAGACGGTCCAGACGGAGCCGTCGTCCAGTTCCACGGAGGCGGGGTAGCCCATGTCCCCGTCGGGGGCCGTGCTGAGGCGGGTCTCTCGCGCCGCGTCCCAGGTGCGGCCGCCGTCGCGGCTGAGGCAGGCGTAGACGCCCATCTCCCCCCAGCGCTTCGCATAGGAAAGCAGCAGCGCGCCGCCGCGCAGGCGCAGGACGTGCGGCGGCAGGCCGCACACGGGGGTTGCGCGCGGCGGGCTCCAGGTGCGCCCGCCGTCCGCGCTCTCCGACTGCCGCAGGAAGTGCTCCCCGTTGCAGTCGCGGAAGAGGGCGACCAGCCGTCCGTCCCCCGCGTCCGCGAGGTGGGGCTCGTCATAACTGAGCATCTGGGCGTCCGCGGGCACGGGGAAGACGGAGAGGTCGGCCCAGGTGCGGCCGTCGTCCTTTGACTCCTGCAGGGCGACCGCATAGGGCGATTCCGCCGGGGGGCCGTTCCAGTCCTTCGGCTCGCCGTGGGAGCAGTGCGGGCGCTGGCCGAGGTAAAGGAGGCGGCCGTCGTCCAACTGGACGGGGCCGTGGGGCGTGGTGACGGCGGTGCGGACGGGCGCGCCCCAGGTGCGGCCGCTGTCCTCCGACCGGACGACCCAGTGGCCCTGCCACTCGCCCCCGTAGGGGCCCGTGAACCAGCTCACGAGCATCGCGCCGGCCTTGGTGCGGACGATGCCCGAGTCGCGGTCGTCTATGGGCGTGTCGAACACCGTCACCGGCGGTTCCCATGTTTTCCCGCCGTCCGCGCTGCGGACCATCCGCACCTTGCCGTCGTTTGAGATGTGGCCGCTCCGGTCGCCGGAGTAGACCACCAGCAGGTCGCCGTTCGGCGCCTGGGCAATGCTCGGCCAGCCGCAGAAGCGGCCCGGCTCGCGGGCGATGACCTCGGACACCGGCGCGGCGGAAACGGCGCCGCCCGCCAGAAGCAGCGCGGCGGCAAGAGGCAAAAGCGCGGAACGGGACATTTGGAGAGCCTCCCGTGGTTTGGGGGGACAGTATAGGGCAGGGGAATGGGCGGTGTGAAAAATCTGCAAGGGGGCACCCGGGAGTGCGCAAGAATTTCCCAGGGCGGCGCGCGGTAATGGGAAGCGTTCTTCTTTGCGGCCCCTCGCTTTGCGTTGAAGACTTTTTAACGCCAAGGCGCGGAGACGCCAAGAGGCAAAGGGTAAGCTCCCGCCTCCGTCACCCCCGCGAACGCGGGGGTCCATGCCTACAACGCGCGGCGCAACCCGCTGAAACAAGATGGGTTCCCGCTTTCGCGGGAATGACGGTCGGGGGCGCGGGATGAGAAAATGGTGGGTCGTAGACACACAGGCCATGGCCCGGATGTCCGCGAACAGCGTCTTGGAAGGCCCCGACAGCGGAGGCGCTTGGGCCGGTGGATTGGCACGGGGCTTGCCCATGAACCCGCAGCGAGACCGTTGCGCAACAAGGAGCACATGCCATGAACAACGAAACGAACACCGGGTGGCTGCGGAAATCCTGGATCAGCCCCCTGCTGACGGGTTGTTTTGTCGCCACGGCGGGCACGGGGGTCGTCATGCTCCTGCATGTCCGGGGACTCATGCCGGTGGTCAAGCCGCTCCATGAGGGCATAAGCCTCCTCTTTCTGGTCGCCGGGCTGCTGCATGTCCTGGTGAACTGGCGGCCGCTGCTCCGGTATTTCCGGGAACGGCGCGAGGCGTGGGCGGCCCTGGGAATCGCCTGCGCGGTGGCTGTTGCCCTGGCCGTGATGGGCGCGCTGCACGGCGGCGCCCGGCCCCACGGCCCCGGTTTCCCCGACGGCCCGCCGTCCCGGCAGCAGGCGGCGCCCGCCGCCGAGTAGGCCGGAGGGCGTATGCTCTTTTCTGGGGTGCGCCGCGCGCAGCCCCCGCAACCGACAGGAGAGACGGACATGTCCGAGAAAAAACGCCCGTGGTGGCAGTACCTGCTGGCCGTGGTGGGCGCGGGGTATCTCTTGGCCGGGGCGGCGTGGGGGGTGTACGCCCTCGCAAAGCGCCCCTCCCAGCAGCGGGGCCCGTCGGAGATCGCCGCGCACCCGGAGCGCGCCGGGGAGATTTTGGCGCGCGAGCGCGCGGAGGAGCTGAGGCAGCGCCTCGGCCTGAGCGACGAGCAGACGGCGAAGGTCGCCGAGGCCCTGAAGTCCGGGGCGGAGGCCCCCCCGGGGCCGGAGGGCATGCGCGCCGTGATGGAGAAGGTGCGGGAGGTGCTCACGCCCGACCAGCGCGAGAAGATGGGCGACGGCCCCGGCGCCCTCGGTCCGCCCCCGGGCATGCGGGGCGGCCCCGGCGGCGGCGCGGGCCGGCGCGTCTCCCCGGAGCGTCTGGAGGCGCTGAAGGAGCACATGACGCCCGAGCAGCAGCAGAAGTTTGACGCGGGGATGAAACGGATGCAGGAGCGCAGGGGCCGTTTTGGCGGCGGCCCCGGCGGCGGCCGGGGTCCCGGCGGAATGCCGCCCGGCCCGCCCCCCGGCGGAGGCCCGCCCCCGCCGCCCGTGCCCTGACCTGAACACCATGACCTTCCCCAAGGAGAGCCTGAGATGAAATCCCGTGGATTCACCCTGATCGAGCTGCTGGTCGTCATCGCCATCATCGGCATCCTGGCGTCCATCCTGCTGCCGGCGCTGGCGCGGGCGCGCGAGGCGGCCCGCCGCGCGTCCTGCCAGAACAACCTCAAGCAGTGGGGCCTGATCTTCGCCATGTACAGCAACGAGGCGCCCGGGGGCGCGTTTCCGTCGCTCCAACTGGAGCCCGGCTGCGGGCACCGGCCCTGCTTTGCCTGGGCCGCGCGCATGAGCGCCGTCTACCCCGAATACCTGACCGACCCGGCGATCCTGTTCTGCCCCTCCGACGCCGAGGACCGGCTGGAAAACCACGTCACGGCCGACGGCCGGCTCACGCTGGTCAACAAGGTGCCCGGCGGGCGGCAGGAGGGCGTGGAGGCCGCCGACGCCAGCTACACCTACGTCCCCTGGGTGCTCGACCGCGTGGCGGACACGGACCCCCTCGACCTCGACATGCACCTCATGATGCATCTTGTGGAGGCCGCCGAGGTCATCGGCATCTCCGACGAGGACGTGGTCAACCTCTCCGAGGCGCCCCAGCAGATCATCGAGACCATGCGCGACATGTTCTTCTCCACCATGCCCCTGCGCGACGACCCGGAGGGGTTTCTGAAGGAGGTGGACGCCGACCGGTCCGTGTCCCCCGGCAACGGAAACGGCGGCGGCGACACGGTGCGCCGCCTCCGCCAGGGGATCGAGCGCTTCCTCATCACGGACATCAACAACCCCGCCGCCGCCGCGGGCGCGTCCAGCGAAGTCTTCGTCCTCTACGACAACATCGGCGTCGCGGCGGCCCAGTTCAACCATGTCCCCGGCGGCTGCAACGTCCTGTACATGGACGGCCACGTCGAGTACGTCCGCTACCCGGGAAAGCCCCCGGTGAACGCCAAAATGTCCGCCGTCATGC
>JAPXRP010000115.1:0-13338 GCA_033813475.1 Candidatus Hydrogenedentota bacterium
GCCGATCCTGAAGGCGCTGAACACGCTCAAGGAGCGGGGCAACCGTCCGGCGGCGCGCGCGCTGGTGGCGGACATTGCGGCGTCCGTGGAGCAGGGCAACCCGCTGTGGACGGCCTTTGACGGGCACCCCGCCCACTTCGACACGGTGTTCGTGAGCCTGGTGAAGGCGAGCGAGGCCAGCGGCACGCTCACCACGGTCCTTCACCGCCTCGTGGACTACCGCACGAAGCGGGAGCTGCTGCGCAAGCGCGTGCGCGGCGCGATGGTCTACCCCGTCCTGCTGGTTGTCGCGTGCCTCGGCGCGATGCTGGTCATCTGCTCCTTTGTGGTGCCCGTGTTCGCCGACTTCTTCGGCCGGGCCGGGCTGGAAATCCCCGGGCCGACGCGCTTTCTCATCGCGGCGGCGGCGGTGGTCCGCGCGGGGTGGTGGGTGCCCGTGGCCGCCCTGCTGGCCGCGGTCTTCGCATACCGGCTGTGGTTTGTGCGCGGCCCCCTGCGCCGCCTCGCCGCCGACCGGGCCAAGCTGCGCATCCCCCTGATCGGGCCCATCATCCACAAGAACGCCGTTGTGGAGATGTGCCGCACCCTCGCCCTGCTCCTGCGCAGCGGCCTCTCCATGATGTCCAGCCTCGACCTCACGCGCAACGCCATCCACAACCGCTTCGTCGCCGGCGCGCTGCAGGACATGCGCAGCTCCGTGGAGCAGGGCGGCGGCCTGGAGCAGCCCATGCGCGCCTCCGGCGCCGTCCCCGAGGTGGTGGTGGACATGTTTGTCACCGGCGAGGAGTCCGGCCGCGTGGACGCCGTGGCCGAGCAGATCGCCGACATCTACGAGGAGGAGGTGAACATCGCCGTCGCCGGGCTCGGCGAGGCGCTGCAGCCCGTCTTCACCGTCATTGTCGGCGTCGCCGTCCTCGTGCTGTTCGTTTCCCTCTTCCTGCCCCTCATCAACATGATTGACCAGCTGGGCAACACGGCCGGCGTCTGACGCCGGTCCCGCGCCCCGTGAGGAAGGCCCCCATGGTACGACGCGTGTTTCTCGGCGCGGTCCTCGCCGCCCTGGGCGTTTCCGTTGCGGCGTGCGCGCCCTGCGCGCGGGGCGACGAGCGCATCCTGATCGTGGGCGACAGCTGGGCCCAGGGCATCTGGGTGGGCCGGGTCATGGAGGCCGCCCTCGCCGAGGCGGGCATCCCCGGCGTGGCCAGCGTGGGCGAGAAGACCGCCCTCGGCGGCAAGCGCGCCGACCAGTTCGCCTCCCGCGAGTACCAGCGGAAGATTCTCACCGAACTCAGGCGCTGCCCCACCGTGGACAGCATCCACCTGATCATCGGCGGCAACGACATGCTCGGCCGGATCAAGGACCGGAACGTCTTCACCGAGTGGACGGAGGAGCGGCGCGAGAGGGAGTGGGACACCATCGCGGCGGACGTGGAGACCATCGTGCGGTTCTGCCTGGAGCAGCCGCAGGTCAAGCACGTCGTCATCGGCGGCTACGACTACCTCAACCCCGACACGGCCCGCGAGGCGCTCGCCCTGCTCGGGCAGAGCTTCACCTTTGGCGGCATGACCCAGCGCCAGGTGAACGACTGCCTCATCGCCGTCGAGCGGCGCAAGATGGAACTGGCGAAACGCATCGAGGGCTGCGAGTACGTCCACAACTTCGGCCTCGCCCAGCACGCACTCGACACGCCCCCCGGCGCCCCCGCCCCCGGCGGCCCGCCCGACCACACGCCCTTCCCCGGCGGCAACCCGGACTACCCCATGCCCGACGCCGCCTTTGACCAAGTGGAGTTCGCCGGCCGCACCTTCGCCGGCGACGGCATCCACCCCAGCGCCGCCACCCACCAGCGCATGCTCCGCAACGCCATTGACCAGTGCTACGCGAAATGGTACGCCCCCGCGCCGCCCGCCCCGGAAACGCCGGCCCCCTGACCGTCACGCACGTCAGCCGATGAGGCGTGTCCGTCGTGTGGACCGTGGTCACTCTGTCGGCGAAAGGGCGCGGCAGGCGGCGCCCCCGCGGCCCGCGGCCCGGGCGCACGCGACGGCACCGGATTGGGGCCGGGCGGGGAGAATAACTTTCCCCGGCGGGCGCGGGCGGGTACAATAGGCTTTCGGGCGATTAACGAGCGAAAGGAATCCGCCATGCTGCTGACTTTCACCTGCCTTGTTGCGTGCGCGCTGACGGGCGCGGCGGGGGACACTCTGGACGGCGCGGCCGCCGGGCTGGCGCAGCCGGGGAACGAGTACAGCTCGGGGCCTTTGTGGGTGTGGAACGACCTGCTCACGACGGAGCAGATCGAGACGACGCTGGACGCGCTGGCGGCGTCGAACATCCGGCAGGTGTGGGTGCATCCGCGGCCGGGGCTGATGACGCCGTACCTGGACACGGACTGGTTCGCCCGGTGGGCGGACACGCTGCGGGTGGCCAGGAAACACGAGATGCTCGTGTGGATCTACGATGAGAACTCCTACCCCACCTGCTTCGCCGGGGGGCTTCTGCCGGAGGCGATGCCGGAGTCCCGCGCCCTGGGCCTCAAGGTGACGGAACGCAGGCGCGTAAACCTCTCGGACCCGGACCTTTTCGCCGTGTACAGGAAGGCGGGCGACGGCTTTGAGCGGATTCCGACGGAGGGCGCGGGCGACGGGTTTGTGGACGGCGACTTCGTGGTGGTGACGCTGGAGCAGGCGAAGGAGTCGCCGTGGTACGGCGGCAAGTTTCACACGGACCTGCTGCGGCCCGGCGTGACGGAGAAATTCCTGGAGATCACGCTGGACGCCTACAAGAAACACTTTGGCGACGAATTCGGGAAGCGGATTCCCGGCTCCTTCTTCGACGAGCCGCACCTGAAGGGCGCGGGGGAGATGCACTGGACACCGGACTTCGCGGACCGCTTCCAGGAGGTGTGGGGCCGCGACTTCATGGCCGAGCTGCCCCTGCTCAAGGCGGACACGCCGGCGGGCCGCCGTTTCCGCCACAACTACTTCCACACGCTGAACCGGCTGTTCATCGAGCGGTGGGCGAAGAAGTATTTTGACTACTGCGAGAAGAACGGGCTGGAGGCCACGGGCCACTACTGGGAGCACGAGTGGCCGAACTGCGCCTCCGTGCCGGACAACATGGCCATGTCGTCGTGGCAGCAGCGCCCCGGCATTGACACGCTGTTCAACCAGTACAGCGAGGGGCCGCACGCCCAGTTCGGCAACGTGCGCGCCGTGCTGGAGGTGGCCAGCGCGGCCAGCCAGGCGGGCCGCGCGCGCACGCTGTGCGAGGCGTACGGCGGCAGCGGCGCGGAGATGCGCTTCGAGGACTACAAGCGCATCGGCGACTGGCTCCAGGCGCTGGGGGTGAACACGCTCAACGAGCACCTTTCGGACATCACGCTGCGGGGCGCGCGCAAGCGCGACTACCCGCCCACCTTCTCCTACCACTCGCCGTGGTTCGAGGCCTACGGCGCGCTCGTGGACTATTTCTCCCGCGTGAGCTGGTGCCTGACGCGGGGCGCGCAGGTGAACGAGGTCCTCGTGCTGGAACCGACGACCACCGCGTGGATGCACCACTTCGCCAACGGGGAGCGCCAGGCCGCCGTGGGCGACACCTTCCAGGCGCTGGTCACCGCGCTGGCCAAGGCGCAGGCGGAGATTGACCTCGGGAGCGAGGCCGTCATCGCCGACCGCGGCGCGGTGGAGACCGCCGCGGACGGCGGCGCGCGGTTCCGCGTGGGCGAGCGCGCCTACGCCGTCGTGGTGGTGCCGGAGCTCATGGAAACCCTCGACGCCAAAACCGCCGAACTTCTCAAGGAGTTCCTGGGGAAGGGCGGGGTGGTGCTTTCGTGCGCCGGGCCGGACCAGCCCTCGCTGGTGGACGGCGCGGCCGACGCGCGGTGCGCGGAGCTGCGCGGCATGGCCGGATGGCGGCACATCGCCCCGTCCGAGGCGGCCGCCCGCCTCCGCGAACTGCGCCCGCAGCCGACGGAGGTGGTCCCCGCGGCGGACAACGCGGCCACCGTCTACCATCACCGCCGCCAGCTCGCGGACGGCGAGATCGTCTTTATCGTGAACACCAGCAACGACGTTTCGGCGTCGGGGACGGTCTCGGCGAGGGGCATGGCGGGGGTCCGCGAGGCCGTGCTGGACAAGGGGGGCGTCCGCGCCTTCCCCTTCGGGAAGACGGCGGACGGGGTGGAGGCGGCCTTCACGCTGCCCCCCTGCGGCAGCCTGATGCTCTTCCTGGACAGGACGCCGAAGGAGGCGGACCCGGCCCCGGCGCCGGTCACGGGGCGCGCGGCGCTGGCGGTGTCGGACATCACGGTGAGGCGCGCGGACGACAACGTGCTCATCCTGGACTATGTGGACGTGACGGCGGGCGGCGAGCGCCTGGAGGGCGTCTACTGGAAGAAGGCCGCGGACCACGTCTTCAAGCAGAACGGCCTGCGCGGGAACATCTGGGACCACTGCGTCCAGTTCCGCGACGAGCTCCTGAAGACCGAGTTTCCGGCGGACAGCGGGTTTGAGGCGACCTACCGTTTCACCATAGAGGGCGCGGTGCCGGAGCACCTCTTCGCCGTGGTGGAGCGGGCCGACCTCTACGAGATCACCTGCAACGGCCGGGCCGTGAAGCCCGCCCCGCGCAACTGGTGGCTCGACCGCGCCTTCCTGGGCATCAACATGGCGGGCGTGGCGAAGGAGGGGGAGAACACCCTCACAATCAAGGCGTCGCCCATGACGGTGTTCCACGAGCTGGAGGCCGCCTATCTGGTCGGCGACTTCTCCCTGAAATCCGCCGACAGGGGCTTCATCGTGACGCCGAGCGCGCCGCTGGGGCTGGGAGAGTGGAAGAGCCAGGGGCTGCCCCTCTTCGGCCACCGCATGTCCTACACCGCCACGGTCACGGTGGAGGACCCGACGGCGCGCCACCTCGTGACGCTGCCCGACTGGTCGGGGGTCGTCGCGGCGGTGACGGTGAACGGCGCGCCCGCGGGCCCGGTCTATCTCCAGCCGGCGGAGCGCGAGATCACCGGCCTGCTGCACCCCGGCGCCAACACGGTCTCCGTGCTGGTGTACGGCAGCCTGCGCAACCCCCTCGGCCCGCACCTGGGCAACAAGGACGCCGGCCTGACCCATCCCGGGTCGTGGAACAACGCGCCCGAGTCGCCCCAGCCCGCCGGGGCCGAGTATGTGTCCGCCGGGTACGGCCTGAGGGCGCCGTTCACTGTGGAGCGGCTGAACCCGTGACCCCCTGACACGCGGCAAGGAGCGGTCCATGGACGGAACGGTCCGGGTGCTCGTGGTGGACGCGGACGCGGGTGTGCGGCGCCTGGCCGCCGACGCGCTCCGCGGCCGCTCCGTGCCCCTGCCCGGCGGCGGCGACGCCGTCCTCGAGGTGGAGGACGCGGCCTCGTCCTGCCGGTGCTGCGCCCGCATCGCCGCGTTTGCGCCCGACATCCTGGTGCTGGACAACGGGCTGGCCTGCGCCGCCGGGGCGGACCTGATGGCGCAGGCCCGCGAGGGGCGGTCGGAGCTGGCGGTCATCATGACCGAGGCGGCCCCCAGCTACGCCTGCGCGGTGGATGCCGCGCGGCGGGGCGCGGTGGATTTCCTGCCCAAGCCCTTCACGCCGGCGGCCCTGCTGGAGGCCGTGGCGCGCGCGCTGCGCTTCCTGGAGGACACCCGCCGGGAGCGTCTGCACGCCCTGGAGAAACGCCGCATCCGGTTCGAGTTTGTCTCCCTGCTCGCCCACGAGCTGAAGGCGCCCCTCGCGGCGGCGGAGAGCGCCCTGCAGATTCTCGACGCGAAGACCCTGGGCGACGCGCTCCCCCCCTACTCCCCCCTCGTCGCGCGCGCCCTGGCGCGGCTGGAGTCCGCCCGCCATCTGGTGGGCGACCTGCTGGACCTCACCCGGGTGGAGTCCGGCGAGCGCCCGCGCACCCTGGAGTTCTTCGACCTCGCGGAGGCGGCGCGGGGCGTCCTGGAGGAGGCCGGGCCCGCGGCGCGGGCGCGCGCGGTCACGCTGTCCCTGGACACGCCGGACCGCCTGATGGTCCGCGCCGACCGCTGGGAGGCGGAGTGCATCCTCCAGAACCTCCTGTCCAACGCGGTCAAGTACAACCGGGACGGCGGCAGCGCTTCGCTGCGCCTGTGGGAGGACGCGGAGCATGTGTTCATCGCGGCGCGCGACACGGGCATCGGCATGACGCCCGCCGAGATCGCGGGCCTGTTCCGCGAGTTTGGCCGCGTGCGCAAGCGCGAGACGGAGCACATCCCCGGCACGGGGCTCGGCCTGGCGCTGGTGCGCAAGCTCGCCGCCCTCTACGACGGCGGCGTGGCGGTGGAGAGCGCCCCCGGCGGGGGCAGCGTGTTCACCGTCCGCCTGCGCCGATGCCGGGGGGCCGGACAGGAACCCTGACGCGCCAACGCCCCGGCTTGGTGTATCCTTGTGCGCGCGCGGATGCGCCCCCCGGGGGGCGCGGTGCGCGGGAGGACTTTTCAATGGCGGAAAACACCGGGCCGGCCACGATGACCAGGAAGGACAAGGAGCGCGTCTTTGCCCTGTTCGGCCGACACATCAACCGGAACCAGATCAAGTACCTCAGCGCGGGGCATCTGGATGTCTTTGAGACGCGCCGGGAGGGGGTGGGCTTCACGGACCCCCTGACGGGGCGGCGGATGTACGACTGCTTCACCGCCGCGGGGTGCTTCAACGTGTCGCGGCGCAATCCGGAGGTGCTGGCGGCGCTGGAGGCGGCGGCGGAAGAGGTGGACATGGGGAGCCGGCTGCTCCCGTCGCCGCACAAGGAGGCGCTGGCGCGGCGGCTGGCGGCGCTGGCCCCGGGCGACCTGGACCGGGTGCTCTTCGCCGCCGGGGGCGGCGAGGCGGTGGAGTGCGCGCTGAAGCTGGCACGCGGCGCGACGGGCCGCCCGAAGATCATCTCCACGGTGAAGGCCTACCACGGCCACACGGGCTTCGCCCTGAGCGCCAACGGCAAGGAGCACTACCGCCACTGCTTCGAGCCCCTCATGCCGGGCTTTGTGTTTGTGCCGTTCAACGATCTGGACGCCGCGGCGAAGGTCATTGACGGGGACACGGCCGCCGTCATCCTGGAGCCGGTGCAGGGCGAGGCGGGCATCTTCCCCGGAACCACGGACTACCTGCGCGGCCTGCGCGGGCTGTGCGACCGCCACGGCGCGCTGCTCATCTTCGACGAGATTCAGACGGGTTTCGGCCGGACGGGCCGCCTGTTCGCCTCGGAGCATTCGGGCGTCGTGCCGGACATCATGACGGTGGCCAAGTCCCTCGGCGGCGGCCTCTGCGCGAACGCGGCGGTGATCCACCGGGACACCCCGCTCCTGCGCGGGTTCCGGGAGGCGCACCCGGACTTCCACGAGACCTATGCCGGGGGCGGCGACCTCGCCTGCCGCGTGTCGCTGAAGGTGCTCGACTACCTGGAACAGAACCGGCTCTGGGAAAACGCCGAACGCCAGGGCGCGCGGCTCAAGGCCGCCCTGAACGACCTCATGCGCGCGAACCCCCGCATCATCCGCGAGGTGCGCGGCGTCGGCATGATGGTCGGCGTGGAGTACCTCCACGAGTTCATGGGCCCCATGATGTCCGACGCCCTCGCGCGGCACGGCGTCTTCGCCGCCTACTCCGGCAACGCGCCGCAGGTCATGCGGTTCATGGCCCCCATCACCGTGTCCGACGCCGAGCTGGACGACATCATCGCCGCCATCCGCGCGGCGGTGCGCGACATGAAGACCCTGCTCCCGCTGGCGCTGCTGGCGGCGCGGGTGCCGGGGGTGCTGAAGCTCCTCAACAACGAAAAGATGCAGACGGCCCTGTTCTCCTGGGTGCGCAAGGCGGAGGACCTGTTCTCCCGCGGCGGAGGAAACTGAGATGACGACCCCGAAACCGATGGAGGGCGCGCGCCAGGGCGCGCATTTCTTTGACACGGGGGGCCGGCGGTATCTGGACGCCGACTGCTCGGCGGGCATCTTCAACCTGGGCCGGCGGCGGCCGGAGCTGGCGGAGGCGCTGAAACACGCCGCGCGCGCGGCGGACCAGGGCAACTTCCCCATCATCAGCGAGGAGAAGGCCCTGCTCGCCGAGGCGCTGGCGCATTTCGTGCCCGGCCCGCTGGAGTGCAGCCTTTACGGTGTCACGCGGGGCGAGGCCTTTGACGCCGCCTGCAAGGTGGCCCGCGGATTCACGAAGCGCCTCGGCCTCGCCGCATTGGAGGGGGCCTGGCACGGCGAGACGGGCTTCGCCCTGAGCCTTTCCCAGCGCGCCGACCGCGACCTCTACGGGCCGCTCATCTCCGAGACGGCGCTCCTGCCCTTCGGCGACCTTGCGGCTGCGGAGCGGGCCGTCACGGACGCGACGGCTGCTGTCTTCCTGGAGCCGGTGCAGGCGGAGAACGGCTGCCGCGCCGTGACGCCGGACTACGCGCGCGGGCTGGCGGACCTGTGCCGCGCGCGCGGCGCCCTGCTGGTGGTGGACGAGACACAGACCAACTTCGGGCGGACGGGCGCGCGCTTCGCCTTTGAGCGGCTGGGCATCGAGCCGGACATCCTGATCCTCGGCGAGGCCCTCGGCGGCGGCATGTTCCCCATCACGGTGACGATGCTGACGCAGCGCGTGAACGGATTCATGAACGACCACCCGCTGATCCACCTGTCCACCTTCGGCGGCTCCGACGTGGCCTGCCTCGTCGCGCGCGAGGCCCTCGGCCTGTACGCCGCCGAGAAGCCGTGGAAAAACGCGGCCGCCGGAGGAAAACGCCTGCGCGCCGCCCTGGACGGGCTCGTGGAACGCTTCCCGGCCCTCCTGTCCGGCGTCGCGGGCGAGGGGCTGCTGCTCGCCCTGCGGACGCCGTCGCCGGAGACGGCGCGCGCCCTCTGCGCGGCCTGCCTGGAGAACGGGCTGCTTGTCGCAACGGGCCGCGTGGCGCGGGACACCGTGGTGATCCGCCCCAGCCTCCTGGTCACGGAGGCCGAGACGGACGAGCTGGCGGCCGCGCTGGAGGCGGCGCTGCGCGCCGCGGCTGCGGGCGCATGAAGGCCCTGTACTTCGAGAACGCGCCCGTGCGCTACGCGCTCTACCGCGCCGCGCGGACGGTCCACCCCTTTCCGAACATCGGCGCGCTGTCGCCGGTGCGCTATGCGGAGGTGCCCGAGCCCGCGCTGCCCAACGGCCGCTGGCTCCTGGTGCGCAACAGCGCCTGCGGCCTCTGCGGCACGGACATCCATTTCCTGCTGATGGACATGTCGCCGAAGAGCTTCTCCGCCGCCCTGCCGGGCGTCCGGCGGAAATACCTCGGCCACGAGGTGGTCGGCGAGGTCGTCGAGGCGGGGCCGGAGGCGGGGGACTTCCGCCCCGGCGACCGCGTTGTGCCGCGCATTGACTGGCCCTCATGCGCGCAGATGGAGATCACGCCGCCCTGCGCCCGCTGCGCCGAGGGCAGCTACATGCTCTGCGAGAACCTGGGCGCGGGCACAATGCCGGAGACCGTCGGCGGCGGCTTCTCACCGCGCATGGCCCTGCACCGCAGCCAGCCCTTCCGGGTGCCCGACGCCCTAAGCAACGACGCGGCGGTGCTGCTGGAGCCCATGGCCTGCACGGTCCACGGCGTGCTCAAGGCCGCGGACGCGCTGGCGCCCGGCGCGCGCGCCCTGGTCGTCGGCGGCGGCACCATCGGCCTGCTGACCGTGGCGGCGTGCCGCGCCCTCGCCCCCGGCGTGGAGGTTTTCGCGTCCGTGCGGCACCCCGCGCAGGCGCGCGCGGCGGAGGCCCTCGGCGCGCGGGTGCTGTCCGGCGGCGGCGGGCTCTACGCGCAGACGGCGGCGGCCACGGGCGCGCGCGCCGTGCGCGGCCTCTTCGGCAACGAGATTGTGCTGGGCGGCTTCGACGTGGTTTTCGACACCGTGGGCGGCGGCGAGAGCCTGGGCCATTCCCTGCGCCTCGCGCGCGGCGGCGGCACGGTCATCCTGCTGGGCATCAACTTCTCTCCGGCCGCGCTGGACTACTCCCCCGTGTGGGCGCGCGAGCTGCGCGTCACGGGGGTCAACTGCCACGGCACGGAGCGCGACGGCCGCAGCTCCTTCGATGTGGCGGCGGAGGTGCTGACGGGGCTGCCGGAGCTGCCCGGCGTCCTCATCACGCACCGGTTCCCCATGCCCGACTATCGGAAGGCCGTCCGCGCCTTCCTCAACAAGCGGGAATCCGGGGCCATCAAGATTGTGTTGGAGCATTGACGTGACCATGGGAGGATGCCGTCCATCTTTCGCCTCGTTCCCAAGTTTTACTTGGGAGCGCACTTGGCAGCGAAGCTCCGCTTCGCGATTCCGGCGGCGCAGGGCGGTGTCGCAGGGAACAGACGCAAATGCAAAGCACAGCTTTGCCGACAAGCCCGTTCCCAAGTGAAACTTGGGAACGAGAGAACGGGAGGAGACCTCCGGAGCGACCATGACCGAACACAAAATCCAAGCCGTGATCTTCGACTTTGACGGCCTGATCCTGGACACGGAGACCACGCTCTACGAAACGTGGCGGGAGACCTTTGCCGCCTTCGGGCAGGAGCTGCCGCTGGACCTCTGGACCGCCAATGTCGGCGGGTACTCCTATGAGACCTTCCACCCGATGGACTATCTGGAGCAGTGCCTGGGCCGGCCCCTGGACCGGGAGAAGGTGAACGGCGAGCGGCGGGCGCGCTACCGCGGGCGGGTGGGCGTGCAGCCGCCCATGCCGGGGGTCGCCGAGGCCGTCGCGGAGGCGCGGCGGATGGGGCTGCGGCTGGGGGTGGCGTCGAGTTCGGAACGGTCCTGGGTGGCGGGGCACCTGGAGCGGCTGGGGCTGCTGCCGCAGTTCGACGCGCTGGTCTGCGGCGACGAGGTGTCGCGGGTGAAGCCGTCGCCGGAACTTTATCTGGCCGCGCTGGATACACTGGGGGTGGACGCGCGCGCGGCCTTCGCCCTGGAGGACTCCCCCAAGGGGGTTGCCGCCGCGCAGGCGGCTTCCCTATACTGCGTGGCGGTGCCCAACCCCGTCACGTCCCGGATGGACCTGGGCGCGGCCCCGAGGCTTCTGGCGTCGCTGGACGCCGTGCCCTTCGGGACGCTGGTGCGGGACGTGGAAAAGGACCTATCCCTTGCGGTTTGAATGGTATGCGGCATCCCGGTATCTCCGGGGCAAGCGCAAGACGCGCTTCATCAGCCTGATCACGGTCATTTCCGTGGCGGGCGTGAGCGTCGGCGTCATCGCGCTCATCGTCGTGATGAGCGTGATGACGGGCTTTGACATCGCCCTGCGCGAGACCATCATCGGCAACCGCGCCCATGTCACCGTGGTGCTGCCCGCCGGGCAGCGCATGGACGACCACCGCACCGTGATGGACGAGGTGCGCGCGGCCTGCCCCGAGGTGCTGGCCGCGGGGCCCATCATGCAGGTGGAGGGGCTGCTCAAGGTGGGCCGCGACACCACCGGCGCCATCATCCTCGGCGTGGACCCGGCGCTGGAGGCGGAGGTCACCGACCTGGAGCGCAACCTCACGAAGGAGGGCGGGCGCATGTTCGGCGCCGGGAAGCTGCCCGGCGAGAAGGAGGTGGTGCTGGGGTACCGGCTGGCCCACCGCATCGGCGCGCGTGTCGGCTCCGAGGTCGGCGTGATCACCGACAAGCCCACGGTCACCCCCTTCGGCGTGCGCCCGGGCAACCAGGTCTACCTCACCGTCAGCGGCATCTCGCAGGCGAAGATGTCCGACTTCGACAGCCTCTACGCCTTCGTGGACATCGGGACCGCCCAGATGCTGACGGGACGCGAGGGGGTGGACGGCATCCACCTCAAGCTCACGAACCCCTTCCTGGCGGACACCGTGGCGAACCGGGTCGAGGACGCGCTGCCCTACCGCGCCGAGACGTGGTACCAGAACCAGGAGGCCTTCTTCGAGGCGCTCAAGCAGGAGAAGCTGGCGATGTTCATCATCCTGGTCTTCATCATCCTGGTGGCGGCCTTCAACATCACCAGCACCCTCATCATGATCGTCATGGAGAAGCGGCGCGACATCGGCATCCTGCGCACCCTCGGCAGCAGCAGCTGGTCCATCCTGCGGCTCTTCGTGCTCGAGGGCCTCATGATCGGCGTCGGCGGCACCGTCATCGGCGTCGTCGCGGGCACGCTGCTCGCCTACAACATCAACCCCGTCGCCGAGTTCATCGCCGGGCTCTTCGGCATTGACCTGTTCAACAGCACCATCTACTACTTCGACGGCATCCCCGTCGCCGTGGTTCCCCTCGACATCCTCTGGATCACCGTGTCCGCCGTGGCGCTCACCTTCCTCTCCACGCTCTACCCCGCGTGGAGCGCCGCCCGGCTCAACCCCGTGGACGCCCTGCGCTATGAGTGACACCGCGCCCAGCCTCATCGAATGCCGCGGCGTCCGCAAGGTCTTCCGCGACGCCGAGCGCACCCTCGAAATCCTGCGCGGCGTGGACCTTGAGGTCCCCGTCGGCGGCATCATGGCCATCAGCGGCGCCTCCGGCGCGGGCAAGAGCACCCTGCTCCACATCATGGGCACCCTCGACCGGCCCACGGACGGCGAGGTCTTCTTCCGCGGCGAGCCCCTCCACCGCATGGCCGCGTCCAAGGTCAACGGCATCCGCAACCGCGAGGTCGGCTTCGTCTTCCAGTTCTACCACCTGCTCCCCGAGTTCACGGCCCTCGAAAACGTCATGATGCCCGCCCTCTGCAAGGGAAAGACGGTCCGCGCCTGCCGCCCCCGCGCCGAGGAGCTCCTCACGCGCGTCGGCCTGCGCGACCGCATGACCCACAAGCCCGGCAAGCTCAGCGGCGGCGAGCAGCAGCGCGCCGCCATCGCCCGCGCCCTCTTCAACAAGCCCTCTGTCGTCCTCTCCGACGAGCCTACCGGAAACCTCGACGAGAAGACGGGCCGCGAAATCGTCGAGCTCCTCTGGGAGCTGAACGCCGCCGAAAACGTCACGCTGGTGCTGGTGACCCACGACGAAAGCCTCGCCGCCCGCGCCCACCACTGGGTCGCCCTCCACGAGGGACGAGCCGAAAAGCGGGTGTAAGCGTACCCCCTCTCCGTCACCCCCGCGAACGCGGGGGTCCATGCCTTCAACGCGACGCACAAGCCGTTGGCCCAAGATGGATTCCCGCGTGCGCGGGAATGACGGGGTGCGCCCTTTGCGCCTTTGCGCCTTCGCGTTGAAGAATTGTCAACGCAAAGACGCAGAGGCGCGAAGGAAGCCCCCCCGTCCGTCACCCCCGCGAAGGCGGGGGTCCATGCCTTGGGCGCGTGGCGTAATCCGCTGCCACAAGACGGG
>JAPXRP010000116.1:0-13291 GCA_033813475.1 Candidatus Hydrogenedentota bacterium
CGGCGGCGGCCCGGTCCAAAGAGCCGCCCCCTGCCGGGTGTGGGTAACCAACGTGGCAACTATAAGGGGGGTGGCCGCGTCTTCGCGGACGGGGGATGTTCTTAACGTGGACGCCATGGCTCCCTCTCCGGAACATCCCCCTGTTCGCTCCCGCGAACCACCCCCCCCTGAAGGGGGGACCCGGACAGCGCGCACACGCCGCGCCGATGAACATCATCCGCAACGGCCTTGGCGCGGAGGAGATGAAGGGTCAAGAATGCCGTCGGCAGACTCTTGTCCCGGGCTGCTAGAAGAACCCCTCGCGGCGGGTGGTGGACCCCGGCCGGCTCCTGCGCGCGTAGGCGTCGTAGGTCTTCGCGAAATCCGTCTCCGTGGCGTTGAAGGCCTCCACCACCGCCGGGTCAAAATCCTTGCCCGCGCCCTCGCGCAGCATGCGGGCGACCTCGTCATGGGGCATGGCCGCCTTGTAGGGGCGCTTGGTGCGCAGGGCGTCGTACACGTCCGCGACGGCCATGATGCGCGCGCTCAGGGGGATGTCCTCCCCCTTGAGCCCGTCGGGGTAGCCGTTGCCGTTCCACCGCTCATGGTGCGAGCGCGCGATGGCGATGCCCATGTTGATGAAGGAGTTGTGCGGGTAGTGCCGGTGGGCCGCCTGGAGGGTCCGCGCCCCGATGGCGGTGTGGGTCTTGATCATCTCGAACTCCGGCGGCGTGAGCCGGTCCGGCTTGAGCAGGATGCGGTCGGGGATGCCGACCTTCCCCACATCGTGGAGGACCGACGCGTTGAAAACGTCGGAGACGTAGGCGTCGTCCATGCTGTCGCCGTATCGGGGCGTCTTGCGCAGGTGCTCGCAGAGGATTTTGCAGAAGGTCCGCGTCCGCTCGATGTGGTAGCCCGTCTCGTCGTCCCGCGACTCCGCGAGCTTCGACAGGGCGGTGATGGTGGCGAGCTGGGACTCGGTGATCTCGCGCACCTTCTCCCCCACGAGCTTCTCCAGTCCGGACCGGTGCCCCTCCAGCTCCCGCAGGGACTTGCGGAGAAGCAGGTGGGTCTTCACCCGCGCGTGCACCTCCTCGAACTGGAACGGCTTGGTGACGTAGTCCATCCCCCCGACCTCGAAGGCCTTGACCTTGTTCTTCACGTCCGTGAGGGCGCTGAGGAAGAGGACGGGCACCTCGCGGAGGGCCTCGGTTGACCGCATGCGGCGGCACACCTCGTAGCCGTCCATGTCGGGCATGAGGATGTCCAGCATGACCAGGTCGGGCACCACCTTCTCGGCGGCCTTGAGCATCATCGCCCCGGAGGGGAACATGCGGACGTCGTAGCCCTCCCCCTCCAGCATGCTCTCCAGCAGCTTCAGGTTCTCCGCCGTGTCGTCCACCACCATGATCGTCTGCTTGCCGGCCTGTTCAGGCATTGTCACTTTCCTCCCTTTTTGTCAGTGCCAGTATTCTACCATATTCATACCGGGCGGCGAGGGTGCGCAGGGCGCCCCCCGCCTCCCCGTCCAGCGCCTCCACCCGGAGGATCGCCTCGTTCAAATGCCGCGCGCTCCCCGCCTCCACCGCCTGCCTCACCGCGAGCAGCGCCTCCCAGGGGAGGGGGGCGAAAAGGGCGGCGTCAACCGGCGCCCCGGCGGGCGCCTCCCCGGCCTCCGCCTCGTAGACGTATTCCACGCCGAGCAGGCGTCCGATCAGGCCGAACAGCGTCTCGGGCGGGAAGGGCTTGGCCAGAAACCCGGAGGCGCCCGCGGCAAGGGCCTCGGCCTCGCGCTCCCCGTTCACGCTGGCGCTGACCGCCACAATGGGCGCCCGCGCCCCCGCAGTCCCCGACTCCCGTATCCGGAGGATCGCCTCAAACCCGTCCATTCCCGGCATGCACAGGTCCATCAGCACGGCGTCCGGGGCGCACCGGCCGAACATGTCCACCGCCTCCGCCCCGTCCCGCGCCTCCATCACCTCGAAACCGGCGGGCGCGAGCAGTTCCCGCAGAAACACCCGGTTTTCCTGGCTGTCGTCCACCGTCAGGATGCGGGGGGGGGGGCCGCTTCCGGCGAGACGCGCCACATGGCCCTGCCGGAAAGACGAGGGGGCCGTGCCGGGGTCCGCGCGCCTCAGGGTCACCCAGAACCGGAAAGAGCAGCCCAGGCCCGGGCGGTTGGCCGCCGTGAGCTCGCCGCCCAGCATGCGGACCAGCCGGCGGCTGATCGCCAGCCCCAGGCCGGTGCCGCCCGCCCGGCGTCCGGCGGACCCCTGCTCAAACTCGGCGAAGATCGCCTTGAGGTCCTCCGGGGCCAGCCCGGGGCCCGTGTCCTCCACCTCGAAGAAGACCCGCACGGGGTCCGCGTCCGGCCCCGCGCCGTCGCAGCTCACGCGCAGCGTCGCGCCGCCCTCGGCGGTGAACTTGACGGCGTTTCCCAGCAGGTTGGTGATCACCTGCCGCAGCCGCGCCTCGTCCCCCCGCACATGGTCGGGGACCCCTTCGGCTTTGTCCAGCGTGAGCCACAGCCCCTTGGCCGCGGCGCGGGGCTCAAACACGGCGTGGATGTCCTCCAGCAGGGCGCGCAGGGAGAAGGGGGCGTCCTCCAGTTCGGCGAAGCCCGCCTCCAGCTTGGAGAAGTCGAGAATGTCGCTGATCAGCTTGAGCAGGTGCCTGCCGGAATTCTCCATCGTGCGCAGGATGTCCCGCTGGCGGGGCGTCGTGTCGGAGTCCTTCTGCAGGACATAGGTGAACCCGATGATCGCATTGAGGGGCGTGCGGATTTCGTGGCTCATGTTGGCGAGGAAGACCGTCTTGGTGCGCGCGCTCTCCTCCGCGGCCGTCTGCGCGATCCGGGCCTCCTCCACCTGCACCCGGTCCGTGATGTCCTCCATCACCAGCACCACGCACGGCGCGCCCCCGCCCGGCAGGGCGTGCGGGATGGCGCTCACGCGCATCATGCGCAGGCCCTGCGCCGTCAGCCGCTCCTCCTCCCACACCCGCGGGACCCCGTCGTCCAGCGCCTGCTCCGGACGGCATCCGGTGCACACGCCCCGCAGCGGGGGCAGGTGCAGCGCCTTGTAGCAGAGGGTGACATCGCCGGACTTCACGGCGGGGTACCAGGTCCGCAGGGCGGCATTGGACGCGAGCACCTCCATGCCGGGCCCCAGCAGCGCCACGCCCACGGGCAGGGACTCCGTGAGCGCCCGGTACCGCTCCTCGCCGACCCGCAGCGCCGCGGTCATTTCCCCGGCCAGATTCTGGGCTTTCCGCCGGACCTTGTCCTCCTGGAGGAGCACCAGCAGGATGAGCAGGGCCGTCAGGCCGCCCGACAGCAGCACCACCCGGAAGGAGGACTGGTCCACCCGCGACTCGAACAGGGGGGCGGTCGAAAGGGAAATGGTCCACGGCCTCCCGTAGACGCTGATGGTGCGGGTTCCCGAAAACAGCGGCGTGCGCGACCGGCTCAGGCTGCTGCTGGCATAGATCAGCGTTTCCGGCGCCGTGGACTCGCCGTCGTAGATGGCGTAGTCCACCAGGGCCGCCGCCTCCGGGGCCCGCCCCTCCATCAGGCCGCGCGAGCTGATGCCGACATTGATGTACCCGCTGATGGCCCGCTGCCGCGCCGCCTCGGTGTGCACCGGCGCCGCCGCCGCGTAGACCGGCACCGACAGGAACACGCCCCGCACCGGCGGCGAGAGGCACAGGGTCAGCAGCGGGGACATGCTGGCCTCGCCGGTCCCCCGCGCCGTCTCCATGCACGCCTTTCGCGCGGGGTCCGAGGCCACGTCATAGCCGAGGGCCTTGGCGTTCGCCTCCAGGGGCTCGATGAACTTCACCGGGGCGAAGTAGTCTCGGGTGCCTTCCGGATAGATCGCGTACCCCGGCATGCCGCCGTCCCGGACACGCCCGACATAGGCGCCCACCCCGTCGGCCGGCACGTGGGGGCAGTAGGAAATGACCGTGATCCAGGGAAAGTTCTCCCGCACCCCCCGGTAGGCGTAATAGGCGCTCCACAGCCGCGCGTCGGTGGCGTTCTCCAGCCCCATCATCAGGCCGGCGAAACTCTTTGCCAGGTAGACGGTCTCGCGCACGCGGGTGGTCGTTTCCTGCACCAGCAGGTCGGAGTATTCCCGGAAGCGCGCCTCTTCCCGGCCGCGCTGCATCGCGTGCAGATGCCGCCAGCCCACCAGGAACGCGCCCCCCACGACCACGCACAGGGCGTACGGCACCACCGCCCAAACCCAGTGGGCCAGCCGTTCTCTCGCGTCACCGCGCAGACTCATTCCGAGCCCCCTGCCGGCGCATTTCCAGCGTTGCGGAACCTTCCGGCGTGTTGATGACGGGCATGGACGCACGCATGTCAACCCATTCTCCGTGCTCTGCCCAAACACAACGAACGAGGCGTCCCCATTTTCACATATCAGGAAAGGATTGTCAATGTTTTTCCTCCTGCCCGGACGCCGGGTAAGCAGTGGGCCGCGAAGGTGTCGGCGGGGCGGGCGCCTTGCGGGGTCACGGTGAGAGCGCCGACGATCCGGAGGGGGGCCGTTCCTTCATGAGATGGGGAGAACCTGGGCCTTTCCGACAAGAGATTGCCACGTCGGCCGGGGCGGCCTCCCCGCAATGACCGTGGAAACACACGTCATTGCGAAGGAGCGAAGCGACTGCGGCAATCTCGTTCCCGCCACGGCTTCGGTCTCACGGCATGGTATCCGGCAATCAGGGTCCCAGCCCGCACGTCAGGGCACGGCCCAAGAACGCGCCGGCCGCCCGCGAACGTGCCTGCCGGCGCGGCCCCGCCTCAGACGGTGACCCACGCGCCGGGGGCGCACTTGTCGCCGAGGCGGCTGCCGAGATCGGAGCCCTTCACGCTGTCGAAGTCGGCGCCCGCGGGGGGGAGCTGGAAGACCTCTCCGGCCTTGGCGCGGCGCAGGCGCTCAAGGGCGTAGATGCCCTCGACGGCGGAGACGGTGACGCCGGTGTCGGCGTTGAGGCGGGCGATCTCGTTGTAGAGGGCCTTGCGGTCCTTGTTCTCCTCGGCGAGGAGCTTCTGGGCCTCGTTGCGCTTTTCGTTGTCGCCGAGGGCGTCGCACTCGCGCAGTTCGAGGTAGCCGCGGTTGTTCTCGCCGAAGCAGCCGGGGGCCTTGAAGGCCTCGACGCGCGGGTTGCGGTCGCGCATCCGCACGGCGATCTCCTTGACCAGCGGGGAGGTGGTGACCTTCAGGGTGTCGGCGTGGGCGACGCCCATGGGGCTGAAGAACTGCAGGACGGCGCGGGCGCGGGACTGTGGCCCGGCGGCGGGCTCGGCCTCGAGGCCGGGCAGGGCGTCCGTCTTGCCCTCGACGAAGTCCAGCACGTTCTCCGCCTGGGCGGCGATGTGGCGGATGTCGAGGGTGATGTGGGCGTCAATGCGGTGCTCGGTGCGGATGACGCACCCGACGGTGAACAGAAACAGGGCCAACGCCGCCGCAAACCCGATCTTCATCCGCATGATCCAAACTCCTTGAAGGTTCTCCGCCGTCGGCGGACGTCCGGTGTCCTTGGTGCCATTCTACTGCATTGCCTCCGGCTTCGCCACCTCCGCCTGCGCGCCGTCGCGGCCCGCGCGCAGGGCCTCCAGCAGGGCCTCGGGGTCGGCCTTGATGTCCATCGTCAGGTTCAGGTCGCGGCTTTCCAGCCGGGCGACGCCCTCGATGCGCCCGCCGCGCAGGGCGAGGTTCATCACCGCCGCGTCGAAGGCCCGCTGGGGCGCGTCGCCGAGCACGTCGCGGATCAGGGCGGTCACCTGCTTCCCGCCGGTCATGGTGGTCACATACTGGCTCGTCAGGAGCTGCTCCACCATGTCCTTGTTCAGCGAGAAGCCGCTGGACGCCGCCAGGTCCACATGCAGGTCGGCCAGTTTCCCGCCGCGCACCAGCACGTCCGCCGTGCCGCCGAGGCGCCCCGTCAGCACGACCGACGGCGGCTTGAACTCCTGCGTGAACACGGCCAGGTCCACGTCGCTGACGGTTATGTCCAGCTTAAGGGGCATTCCCTCCTCAACAAGGGCGGCCGTTCCGGTCATTCCCACGCTGCCGCCGAAGACGGCCGCAGTGACCTCCTCCAGCAGGACCACGCCGTCTTCCACGCGCGTTTTTCCCGCAATGGCCGACCAGCGGGTGCCCGCGACGGTGCAGGATTCGATGGAGAGCGCGCCCGCCCCGGCCCATCCGTCCGGAGCGCGATACAACTGTCCCGAGGCGGCGACGCCCTCCAGCGCGGCGTCCACCGCCGACAAAACCAGACGAGCGAAGGCGGCGGTGTATTCAATGGGCGCGGATCCCTGCGCCGCGGTGCCGCCGAACGCCAGGGCGCCGCAGTGGGCCTCCGCGCGGCCCTCGGCCTCGCGCAGCCAGCCTTTGGCCACCAGCGGGGCCAGGCCGGTCTCGAAGGAGAGGCCGCCGAGGACGGCCAGGCCCTCCTGCCAGCCGGCGCTCTCCAGGGTGAGCGTCGTGTCCCCGCCGAGGGCGGCGCGGACCGTGCCCGCATGCAGAACCGGCGGCGACGGGGCGGCGCGCAGGTCGGCGGACAGGGTGGCCGCCATGCCGTAGGGTAGGGACCAGCCGCCGTAGCCCAGGGCCTCCAGCGTGACGGTCACCGGCGCGGCGAGGTCACCCTTCACGTCCCGGGTTCCCTTCGCGGAGGCCTGGAGCGTCCCCCACAGGTCAGGGAACCCGGCGAGCTTCGCCCAGGGGCCCAGCTCCGTCTCGACCGTGAGGTCGCCGGAGGCCTCGCCTGTGCCGGGCGCAAACCGCAGCTTCTCCGCCGTCATGCGCGCCGCGTCACCGAAGGCCGCGGACACGGAGCCGCTCACCGCGTCCGCCGTTCCCGAGAGGGACGCCTCAAGGGACAGGGGCCAGTCGTCGGGCAGCGCGGCGCCGCCCCAGCCCGGCGGCGGCGCGGCCAAGGTTCCCTTGACCGTCCACCCGCCCGCCGCCGGCAGCGAAACCGCCACCGGGCCGTCCAGCGTGAGGGCCAGCGGGTCCAGCAGGCCGGACCCCGTGATCCCGCGCCACCACGCGGCGGGCGCGATCTTGGAAAGCGCCGCGTCCAGCGAAACGCCCGCGTCGGCGTACTTCATTTTGGCCGCCGCCGACCCGTCGCCGAGGCGCGCGGTGGCGGCGCCTTTGACCCCCTCCTGGCCCGCGGCCCGGACCGCTGAAAACTCCACGGTGGCGGTGTCCGCGGCCAGCGCGGCGGACGCGGTTCCGGCAAGGTTCAGCCCCTCCGGCGACGAGACCATCTCCGTGTTCCCGGACACGGTTTTCAGGCCGGGAATCCGCGCCAGTGCGGCGGCGGAGGGAACGGCCCCGCCCAGCGCGCCGACAGGGAGGTCTTTCACCCCGGCCCGGACGGACAGGCGGGACGCCGCGGCGTCCTGCGCCACGGACAGCGTCAGCGGCGGCAGGTTCCCAAACGTCACCGACCCGCCAAACGCGCCGGGTGCTTCGCCGGGGGCAATGTCCACGGCGAGGTCGCCCGCCGCCCAGGGGGTCTGCGGCGGCCCGACGCGCAGTCCGGGCACTGCGGCGCGCAGCGCCAGCGTGTCCAGCGCGGGCGCCCCGCCGCGCCACGCGGCGGCCAGCTCTCCCTGTTCCACGTTCACCGAGGAAAACGCCACGGGGAGGAAGGACCCGGCCAGCCGCCCCCATTCGGGGCGGTTCAGCGCGAGCCGCGCGAGGGAGACGCGGAGTTCGCGGTCGCCGCCGGCGGCGCGCGCCTCCAGGGAGAGGTCCGCGGCGTCCCCGGTCTCCGGGCTTTCATAGCGGAGCGACGCCGACGCGCCGTCGGCGCGCAGGTCGGCGGAGAAGGCGGCCCTCTCGCGCAGGCCCGTGAGCAGGGCAAGCGTCTCGCCCCCCCGCTCCAGGATCATGTCGCCGTCCAGCCCCACCTCGCCGGAATAGGCGGTGGAAGAGGCGAGGGCGACACCGGCCTTCAGTCCGTTGAGCTGGAGCCGGACACCGCCATGCCCCGACACGGACAGGATGCCCCCGGATACCTGGACGCGCCGGGGCACAAAGCGCTCGATATCCCAGCCGCTGGACGGTTGCGCCAGAAAGCGCAGCAGGAAGCCGTAGTTGGCCGCCCCGTCGTCGGCGCGCACCAGCGACAGGATCGGCCGGCGCACCGCCAGGTCGCCGAAGAGCCGGCCCTGTTCCGGCGAAAAGGACAGCGTCATCTCCTCCGCCGTGAGCAGGAACGGCAGGGGCACTTCGGGATCGCGGACGTTCAGATGGGTGACCTGCGCCCCGCCCTGACCCAGGTGCAGCCGTCCCGACACCCGCCCTCCGAGGAAATCCCCGGCCAGCTTGAAGGCCGCACGGTGGGGCAGCCCCCCCATCCACGCCGCTCCGGCGAGCAGCGCGAGAATGAGCAGCGCGCGTAAGACGCGCCGACGCGGCCGCGCCGGGGATTCCGTGCGTTTGTCAGGGGCCGGAGTCGGATCCATACGCCCTCGCTTCCGGGGTTCAGCCGCGCAGCGCGTCCACGGCGGCGCGGATCGCGCGGATGTGGTCCGGCCCCGTGCCGCAGCAGCCGCCGATGATGCCCGCGCCCGCCGCGGCCAGCGCGGGGACGTTCGCCGCCATGATCTCCGGCGTCTCGGGGTACTCGATGCGCCCGTCGGGATGCTGGAGGGGCCGCCCGGCGTTCGGATGCGCGATGACCGGCGTGTCCGGCGCGGCGGCGCGCAGGGCGGCCACCACCTCGGCCATCTCCGCCGAGCCCAGGCTGCAGTTCGCGCCGAGGACATGCGCCCCGGCGGCGAGCATCTCCTCCGCCATCTGCTCCGGACTGACGCCCATCATGGTCCGCCAGCCCGCGTCGGTTTTCCGGTCGAACGTGAACGAAGCCACCACCTCCAGGCCCGTGTTCTCGCGGACCGCGCGCACGGCGATGGCCGCCTCGTCCACGGCGGACATGGTCTCCACCGTCACGGCGTCCGCGCCGCCCTCCTCCAGCGCCACGGCCTGCGCGCGGAAGGCTTCGTACAGTTCCTCCTCCGTCACGTCGCCCATCATCAGCAGTTTGCCCGTCGGCCCCATGGAGGCCATCACATGGCGGTCCGGCCCGGCGGCCTCGCGCGAGAGCCGCGCCGCCGCGCGGTTCAGCTCCGCCGCACGCCCGTCCAGCCCGAAATGCGCCAGCTTGAACCGCGTGCCGCCGAAACTGTTCGTCATGACAATGTCCGCGCCCGCCGCCGCGTACACGGCGGCGATGCCCCGCACGTCGTCCGCATGCTCCACGCACCACAGCTCCGGGCATTCCCCGGGCTGCATGCCCTTCGCCACCAGAAAGGAGCCCCACGCCCCGTCCGACACCAGCACCCGGCCGGAGGCCGTCTCTTCGCGCATCGTCTTCATGGCTTTCCTCGTGCTTTGGATGAAACAGGCCGCCCCGCGGCCCGGAGGAAACAGTGTACACCGCCCCCCCCGCCCAAACCCAACGCGCGGGTGTTTCCCCTTGGGCGCCGGATAAGGAAGGACCATCGAGACGCCCGAAGAGCAACGCGCCTTGTGGATTCACGCTGAACGTGCCTGCGGCAGAAAAGATCAAAGCATCCCCCCATGAGACGGGGAGAACTTCAAGCATTCCGACAAGAGACTGCCGCGTTGGCCGGGGCTTTGACGGGAACGAGATTGCTTCGCTACGCTCGCAATGACGTGCGTTTCCCCGTCATTGCGAGCGTAGCGAAGCAATCTCGTTCCCGGATCGGCTCCCTTTCTCACGGTGTCTTGTCCGGCGATCATGCCTCACCGCGCCGCGGCGAGCGCCTTTACCGCCTCGTTGTCGAGGGCCTCGCGCTGGAAGTGGACGCGGGCGATGTCGCCCTGGAAGCCCTCCAGCTCCGAGTGGTGGGGGTTGCAGCCGACGCCGAGGGTTTTTGCGTCCGTGGCGAGGAGTTCGGGCACGGCGAGGGATGCGGCCTCCGCGCCGTTGACGAAGAGACGCATCGCCGCGCCGCGTTTCACGACGGCGGCATGGGTCCATTCGCCGCGCGCCACGGGCACGCCGGGCGTCTGGACGGTGCCCATGGGATGCTCGATGCGGATCACGAGCTGCCCGCCGGTCAGCGCGAGGCGCAGGGGGTCGCATCCGCCCTGGTACCACGCGGAGACGATCTCCTGCCAGCCCTTGTTGGCCGGGTCGGGGGCGTCGGCGCGGAACCAGACGGACAGGGTGTGGTTGCGCGTGGGGAAGCCGGGGGCGTCGTAGACGAGCTTGGAGCTTTTGCCGTCAAAGCGCAGGGCGCCGTCCGCCGCGCCGTCGGGACCGGGCGCGGGGGCGAGGTGTTCGGCGGCCAGCACCGCGCCCGTCTTCGGGTCGGGCGCGCCGCGCAGGGGCGCGTCGAGCACGGTCCCCTTCATGCGCGAGGGCAGCGCGGGGTCCACCACCACGCGGAGCGGAGAGCCGACGGCGGAAACCACCACGCCGCCGACACGCGCCGTCACGCTCAGAAAGACGGGCCCGGCCGCCGCATCGCGGCCGAGTTCGGGGGCCGCGTGGGGGACTTCCAGGCCCTCCGCGTGCCACAAGATATCGACTTGGTCCGCATCCCGCGCCACGGCCACGTCGTACACCGCCCCCTTCTTCGCCGCGGGGGACCACTCCAATGTGAGGTCCTCCGGCGCGACCCGCGCGCCGGGGGCGGGCCAGGTGACATAGAACGGGGCGGGCGGCGCGTTGCGCACGGGCAGCCAGGACTCGTAGCGCGTGCCGTGGGCGCCCGCGGTGGCGAAGTCCACCAGGGTCAGCGTGCGCCCGTCGGGGGCAACCACGGGGCAGCACACGATGGGCGCGAACCGGCCCGCGGGCGGGTCGGCGGGCGTCAGGGCCAGCGTGTCCAGATCGAGTTCCGGGATGTCTGCCGGGTCGAAGGCGTTGTACTTCTGGTCGTAGGCCAGCAGGAGCGGCCCCCGGTAGAGGGAGCTGCGCCACTGCACATGCGCGTCGCCCCGGAGCGCCCGCGGCCGCATGTCGAAGGTCATCCCGATGACGTCGCCGGGTTTCCATTCCCGCTCCACGCGCAGATACGCGCCCGCCGCCGCCCCGGGCACCGCCGCGCCGTTCACCTTCACCGCCGTCTCTTTCGACCATCCGGGGATGCGCAGGAAGAGCGCCACGCGCCGGGGCGTGGCGGGCCGCACCTCGATCTCCAGCCCGCCGTCCGCGGGGTATCCGCCCCGCTGGACAAAGGTCCATTCCTCCGCGCCGTCTGCGGTGGCGGTGAAGGTGCCCGGCCCGTAGTAGTTCAGATAGAGGCCCTCGGCCCCCCGCATGACCGCCCAGTCCGACAGCATGGCCAGGCCGCGCGGGCCGTTCACGGAGCAGCAGTTCAGCTCCGGCGTGCCGGGGCGCGACTGGAACACGATGGAGTGCGCGGAGGCGAGACGTTTGCCGTTCATGGGCGTGTCGTAGGTGCACCACCGGCCGCTGGGGTGCTCATAGCCGAGGACGGCGTTCCAGAAGGCCAGCTCCAGCGCGTCGGCGACGGCGGGGTCCACCGACAGGCGCAGGGCCTCGACGGAGTAGGCGATCCACGCGACGGTGCAGCAGGTCTCGATGGCCCCGGGCATGAAGGGGTTGCCCGTGGCCTGCTCGTTCGTGGAGAAGCTGCCGGAGTTGTGGACGTCGTGCGTGCGGATGCTGCGCCACCAGTGGAGGAGCGCGTCGCGGTATTTCGCCTCCCCGGTGATGCGGAACAGCTCGCCCAGGCCGAGCATGGGGTGCAGGCTCTCCCAGCGCGGCTTCGGCGACTGGTAGAACTCCGTCCCCGCGAGGGCGGCGTTCAGGTAGTCCCCCGCCGGCGGCCGCGCCCAGTCCTCCTCGATGGCCCGCATCATGCGCAGGTACTCCGGCTTCCCCGTCTCGCGGTGGAGCAGGCCGAGGCTGTGGATGACCGCCATGTTCATCTCCGCGGAGCCCGCGTCCAGCACGCGGCGGCCCGTGTCGAGATAGGTGGCGCAGACGAGGTCGGCGGCTTTGCAGGCGGCGGCGAGCGCCGCCTCGTCGCCCGTCTCGGCGTGCCAGGTGTGCAGGGCGAGCATGGCATGGTAGTGCCCCCACAGGTCCCAATGGCCGAGAAGGCGGTCCTTCTTCCGGAAGGGGCCGAGATAGCCGTCCGCGTCCTGCGTGGCGATCAGCTCCGCGATGAGGCCGCGGGTCATTTCGTCCAGCGCCGCGCTGTCCGCCACCCGCCGCATGAGCACCGCCGACGTGAGGAACTTGCCGATGAACTCGCCCGCCCACGGCACCGGGTCCTCATAGTCCGGCGCGCGGTCGCGCAGGCGCATCATCTCCAGCATGCCCGGGTTCGCGTCCGGCGCGGGCAGGAGCCACTGGTCCACAATCGCGTCCACATACCGCCCCGCATGCCCCTCCAGCGACGCCGTCAACGGCGCGGGCGTCAGCAGGTCCGCCCCCGCCGCCGACAGCACGCACACCAGCACACCGATCATCCCCGTCATGGCGTCTCTCCTGTTTCACGGAAAACCCCGCGCGCTGATTATAGGTTTCGCGTCCGGCGTTCCGCTACAATGCCGGGGCGGGCCGCGGGGGTCGCGGCGCAAGAGAGGGACCATGCCATGACGGTGCTTGCGGGTTGGGACTGGGCGATCATCGCGGTGTATTTCGGGGCGGTGGCGGGGATCGCCCTGTGGGCGTCGCGCAACCAGAACACGTCGGCGGACTATTTCCTGGCGGGGCGCGACGTGGGGTGGTTCGCCGTGGGGGCGTCGCTGTTCGCGTCGAACATCGGTTCGGAGCACCTGGTGGGGCTGGCGGGGGCGGGGGCGAAGAGCGGAATGGCGATGGCGCACTACGAGCTGCACGCGTGGTGCATCCTGGTGCTGGGGTGGGTGCTGGTGCCGTTCTACTACCGGTCGGGCGTGTTCACGATGCCGGAGTTTCTGGAGCGTCGGTACAACCCGGCGGCGCGGTGGATCCTCTCGGTCGTGAGCCTGACGGCCTATGTGTTCACGAAGGTGAGCGTGACGGTGTACGCGGGGGGCACGGTCTTCGCGACGCTGTTCCCGGGCGTTAACATCGCGGGGCTGGACAGCTTCTGGGTGGGCGCGCTGGCGACGGTGGTCCTGACGGGCATCTACACGGTGGTGGGGGGCATGAAGGCGGTGGTGTACACGGACGCGATGCAGGCGGTGGTGCTGATCATCGGGTCGCTGACGATCACGGCGCTGGGCCTGTGGCACCTCGGCGGCTGGGCCGAACTGCGGGCGCAGTGCGGCCCGACGCACTTCAACATGTGGCGGCC
>JAPXRP010000117.1:0-13224 GCA_033813475.1 Candidatus Hydrogenedentota bacterium
TCGGCGGGGGAAACCTGGCGGGGAAGACCTGCGTCAACCTGCTGGTGGACGGCGAGACGGTCCGCACCGCGCGCGGCGCCGGCACGGAGAGGCTCGACTGGCGGTCGTGGAACGTGACCCGGCTGGAGGGGAAGACCGCCCGCATCGAGATCGTGGATGAGGCCGCCGGCGGCTGGGGCCACGTCAACGCCGACCACTTCCTCTTTGAGGACGAGCCGAAGGACGGCGTGGACCACCGTCTCGCCGAGATGCCCGACGCCGGCACCCTGTGCCTCGCCCTCGCGGGCGACGCCCTCCCCGCCGGGGAGGCCGCCGCGCTGGCGGCGGGGATGGGCCTGGACGGCATGCCGGAAATCCTGCCTGCCGAAGATGCCGAGTTTTCCGTGGAGGAGCGGCGCACGGGACTGCTGGCCGCCCGCCCCGTCACGCTGGCCCCCGGCGAGAGCGCGGATTTTGTGTTCGCCGTCTCCTGGCATTTCCCCAACCATTCCGAAGACAACCCCGACAAGAAGCAGAAGGAGAAGGTGGGGCATTTCTACGCCTCCCGATTTGCTGACGCCGGGTCGGTGGCCGGGTACCTCCTCGAAAACCTCGACCGCCTGGCAGGCGACACACGCCTCTGGCGCGACCTGTATTACGGCGCCACGCTGCCCTACTGGCTGCTGGACCGGCTGCTGTCCACCGTGTCCACCCTCGCCACCGGCACCTGCCAGTGGTGGGCCAGCGGCCGTTTCTACGCCTACGAGGGCGTCACCTGCTGCCACGGCACCTGCACCCATGTGTGGAACTACTCCCACACCGAGGGCCGCCTTTTCCCCGAGCTGACCCGCAGCGTCCGCGAGATGCAGGACTTCTGCGACAACGCCCAGGGCGGCGGGTTCCACCCCGACACCGGGCTGGTGGGCTTCCGCGGCAATGACAAATACGCCGCGGACGGGCAGTGCGGCACCATCCTCAAGGCCTACCGCGACCATCTCATGTCGCCCGACGACGCCTTTCTCAAACGAAACTGGCCCCGCATCAGGAAGGCCCTGGAGTATTCCATCGCCCAGGACGAGAACGAGGACGGGATCATCGAGAACCTCCAGCACAACACCTTCGACATTGATTTTCATGGAGCGAACACCTTTGTGGGCAGCCTCTACCTTTGCGCGCTGCGCGCCGCCGAGGAGATGGCGGAGGAGGTCGGCGATGTGGAGTTTGCCCGGCGCGCGCGGAAAATCCGCGGGCGGGGACGCAAGGCCACCGAAAGACGGCTGTGGAACGGCGAATACTTCATCCAGGAGGTGGACCTGAAGAAACACCCCAGGCACCAGTACGCCGACGGCTGCCTCTCGGACCAGATGTTCGGCCAGGGCTGGGCGGAGCAGCTTGGATTGGGCTATCTCTACGACCGCGACAAGGTGCGTTCGGCCCTCCAGGCTGTCTGGCGCTACAACTGGACCCCCGACATCAGCCCCTACAACAAGAAATACCCGCCCTTCCGCTGGTTCATCTCCCCCGGCCAGGCCGGGCTCATCACCTGCACCTGGCCCCACGGCAACTACCAGAAGGAGGGCGTGCTTTACCGCGAGGAGGTCTGGACCGGCATCGAGTACCAGGTCGCCGGACACCTGGCCGCCGAGGGCATGCTCGACGAGGCCCTGTCCATCTGCCGGGCCGTACACGACCGCTACCACCCGAACCTGTTCAACCCCTACAACGAGATCGAGTGCGGCGACCACTACGCCCGCGCCATGGCGAGCTGGGGCGTCTATCTCGCGCTGGCCGGGTTCCACCACCACGGCCCCAAGGGCATCCTCGGCTTCGCCCCCCGCATGACCCCGGAGCATTTCAGCGCCCCCTTCACCACCGCCGAGGGCTGGGTTGTCTTCTCGCAGGACCGCGAAGGGCAGGTCCAGCGCAGCCGCGTGGACGTGAAATGGGGCCGTCTCCGCCTGAACGAGCTGCGCCTGGGCCTGCCCGGCGGCATGGCGCCGGTGTCCGTCAAGGTGGGAACCGCCGACGGACAGGTGCCTTTCGCCGACAGCGTGCGCGACGGGATGCTGATCCTCCGTTTCCCCGGGGGCCTCACACTGGAAAAGGACGGCTGGGTCGCCTGCGCCGCCGTGCCCGCGCGCCCCAACCTGTAGCACAACGAAGAAACGGCCCCTGCCCGTACCGCCGGCGTCCCGCCGGCCTTGTCTTGGGTCTTGGGGTGCCCAACGGCCCCGGCACATGGCGCCGGCGTCCCGTCGGCCCTGTCTTGGATTTGAAGAAACGCCCAACGTTTGAACTGGAGTACGTCATGGAAAAAGTCACCGGCGACGCCGTCGTGCTGCTTAGCGGCGGCCTCGACTCCACCGTGCTGCTGCACCTCGTGCGGCGGCGGCTTTGCGCCGGGGCGGTCCACGCCCTGAGTTTCGACTACGGCCAGCGGCATTCCCGCGAGCTCGACTGCGCCCGCGAGCAGGCCGCCCTCGCCGGGGCGGCCTCCCATGACGTGCTCGACATGTCCTTCCTCGGCGGACTGCTGGCGGGCGGCACCGCGCTCGTGAAGGGCGGGGCGGAAGTTCCCGACCTCGAAGCGCTGTCCCCCGAAATGCGCGAACAGCCCCCCACCTACGTGCCCAACCGCAACATGATCCTCCTGTCCCTTGCCGCCGCCTGCGCCGAGGCGCGCGGCGTCCGCGACGTGTTCTACGGCGCCCAGGCCCAGGACGAATACGGCTACTGGGACTGCACCCCCGCCTTCGTGGACCGCGTCAACAGCGTGCTTTCCCTCAACCGCCGCGACCCCGTCACCGTCCACGCCCCCCTCGCCCAGAACAGCAAGGCCGACAACATCCGCCTCGGCATGGAGCTGGGCGTGGATTTCTCCAGAACCTGGAGCTGCTACCGGGGCGGGAAACGACCCTGCGGCACCTGCCCCACCTGCGTCGAGCGCGCCAGCGCCTTCGCCGGGGTGGGCATGCCGGACCCTGCTCATGGCGGAGACTGATGGATTCACGCGACGTGGATCGTCGAAGCGGATTATTCATGAAAGTGAAGAGGCGCAGGTCTGTTTCCAAGAAGGTCGTTGGCTTGAAATGTATTGATAGGAAGGGCGAGAATCAACCGGTCTTAGAAACGGTGATTTTCTTGGAGGAGTCGAACTTGCAGAATGTCGTGCGAGGATGTGTCGTGTTATGGGGCGTAGCAGGTGCGTTTTCCAGCCCTAAGTTCTTTCGGCGACGAGTGCGATCAAGAGGAACTGTTAGACGGAATGCCAACATCGGAGAGTCTCCCAAATGAAACACCTTTCTCTTTGCGCGGCGGCCTGCTTTGCGGCTTTTGTCCTGGCCGTGTCCGGGCCGGGTCTTGCACAGGCGGAGCCCGAAGCACCGGTGCTGATCCTCGCTGACGGGCCGCAGGGACCAGAGAAGAGCGTGTTGGACGACGCGCTGCTGGCGGGGGCTGCCCTCATGTCCACCCTCACCGCACACGCCGTGACCGTAAACGTGTACAGCAGGGATCCCGCCGGGGCAGGGTTCCGCCAGGGAACGGACCGTCTGGACCGTTTGGAGGAAACGCTTGTCTACCTGTCGGACGTTCTAAATGAGGCCGGCGAATTTGACCTTATGCTTGCCCCCTCGGAATCTGACGGCACAGGCGCACTTGCCCAGGGGGGAACCCTGTGGGGCACCCCTGCCGGCAACGGTGCCGTGTTCCGGCGGCTGACCGAAGGTGTCAAACCCTTTGCCGGCTACGCGGAGATGGTGATTGTGTTTGACTGGGGCTGGAATTGGAACACATCCCTGAATCCACCTGCGGCCAATCAAGTGGACCTACGTTCCACGTTGCTCCATCAAATGACGCACGGGCTTGGATTCGCGTCCTTCATAGGCGCAAGCGGCACCAGCGTTGTCGGCATGAGCATATATTCAAACTTTGACTACTGCCTGGCGGCCGGGACCCCCCCGACATTTTTGATTAACGCGGGGCTATTTGTGGGAGACCCCGCCACGCTTACGAGCGGGGCCGTTGTCTTTCATGGCCCGGCCGCCGCAGCCGCCTTGGGCGACACATGGCCTTCGGTCTACTCCCCCTCCCCCTTCGTGCCTGGAAGCAGCCTGCAGCATTGGGCGCAGGGGGCGGTGCCCGGCGGCGCCGTGATGGATCCCGCCTATCTGCCCGGGGAAATGAAGCGCGCCTATTCCGGGGTGGATCTGGGCGCGTTGCGCGACATAGGCTGGGTCGACGCGACCGCCTCACCAAACTACGGAGGCTGCCTGCTTTCCTCGGTCACACTATTAAATCCATTGGAGGGCTCGCTCATCGGTTCTGAATCTCCGGTTGTGGTCGCATGTTCCGCCGACGTTCTTTTCAACACATCCAGCGACTGCCTGCCGACCAAGAATGTCCGTGTCACCTACTTCGTCAACGGTGAGAGCAGGGCCGTTTCAACAGACTATGATTCGGGGTTTCCTGGAGAGTTGTTTTTGTCTTCGGGCATTTGGACTCTGAGGGTTACAGCTGAAAAGATTGACGGGGTTGGTGAGGCGGTGAGCTTTGAGAAGACGATTCAGGTTGAAATAAGGGATGATGTTCCTCCTGAACTGGTTCTTCTAGGGAACCTTACCGAAGAATGGGACTGCGGGGAACCATATGTTGACCCGGGGTGGGTGGCAACCGACAACATGGATGGCGACATTACCGGCAGGGTTTCGGTGGATGGACAAGTCAACGTGTTGCTGTTGGGCGACTACACACTTCAATACAGCGTTTCGGATGAGGCCGGCAATGCCTCGCAGACTCTTGTAAGGTCTGTCAGGGTTCGAGATATCAAGCCTCCGAGCATTATTCTTTTGGGTGCTGAGGTTCTACCGGTCAGTGAGGGAACCGCGTTTGCTGAACCGGGATGGTTGTCGTCAGACCTTTGTGCAGGCGATCTAAGTGGAGAGGTGAGCGTATCGGGGTCGGTGAATACAGCCCGTGCGGGGGTTTATCCACTCATCTACACCGTTGCGGATCCTTCTGGAAATTCTGCGGATCCGGCAACAAGGCATGTGGTTGTCCAGAGTGAAACGGAACGCCTGTCAGTTCCAGATGTCCGGGGCTTGCCGCAGGACGTGGCTTCGGAGATAATTTCCGCGCTAAGATTGGCTGTAGGGTCTATTCAGAGGGCTTACAGCGACAGCATTTCCATGGCTTGTGTCATTCAGCAGACACCGGCGCCGGGAACGCTGTCTTACATCGGCGCACCAGTCAATATGATAGTGTCTATGGGACCGCTGCCGCAGGGAAACATCCAAGTGCCGTCAGTTGTGGGATTTACGCAATCAGCGGCGGCAGATGCTCTTGAAGAAGTTGGGCTTGCGCTTGGGGCTGTTACGGAGTCGTACAGCGCGAGTTTCCCCGAAGGTCATGTAATCAGCCAGGCCCCCCCTGCACTGGCCATGGTCGCGGGGGGAGTCTTGGTGTCGGTTGTGATATCGAAAGGCTTCCCACCGCCCTCTGTCCCTGATGTCATTGGCCTTTCGCAAGCTGCGGCTGGTGCCGCCATCGCAATGGCGGGCTTCTCGGTTGGCGAGTCCTCGGAAATCCATAGCAGGACGGTTGCGATTGGGTTGGTTGCAGGCCAGAGTCCGGCGGCTGGCACAGAGGCCGCGCGTGGCAGCGCCGTTTCGCTCCAAATATCGAAGGGTGCAGACCCATCAGATGTTGAGGCCGTGCGCCAAACGTTGGCAGCTTCCTTTGAGGAGGCGGACACAAATGGAGATGATGTTCTAACTTATGAGGAGGCGTCCGCTGTGTGCCCAGACCTAACCCGTCTGATTTTTGACATGCTGGACACGAACGGGGGCGGGGTCTTGGATCGTCGTGAATTGGGCCTGGGTGATGAAGGGTGCGGCTTTGGCTGCAGCAAAGCACGGCGAACCTCTGAATGGATCAAGTCCAGCATGGGAGATGTTTTTCTCGGCGCGCTAACGTTGGTGGCGCTGATTCATCTTAAACGTGGGGGATTGCCTTGACAACGCGCTACTTGATTTCGACCAGACGGTGTGTAGGGCGAGCGCACCCCCGTCTACATAGTAAGCTTTTGCCGGTTATTTGGGCGTTTTTCCATTTTGTAGTTGCGCTCATTGCGACAGATGCCGCCGGACAGGGACTTTCCCCCCGGCAGGAGGCCGTGCTGCGCGCCATTGCGCGGGGGGAGTCCCTGCCCTGGCCGGAGATGACGCCGGCGCAGGCGCGGGCGGTGCATGAGAAGGCGGAGCGCTATCTGGAGAACTATGAGACGCACCACCTGCCGCAGGGGATGAACGCCGACATCCTGTACACGGACCGTGACCGGTCGGCGGTGTTCATGTATGAGGGGCTCGGCGACGGCACGATCTGGACCGGGCATTATCTGGCGGCGCTGGCGCTGAAGCATCACGTCACGCGCGACGCCGCCGCGCTGCGGAGAATCGGCGAAACGCTGGATGTCTTTGAGAAGCTCTGCCTGATGACGGCGCGCAAGGGCTTCATCCCGCGCTATGCGGGGGGCGCGGACGACCCGGCCTATGCGGAGTATTACCGGCGCTACGGGAACTGGGACGACCCGGTGCTTCCGGAGATCGGAAAGCAGGCCCATCGCGGGGTGGGGCCGTATGCGGATCAGGTCTGGCTGGACAACAGCACCCGGGACACCTATGACGGGTTTCTCTTCGGGCTGGCCATGACCCGCGTGTTTGTGGATGACCCGGGCGTCCGCGCGCGGGTGGACGAGATCGGCTGGCTGGCGGCGAAACGGCTGATAAAGGACAAATTCTGGATCGGCGACGGCCAGGGGCACGTCAAGAACCCCGTGCCCATCTTCACCTGCGCGTGGACGCGTCTGGCCATGTCTGTGAACCCGGCGGCGGGCGCCCTGACCGAGTCCGGCGGCCTGCTCTCGTGCCACATGCCGGACCTGCGCATGTCCACGCACGCGGAGGCCTACCGCAGGACGCTGCCCCTCTGTGTGATCGCCGAGGGCCATACCACCGGCAAGTGGGAGTACAAATACAGCAGCAACAACCTCACCTTCATTCTCTGCGCGGCGGCGGCCATGCTGGAGGACCAGCCCTACGAAAAGGCCCTCCTGCGGGGGATGGTGGCCACCCTCTACGAGGCGTCCGCCCACGACCACCTCAACGCCCATTTCGCCGCCATCCACCTGATGGTCCGCGGGAACCCCCGCCACAACGACGCCCGGGCCACGCTCCAGGGGCAGTTGATTGACTTCCCCGAGGACAAATGGCGGCGGTATGTGGACAGGAGGGGGGATCCGTCCATCGTCTGGCACAACGAGAAACAGTCCGAATACGCGCTGCTGGCCCGCGAACGCATTCCTGAGGACTTTCTCTGGCAGCGCACCCCCTGCGCCTGCGTGGGGGGCTGGGACATGCCCTACGAATATCCGGGGATTGACATGTTCCTCCCCTACTGGATGGGCCGCGCCGCCGGCGCCATTCCCGCGCCGCCGGAGGCCGGAACCGGATGAACCGCATTCCGGGGCACCGTCCGCGCCCATAGGCTTAAACACTATCCTGAAATTTCGCAAGTTGCCTTGACCAAACCCGCGTTTCCTGATACACTTTTTAATGAGGGCAAAAAGGGGGGCCGGGGAAGCATGGAGATGAACAATGCCTTTTGGTGACAATGGTTCGCGTCTTGCGCGCCCCAGGGCGGGGGGGCGCGCTCTGCGCTGCGGGGGACGGGTCGTTTTGCTGGCTTGTCTGGTTGCGGTCGGCCTGTGCCGGCCGGGACAAGCGGCCCCCGGCGCCTCCCTTCTGCCTGGCCCCAAGGCAACGGTCGGCTGGTGGCCCGCCGGGGTTCTTCCGGATAGCGGGCGTCATAGTCACCAAATGCTGAGTTTCGGTGGGAGACTCTGGGTGATTGGCGGCGTTTATCCGGGGCAGACCTACATCTCAACCCTCAGCTCGGCAAATGGGGAGGACTGGACGATTGAGCAGCCAAACGCTCCCTGGGGGGTGCGGCAGGGACATGCCTGTGTGATCTTCCAGGAAAAGATATGGTTGTTCGGCGGGACCGATGACGGGCAGCAGGCCAGATACGCCGATGTGTGGTCCTCCCCGGACGGTGTTAATTGGACGAACGAAGTCTCCGCGGCGCCCTGGGCACCGCGTGCGGAAATGTCCGCAGTGGTTCACGCCGGAAAGATATGGCTTATGGGGGGGAATGGGGACACGGGCGTGGCCACAAAAGCACTTGCCGATTTCAACGATGTCTGGTCGTCCACAAACGGGCGGGATTGGACGCTGGAAACGGAGGCGGCCGATTGGCAGCCCCGGTCTGTTTTTGGACTCGTCTCGTTTGGGACCGACATGGTGCTCATGGGAGGATTTAGCAACGCGTTGCCGGTAAAACTGGGGGAGAGCCATCTCAATGATGTCTGGCGTTCCTCGGATGGAAAATCCTGGGTCCAGGATGCCTATCCGGCCCCCTGGAGTCCGCGCTTCGCTTTCGGATGCACGGCACATGACGGGAGTATATGGGTTATTGGGGGACTCGGTGAATCATCGGTTCTTGACGATGCTTGGACGACTCAGGATGGAATTTCATGGAGCCTGTTGTCTGAAGGTCCATGGCCTGGCAGGGGGCAGATGGGTGTTGTATCCCATGACAACCGATTGTGGATGTCCGGAGGCGGTGATCCCATGTTCGAGGTGGAGCCAGGTGTTTATGGGGTAATTTTTCCCGATGTGTGGCTCTACGGCGAACCCCTTGTTCCCGTGCAGTACCAGCTCACGGTGACTCAGTCCGAGGGGGGCGTCATCTCTGTGGAGCCGTTCTCTCCCGATGGACTTTACCCGGAGGGTACGCAGGTGACCCTTACGGCGGTGCCCGACAACTACTACGCGTTTTCTGGGTGGACGGGCGCGCTAGAGGGGATTTTCACACCTTCTTCCTCTCTGGTCATGGACGCGGATAAGTTCGTGTCTGCGTTCTTTTCCAGGAAGTACTCGCTGACCCTTCTGGCAGCTCCCGGTGGGAGCGTTTCCGTCAGTCCCCCGGAACCGGCGGGGGGCTATCCCGCCGGAACCCAGGTGACCCTTACGGCGGTGTCTGACCCCGGCTATTTATTTTCTGGATGGACGGGCGCGCTTGAAGGGGTTTCCACACCTTCTGCCTCATTGGTGATGGATGGGGACAAGTCTGTTTCCGCCGAGTTCTATCCGCTTCAACAGTACCAGCTCACGGTGGTGCAGCCTGCGGGGGGTGTCATCTCTGTGGGCCCGCCATCAAACGATGGCCTATACCCGGCGGGCACGGAGGTAACCCTTACGGGGGTGCCCGATTCCGGCTATGTGTTTTCCAGATGGACTGGCGCGCTGGAGGGGACTACCACCCCTTCCGCCTCATTGGTGATGGATGGGGACAAGTCTGTTTCCGCTGAGTTCTCCAGAGTGCCGCCGTACCGGCTCTCTCTCTCGCAGACCTCTGGTGGCCAGATTACCGTGATACCCCCCTCGCCGACGGGGTTGTACCCGGAGGGCGCGATTCTCACCCTGACGGCCACTCCCGAGCCCGGTTATTTGTTCGCCGCCTGGAACTTGGACCTGTCAGGCAACTACGCTCCGACCGCAATGCTGGCGATGGATTCTGACAAGGTTGTGGGCGCTGACTTCTACCTGCCGTCAACATACACCCTGACTGTCCTGCCCACCCCCGGGGGCACGGTCACCGCCGACCCACCCGAGCCGGAGGGCGGCTATGCGCCGGGCACCCAGGTCACCCTTCAGGCCACGGCCAACGAGGGGTACCGCTTTGTCCGATGGGTGGGTGCGGCGCAGGGGGGCGCGCCGACAGCCAAACTGACCATGGACGACAACTACGATGTCGGGGCGCTGTTTGCCCTGCCGCCGCCCCCCGGCAACTGGTATGACCCGTGGGCGGCGTGTTTTGACCTATGCCCCGCCGACTCCCCGGACGCCGACGGCGACGGGCTCACGGCCTGCCGGGAGGCCTGCATGGGCACGCGGGACGACCGGATGGACACGGACGGGGACGGCATGCCCGACGGCTGGGAGGCGTTCAAACGCCTCAATCCGGTGGTCGCGGACGCCGATGCCGACCCCGACCAGGACAGCATGACCAATCTGGAGGAGTTTCTGGCGCGGTCCGACCCGAAAGACCCCAACAGCCCCGTCCGCACCTTTTTTGTCAGTCCTGCGGGCACCGACGGGCTGGGGTATGGCGGCCCCGCCACGCCGTTCCAGACGCTTCCCTTCGCCGTGCGCGCCGCCGCCGCCTCCGAGGCCAACCGCGCGCGGGTGATCCTGTTTGCCGGGGAATACGCGGCGGACCTGCTACGCCTGCCCCGGGGTCTGGAACTGCGCGGCCTGGACAGAGACACGGTCATGGTCCAGGGCAGTCTCATCGGTGCGGGCCTCTGCGCCGTCACCAACCTGACCCTCCAGCCCGCTGCGGTGCCTGCGCCCGTCAAATCCGCCGCCGTGCCGCCCCTGCTCACCATGCTCGACGCCGTCATGAAGGTGGACGGGGTCATCTTCGACGGCGGGGAGGTCGGCCTGCTTGCCACCGGGGACGCCCCGGCGCGCAGCGTGGTGGAGTCCTGTGAATTCAAAGGCATGACCGTCGCCGGCATCCGCATTTTCGGGGCCGTTCCCGTCATCCGGCGGTGCCTGTTTGCCAACATTCCGGGGGATGCCATCGTGCTGGAGCCTTGGGAGGGTGTCGGCGCGGACCGGTGCGTTCTCGGCGACAGCACGGATTCCAACACGGGCTGGAACGGGTTCGATGTGGGCACTATCGGCGGCCGCGTGGTGGTCAACCGCCGCGGCGCCGAATTGATCCTGCAGAACTGCAAGTGGGGCACCGACTCGCCCGAGGACATGCGGGGTGCCGTGGATGCGGGGGAAGGCCCCGAACCCGTGGTGGAGCCGTTCCTGGCCCAGAGCAGCGCCATTCTGGCCGCATCGGTCTTCTGCTCCGTGGTCGAGGCGGGCTCCCAGGTGCCCGTCACCAACGCGACGGTCACGCTCCAGGGCAGCCCCTATGCCCCCGTGACGGCGAACACCTCCGGCGTCTACACCTTCGCCGCCGTCGCCCCCGGCTCCTACACCCTCTCCGTGGTCGCCCAGAACCGGCTTCCCGGACAAACGGCCGCAGTCGTGGCCAACGGCGCGCCCCTTTCCGCCACCGTTCCCCTGGCCGCGGTGTCCCCGGAGGGGGAGGGCGAGGGCGAAGGGGAGGAGGGGGAAGGCGAGGCTCCCCCCGAGGGCGAGGGCGAGGGGGAAGGTGAGGGCGAGCCCGATGACGGCGGCGGCTGCAAGGGCTGCAGGAAGGCAAAGGCCTCGCCGCCCCCGGTGGCCGACCTGTTTGTCTCGGTTTTGGCCCTTATGACACTGGGCGTTCTGTCGCGGCGCCGGGGCGGCGGGTGAGCGTGTCCGGGCCGCGCGTGGAAGTTGACACGGCCGCCCGCTTTCTGGTACATTTTCCGCTGATCGCCCGCTTCTGGCGGGCGGTCTTTGTTCCGGTCGGTCCTGCGCTGGCGTAGCTCAGTAGGTAGAGCAGCTGACTTGTAATCAGCAGGTCGGGGGTTCGATTCCCTTCGCCAGCTCCAGAATTGGAAACGCTGACAGTTGAAGTGGTAAACTTCTTGGCCGGTCCGGCGGGACCGGCATCCCGTGGTGGGATGCCCGAGTGGCTAAAGGGGACGGGCTGTAAACCCGTTGGCTAGCGCCTACGTTGGTTCGAATCCAACTCCCACCACCATTTTTTGAAACGGTCCGGCGCCGGGGCGGCTTTCGTCGCCGTGCGCGGCATGTTTGCCGGGTTTGCGGGGCGGGAATAGCTCAGTTGGTAGAGCGTCAGCCTTCCAAGCTGAGGGTCGCGAGTTCGAGCCTCGTTTCCCGCTCCATTTTATGGCATTTTTCGGTTGCGGAGGCCCGCGTAGCTCAGTCGGTAGAGCACTTCCATGGTAAGGAAGGGGTCATCAGTTCGATTCTGATCGTGGGCTCCATTTTTCAGCGTGTTTTGGGCGGCGCCGGGCGGCGCACCCCGTGACATAACACTCAAAGGCGCCGGGGAAGGCCCCGGGAAGATCGAGGTGAACCATGGCCAAGGAAAAATTCGTACGGAACAAGACGCACGTGAACGTGGGGACGATCGGTCACGTGGACCACGGCAAGACGACGCTTACGAGCGCGATCACGAAGGTTCTGTCGAAGTCTGGCAAGGCGAGGGCGATAGACTTTGCGATGATTGACAAGGCGCCGGAGGAGCGCGAGCGCGGGATCACGATCTCGATCGCGCACGTGGAGTACGAGACGGACTCGCGTCACTACGCGCACGTGGACTGCCCGGGGCACGCGGACTACATCAAGAACATGATCACGGGCGCGGCGCAGATGGACGGCGCGATCCTGGTGGTGGCGGCGGACGACGGGCCGATGGCGCAGACGCGCGAGCACATTCTTCTTGCGCGGCAGGTGAACGTTCCGGCGATGGTGGTGTGGATGAACAAGGTGGACATGGTGGACGACCCGGAGCTTCTTGACCTGGTGGAGCTTGACCTCCGCGACCTTCTGACGAAGTACGAGTTCCCCGGGGACGAGATTCCGATCGTGCGGGGCTCGGCGCTGAAGGCGATGGAGGGGGACCCGGAGGCGGAGCAGAAGATATTCGACCTGATGCAGGCGGTGGACGACTACATTCCGACGCCGGTGCGGGCGCTTGACAAGGACTTCCTGATGCCGATCGAGGACGTGTTCACGATCACGGGCCGCGGGACGGTGGTGACGGGCCGCATCGAGCAGGGGAAGGTGAAGGTCGGGGAGAAGGTGGAGCTTGTGGGCATCCACGAGGAGACGCGGGACACGACGGTGACGGGGGTGGAGATGTTCCGGAAGATGATGGACGAGGGGGAGGCGGGGGACAACGTGGGCCTTCTTCTCCGCGGGATTGACCGGGAGGAGGTGGAGCGCGGGATGGTGGTCGCGAAGCCGAAGAGCATCAAGCCGCACACGAAGTTCCAGGGGGAGGTGTACGTGCTGAAGAAGGAGGAGGGCGGGCGCCACACGCCGTTCTTCACGGGGTACCGCCCGCAGTTCTACTTCCGGACGACGGACGTGACGGGGAAGATGGACCTTCCCGAGGGCGTGGAGATGGTGATGCCGGGCGACAACATCCGGATCACGGCGGAGCTGATCACGCCGATCGCCATGACCGAGGAGCTGCGCTTCGCCATCC
>JAPXRP010000118.1:0-13186 GCA_033813475.1 Candidatus Hydrogenedentota bacterium
CACCGCCGAGGAAACCTCGGCGCCAAAATATCCCAGGGCGTAGAGATGGTCGGAGAAGCGCTCCACATCCCGTTCCGCCCGGCGCAGAAGCAGGTTCTCGGAGGGGGGAACCCGGTCCCGCAACTGCACGGCGTCCGACACGTCCTTCAACTCCCCGATCAGGTCGCGGGGGGCATCCCCCTCAAACCGCACCGAGTAGGAGTTCGGCGACGCGTAACCCGCAAGAGAAAGCGCCAGAACAAACAGAACCCCCCACCCCCCGCGAAAGAGGGCATCCCCTGGTCCACGCCGCAGAACGGTCACATTGTCACCCAGTCTTCTCATGGGGCACATTATACACTATCTTGTGGTGTCGCTCATCCTATGCCACGACATTTGGCGCACATCCACGGATCAAGGCGCTTCAGGTGACAGCCACCTCCTTGAACCGGTAGGCCATGACCACCATGTCGTGGGTGTTCCCCTCGGGGTCAATGAGCCAGTCGGCCAGCAGGGCCTCCGCCTGGAAGCCCATGTGGCGCAGCACCTCCTGGATTTCCGGCTGGAGCCGGGGAATGTTCACAAACACGATCTGGAGCTCCCCGGCACGGGCAAGCCCCAGCACCATGCCGGCGAGAAGACGCCCCAGCCCCCGCATCCGGTATTGGCTGAGCAGAAAGATGCGCATCTCGCCGATGTGGCGAGTCCAGAGCAGCTTGTTGTGGTGCAAACTGGCAAACCCCACCATGTCCCCGGCCTCATTCCACACCAGCACGGAACGGGTGCGGCCGGCGGCGACATTTTCCGCCCAGTCCTCGATGCACGCCGTGTTGGTGAGGTCCATCCGCATGAACACACGGTCGGCCCCCTCAAGCCCCGCGCCAAAGCGCACCAGCAGATCCTTCTCGCTCCCGTCCATGAGGGTAAAGCGGAAAGTCTCCCCCTCCACTTCGGCGGTGCAGGGAAAAACCACGTTTTCGCTGGGTTCGATGTGGGATATCATGCGTTTTCCTCCAGTGAGCCCGGCGGATAAAGTCCCGCCGCCTGGTTTTCCTAACAGTGCACGTGCCCGGCTTGTTCCCGGAGCGGGCCGGCTCCATAGCTTTGAAGCAGTCTCGAAGAGGGCACGGCAAGCGGTGCCCCTACGGACGGTGATTCCAGTGTCTTCGTGTGTGACCGTCGCAAGGCTCGTAGCGGCGCCGCTTGCCGCGCCCTCTTCTTTCATTAAATGGTCGTCTCCCGGCCGGATAAGCGGTATTCCGCTTATGACCGATTGAGGCTTCCCGCGCGATCGCATCGCCCGTCCGATCCTGCCTGTTGTCTTGTCCGGTGAGCCGGAACCCGTTGGTGCGGTTGACAGGCCCCTCCGGCTGGAATAGAATTGCCCCGTGAAAAGGAGACGGTGGATCCGTTTGTGTGGATATGCGCCACCGGGAAACGCGATGCCGCTGGCGCCTCCGTGGTGAAAGGCATTCGGAAACGATGAAGTTATGCCAAAAGACGGAAGAATCCCACGGCAATGACTGAGCCTTCTTCCGCGCCGGCCCCCCATGAGGCCCTGGCCATTGCCTTCCTGCGGGCCGGGTTGGAACGGCGCTATGCTCCGGAGGCCCTCGCGGGCGTGGAGGAATTCGCGGGAATCTCCGCCGACACTGTGGCCGCGTTCCAGGCCTTCGTGCTGGGACGCGTCTACCCGGAGCCGGAAGAGCGACGCAAACTCAACGAGGCCTTCGAGACGCTCCATCACCTGCTTCGCTCCCCGGGCCGCCTTCGGTCCCTGCTGTCTGTCGCGCTGTCCACCTTCTGGCGGCTGGGCAGAAAACTCCCCGCCGCGGCGCAGGCGGGCCGGCTCACCTTGGACACCTTTGAGAAGGTGCGCCGCGTGGAGGAGCTCGTGGCGCGGGCTTTCCAGGATGCGGCCATTTCCCCCTGCACCCGCCCGGACGACAAGAAGCTCTCCGCCGTTCTGGCGCCGCTCCCGAAACAGCCCTTCCTGGAGTTGGCCGGCGCGCTGACCGCCCTGCTGCGCGCGCTTTCCGACGAGAGCGTCCTGGAGGCGGGACTGGAACTCACCCGCACCCTGGAGGCCGCCACCGCGAAGAGCCCCGCCAAATGGACGGCAGAGGAGCGCGACGGACTCCGCCTCGCCCGCGAAACCCTCGAAGAGGCCATGGCACTCTTCTCCCTCCTGCCCCCGGACCGCCGCCTTCCCCTCATCCAGGGAGTCGCGCGGATCGAAGAGGTCTGGGCCAGCAGCCTCTCCCGAAAACTATAGTTCCCCGGCCAGCAGGAGCGCCCCAACGACGACGACATCCTCTTCGAGCTGGCAGGGGGTGAGGCGGTAGCGGCCGCGGTAGGGGCCGAAGGCGCGGGTGTCGAGGGCTTCGGCGAGGGGATGCAGAAGGACGTCGCCCATGAGGGAGACGCCGCCGCCAAGGGCGATGACTTCGGGGTGGAACAGGGTGACCACGTTGGCGAGGGCGAGGGCGGCGGTCTGGGCGACACGGCGGATTTCCTTCAGCGCGCGGGGGTCGCCCTGGCGGGCGGCGTCGGCGAGGAGGGCGCAGGTCAGCCGGGCGGGGTCGCCGCCGCAGGCTTTTCCGAGGGGCGTGGCGGGGTCTAGACCGGCCCAGCCCCGGATGCGGCGCTCGATGGACCAGCCGGAGCAGAGGTTCTCCAGTTTGTCGGCCCTGCCGGAGGCGTCGGCGGTCCAGTCGGGCACCCAGGTGTGGCCGATTTCCCCCGCGCCCCGGCCCTGGCCGTCGTGGAGTTTTCCGTCCACCACGAGCGCGCCGCCGATGCCGCTGCCGATGTTCATGTAGAAGAACTGGCGGGTGCCCCTGCCCGCGCCGAGGCGGTATTCGGCCCAGCCGGCGGCGTTGGCGTCGTTGGCGACGACCACGGGGAGCGAGAAGCGTTCCTCCAGCAGGGTCTTGAGGGCGACGCCCTCCCATCCGGCGATCTGATGGGAGACCAGCACCGCGCCGGTGGCGCTCTCGACCGGACCGCCGAAGCCGACGCCGATGGCGGAGGCGGCCCCGCCGCAGGCGGCGACCAGCTCCTCCACGCGGGCCGTAACCCAGTCCAGAATGCCGGTCGCGCCCTTTTCCGGGTCCACGCGGCCGCGCTCCGCGCGCAGAATTTTTCCTTCGGGCGTGCCGATGGCCGCCTGGAGCTTGGTGCCGCCGATCTCCACCGCGATGATGCGTTTTTCTTCCATGTCGTTTGACTTCCTTCTCGACTGAAGGCCGCCGGGACGGCGGCGCTACGGCATGCCTGTCTGCGGCCTGTTCGGGTCCCACTTGGCACCAAGACCACGGGCTGGAAGCCCGTGCCACCTCAGGGACAGCCTCCAGTCCAAGCAGTTCTACCGTGTTCCGGCAAGTGAGCCCATCAGAAACGTCACCAAAGCCTCGCGGTCCACCTCGTGGGCGCCGGGATGGACATGCAGGCCCGCTCGTCCTGGAACGCCCAAGAGTGTATAACAGCGCTGGATGTCGCGGAAAGCGACGCGCCCCAGCAGGGGCGGAAACTGGTCGCGGGGCTCCTGCTCGCCGAGCTGGCATTGCAGCGCGCGCGGGGCGATGAGGGCGTAGAGGTCGGGGAAGTCCACGAGCGCCCTCAGTCCCTCCTCGTTCCAGCAGAGGCAGTGGTTGCGCTCCATCTGGTCCATGAGGGTGAGGAAGCCGCAGCTCGACACGGCGGCCACCCGCGTGTCCAGCGCGCCGAGCCACATAGCCATCTCACCGCCGAGGGACAGGCCCGCACACCCGATGCGCGCGGGGCCCACTGTGTCCAAGGAGGCCAGGTAGTCCACACAGCGCATCAAGTCCCACGTGCGCTGCCCCAGGAGGGTCTTGAAGGCGGCGTCCTTGTCATGGTAGGCGATGTCCGGCGCGATGACCACCGCGCCCGCGCGGGCCAGCTCGCCGGCGAAGCCCTTGTAAATGGACTCTTCGTCGAACACATCCTCCGGTTTCGATCCATGGCCGCCGATGCAGACCACGGCGGGGCACGGGGCGCGCCCCCCGCCCTCCGGCGTTCCCACCAGGACGCGTATCCGTCGCTCCGGGGTGGCGGCAAGCTCCACCTCCACCAGCCGGAACCCGTCGGCCTTCCGCTTGCCGACTTCACGGGCCTTCAGGGGAGTCTTCGCCCAGTGGGCCGCACAGGCGTCCAGTCCCAGCAGGGACTGGAGGGCGCCGCGCGCTTCCCGCTGCCAACCCTCCGCCTCCTCCCCGGAGACCGCGCTGAAACGCTTTTCCCGCCATGGTTTCGCAGGCACCGCGCCGGAGGCGGCCCCCTCCTTCGCCCGCACCTTGAGGCGCAGGGTTTCCTTCTCCTTCAGCGCGACCCGGTAGTTCAGCAGGTCTTCTCCCGACACCTCGCGTTCCGCGCCGCCATTCTCGGAGACCAGATACCGCCCGGCGCGGTCCACAGTGAACCATTCGGGAAACTGGTTGATCCGGGGATAGTCGAGGGGCATGCGCAGGTTGTCCCGGTGGCGGGGGATGTCAAAGCGCAGGGAACCGTTCCACGCCCACTGCGTGGAAAGATGCAGGCACAGGCCGCTGTCCGCGTCGGGAACGGCACCCAGCGCAACGTCCTTCCGCCAGGGGGCGGCGGTGACGCCCTGGGTGAGCCAGAGGGTGTGCATCATGAGGGTGCGGGCCGAGTTGCCGTCACCGTACCACCCCTCCGCGATGCCGTCGGGCCCCTGGAGGCCCCTCACAATACCGAGGGAGGCCTCCACCCAGGGCCAGGCGGTGGCGCAGGGAATCCGGTTCAGGAGGTTGATGGCGCCCTCCACGCTGTCTGCGTAGCCGTCGCCCCGGTACCCCTCCCAGTTGGTGCCAAGATGCGTGTGGGCGCTCTTCAGGGCCTTCTCCACCGCCGCGCGGAAGGGTTCATGCCCGTCCACCATCGCCACGGTCAGAAAGGCGTCATAGACATAGCCCCAGCCGTCGGAGACCGTGTCCTTGGCCGTCTCCCCGGTTTTCGGGTTAAACCAGTTGGGCATCATGCCGTCGGGATAGGAGCCCTTCTCCAGGATCGTGTCCAGCAGCCGATGCATGGGCTCCCGGTAGGCGGCGTGCCTGGCCGGGTCGGTTTTCCACGCGATGACATAGGCCTCGGCCAGGCCGCCGACGGCCTCGCAGCCGTGGTCGCGCAGGGGAATCTTGTCGCCCTCCACGAGGGGCACCTGAAGCAGGTAATAATCCGCCAGACGGAAGGCCCATTCCCGATACTGGGCGTCGCCGGTCATCCAGTAGAGGCGGCTCATCACCTGAAGGAGGTCGCCGTTGACCTCGAGGACGGGCGAGGGCAGCCGGCCGTGGGGCGTCTCGAAAACGGCGTGCTTCCAGATGTCGGCGACCATCTCCCGCGCGCGGTCGAGCCAGGGGCCCTCCCCCATCCACTCGATGACCGGCATGAGGCCGTCCTTGGCGTACTCCGCCGCGCCGAAGATGAGGTCCTCCGTCTTGGGGGCACCGTCCCGGAACCCCTGCCGGTCGAAGAGGTAGTCATCGGGCAGGCTGTCCATCCGGGGACAGAGCCGCCGCTCGGCGTCATAAACGGCGCGTGCGGCGCGGCGGATGTGATGCTGTCCGGTCATTTCGCCGGTGAGCAGCAGAAACGGAAAATTGTCCGCCGCGCAGTCCTTGGCGTTCCAGAACCAGTCCTCCTTAAGGCGGCGCGGGAGGAGGCCGGTTTCAGGGTCGGCCTGCTGCAGCCAGCCCTCCGCATAGTCCAGACAGTAGGCAATATTCTCTTTCGCCGTTGCCGCGTTCTCCGCGGCGCGCCGCCAGACGGTCCCGTCCTCCGCCGCCGCGGCGGAAACGGCCACCGCCAGCGCCACCCCTGAAAACAGCCTGTCCCAGCCCCGCATGAATCCTCCTTTTCTCGAAAGAACGGGCCCGGCGGATCGTCCGCCGGGCCCGCATGTCACATCATTGGACCCCACTCAGCGCGCGCGGCCCGCCGCGCCGCGCAGTCCGCGGCCGAGCACCAGCAGGGCGCAGACAGCCAGAAGGACCGCCCAGTCACCGCCGCCCGCCGCGCTGCCCGGACCGCATCCGAAGAGGTTCGTGCGGCCCTTCGTGCCCGTACCCAGGAGACGGGCGCTGTGCAGCCCCTCCGGGTCGCCGGTGAGCTGGAGCTGGGCCTCATAGTCGCGGATCTCCGTCGGGGTGAAGGCGACGGTGATTTCCGCGCTCTGGCCCGGCTGGAGGGTGTACGCGGCCTCGCCAACCACCGTGAAGGCGCCGTCCCCCGCGATCAGGGCCTCCCCCGCCACGGGGAGATCGCCGACATTGGTCACCACGAAGGTCTTCTCCAGGGTCTTCTCCAGCACGGCGCGCCCGAAGACCACGCCGTAGGCGACGTTCGGCGAGAAGACCAGGGTGGCGCGCCGCTCGAAGGGCGCGAAGACGGACAGCGCGGTGGCGGACCCAGTGAGCGCGTCGCCCTGCACCATGAAGCCGCCCGTGCCGGCGTCACTCCACACGCCCTCCGCGGCAAAGAGGTCCACATCGGCGTCGCCCAGCGGATGAACGTCGGTGGGATGCGAGAGGAACACGGGAACCCGGCCGGGGGTGAAGGACAGCCCGTTGAGCGTGAGGGTGACGGGATTGGCGGCAATCCAGGCGTTGTCCAGTTCCGCATAGGGGATGTCCCCTCCGGCGAGCACATCCTCCTGGGACGCGATGATAATGCTCACGTCGAAGAAGAGTCCGCCGTCAACGAACCCGTCGGGCGTGGCGGCCATGACGGGCGCCTGGTCGTAGCCGACGAGCCCCTCGACACTGTCGGAGAGGGTGAGGATGATGATCGCCTGGTAGCCGCAGGGAATGGCGGCGCGGGGAACCCTGACCGTCACCGACTGCCCCGGTCTGTCCGGGTATTCGGCGGCCACAACGGCGTCCGCGGAGGCGCCGGCCTCGGGCGCGCAATAGGCCGATGCCATGGTGATCACGCGGTAGTACCCCGTCACGGAGAGGGTGTTCTCAAACGTGTCGCCGTCCTGCGGGAGGCTGGGGAAGGGGTTGTTCAGGTAGCCGAAGGGATTGATCTGCGCGCCGATGACGCTGAACGACCGGGCCGACGAGACAACGGCCCCCGTCTCAAGCTGGGTGGCCAGGACAGTCAGGTCATACCGGCCCGCGCCCAGGGCGACGGACAGGGGGTAGTCCCCCGCCGCATCCGAGGAGACGCCCCTCGACACGCCGTTGACGAGGTACTCCACCGTGACCGTGCCGGCAACGCAGTCGGCGGAGGAGAAGACCGGGCGCGCGCTGAGCTGAACGGACACGGTGCTGGTGCTGAGGGGAACCAGAACGTTCCCCGCCGGCCGGAGAATGTCCACGTCCGTCAGGTCGCAGTAGCCGGTCCCGCCCACGACCACCGTGCGCGTCGCGGATCCGGTGTTCCCGGAGGCATCCTGCACCGAATAGGTGAGGACGTATGACCCCTCGGTCGCCGTGTCAACGGTTCCCGAGACGGCCACGCTGGCTGTCAAATCCCCGGCGCAGGCGTCCGCGGCGGTGTATCCGGGCTCCGTGTAGGGCGTGCCCAGGGCCACGGTGACCGGGTTTGCGCCGAGCAGGGTCACTGCCGGGGCCACGGTGTCCGCCACGACCACCGAACGCGTTTCGAGGGCCGAGAGACCGTCGCTGTCCACGACCGCATAACTCACCAGATAGGTCCCGGGAACCGCCGTGTTGACCTCACCCGCCACGGAGACATCCCCGGTGAGGTCGCCGTCCTCCGCGTCGGACGCAGTGGCGCCCGGATCCTGGAAGGCCGCACCGCACTCCACCGTCAGGGGGTTGGCGCCGTTCAACGTGATCACCGGCGGAGTGCCCGGGATGACGCGCACCACGCGCACGGCGCTGGAGGTGTTTCCCGCACCGTCGTCGGAAACGTAGGTCAGCGGGTAGTCACCGGGAACGGCCGTGTTCACAGCCCCCGTGACCGACACGCCGGCCGTGATATCCCCCGCGCAAACGTCCACCGCGGTGTAGCCGGGATCCACCCACGGCGAACCCAGGGACAACGTCACCAGGTCCCCGCCGATCAGGCTGAGCACCGGCGGCGTGGTGTCCACCACGTTGACCGTGCGGGTCACGGTCGTGGAGTTCCCCGCGCCGTCCTGGGCGAAATACTGGACCGTGACGGCGCCGACGGCGCCGAAATTCTCCAGGGCGGCGGTGCTCTCCACGGGCACTTCGCCGGAGCAGGCGTCGCTGCCAAACACGCCGGGCTCGACAAAAGGCGTGCCGCACTCAAGCTGCATGGGGTTGTCGCCCTGCAGGAAGATCATCGGCCCGACGGTGTCCGCCACCTCCACGGCGCGGAACGCCACGCTCTCGTTGCCCGCGGCGTCGCTGACCGTGTAGACCACGGGGTAGGTGCCGGGCGTGGCCGCATCCACCTCGGAATACACCGAGATGGCGGCGTCCAGATTGCCGAGGCAGGCGTCCAGGGCGGTGGCGCCCGGGTCATTGAAACCGTAACCGCACTCTACCACCAGCGGGTTGTCGCCCCGAAGGGAAAGGACGGGGGCGGTGGTGTCGGCGACAAACACGATCCTGTCGGCCGTGACCGTGTTCATGGCCGCGTCGGTGACCGTGTAGAAGACGTGGTAAACGCCGGTGGCGGCGGTGTTGACAAGGTTCTCAACCGTGATGAGCGGGGTGAGGTCGCCGTCCTCCGCGTCGGCCGCCTCGGCGCCGGCGTCCTCATAGCTTCCCCCGCACTCAACCGCGACGGGATTCTCGCCCAGGATCGTGATGACGGGCGCGGAACCCGAAATCACATTCACCGTGCGGATGGTCTGGGCGGAATTGCCCTCGCCGTCGGAGACGGCATAGGTGAGTTCATAGGCGCCCACCACATTGACGTTGACGGAGCCCGTGACGTTCACGCCCGCCGTCAGGTCGCCGGAACAGGCGTCCGTGGCGGTGTATCCGGGCTCGGTGTAGGGCGTGCCCTGGGTGATCGTGACGGTGGACGGCCCCTGGAGCGCGATCACGGGGGGCGTGGTGTCCGCCACCTCGACATCCCGCGCGAGGGACGCCACATTGCCGGAGGGGTCCTGCACCGTGTAGGTCAGGAGATAGAGGCCGGGCACGGCGGCGTTCACGGTCCCCTCCACGACAATCGCCGCCGTGAGGTTGCCCGCGCAACTGTCGGTCGCCGTGGCCCCGGGATCGCTGAACACCGCGCCGCACTCCACGGTCAGCGGATTCGCCCCGTCGAGCACCAGCAGCGGCACCTGCGTGTCTGTGATGGTGACGGTCAGGGTCGCCGTTCCGCGGTTGGCCGCCCCGTCAAAGGCCTCGAAGAGCACTTCATACACGCCGACAGCCGGGGAGGCGGGGTTCAGCCCGCCCAAATCCACGACCGTCGCCGGAACGGAGCCGTCGCAGGCGTCCGAGGCGGTGGCGGTGTGCGGGGTCAGGGGAACGCCGCACGCGCCGGACTGCGCGGAGCCGCCGTCCACAGCGACCGCAGGGGCGGTGGTGTCCACCACCTGCACCGTCCGGGTCTCCTGGGCGGTGTTGCCCGCGCTGTCCTCGGCACTGTAATAGACCGTGTAATCGCCCGGCGAGGCCGTGTTCACGGCGCTGTTGTCCACCGTCACGTCCACCACGGAGTCCACATTGTCCGTGGCGGTCGCCCCCAGCTCCGTATAGACTCCGCCGCATTCCACGGTCACGGGGGATTCGCCATTAATCACAATGACCGGCGGCACCGTGTCCGTGAAATTGAGAAGCGTGTCCACCATGGGGGAGCGGAGTTCCGGGCCGCTCAGACGGCTGATCACCTGTCCGGAAACGATTGCGGCCTCCGTATCGCCGCCGGGGACGGCGACCGTGTAGGTGAAGGTGTAGGGAAGGGTCGGGATCGGGGAAAGAAAGACGAACTCGAAGGGGCCGGCGGCGCCCGGGGAGGGCTCCAGCCCCCCGCTGTCGGCAACGCCGGTCGAGGACACGAAAGTCCATCCGGCGGGGCAGTCCTCCACGACGGCCAGCGCGGTGACGGGCTCAAAGCAGAAGCTGTTCACCGTGACGGTGAAGGTGATCTCCTCGCCCGGGATGTACCCCGGCAGCGAGGCCGACCGGGTCATGAAGAGGCAGTTGATCTCGTTGAGCGGCGTGATGACCTCCGGCGATTCCAGGGGGCCGCCATTGGTCCGGTAGAGCACCTTTCCGGTGACCGTCGCGCCGGCGAGGGCGGCCGGCGCCTCCAGGTAGTAGTCCAGCACGACGGGCGCCGTCATGTCCGGGGTGTCTATCCAGAAGAGCTGGAGCAGGGAACCCTCCAGGCGCTCCATGGGCATGGGGCTGCCGGAAACCCCCAGGTACGACCAGCCGTCGGGAAGGGTTTCCTCCACCGCCAGGGCCGTCACCGTTTCGGCGATGTCAGGCGCGGCGGTGATGGTCAGGGTGACGGCGAAGCCCAGAATTCCGGGGGAAACCTCCCCCAGACCGGCCACCCTTCGGGACATGTCCACGGTGCCCGGCAGCGTCGCCGCCGCGGCGTACCCGCACACTGTCAGGACTGTCGCAAGAACGACACCGAGCTTCTTCATGCAAGAACCCTTCCTGCTTTGGTTTCGCAGTTTCGTGCCGGACAATTCAGGCACGGTCCGTCTCCCTTGATTATATGAACAACCACGGGATTCGTCAAGCACCATGCCGCCCCGGCGCGGCGTTGATAACTCGAAAAACGCTTGTCGTGCGCCGGCGGGCCCTACCGGACGAAAATCCAGCGGCCGGCGGTGTCGGGCCCCGCCATGATTTGCAGGTTCCCCGGTTCCAGTGTCACCGGGACCGGCGCGCCCTTGCTTCCCGGAATGCGCCCCTGGCTGAAGGCCTCCCCGGCCAGGCCGAGGGCGGGGGAAACCGGGATGCGCAGCGGCCCGGCGCCGTGGAAAAACACCACGAGTTTGGCCCCGTCGGGAACGCGGCGGTTTTCGGGCACGGGCGCCCAGGCCACCAGGGGCATGGGGGTGTCCGCAAAGGCGGTCTTCACGCCGTTGAGGGTGATCTCCCGGCAGTCCATGCCCGCGAAGGCCTCCGGCTCGCCGCCCTCCCCGGCGCGCCACATCACCGCCATCCTGCCGTCATAGGACACCTTCTGCCCGTTGACCGGAGAATCCTCCAGCCGCACCCGGTCCGCCGGCATCACCACGCGCTTCATGATTTCCGCGTCCTGCTCGGCGTTCCGGGCAAATCCGCCCGGCCAGTCCTCCAGCACCGAGGTCAGGTGCGGGGCCACCCCCACCGCGCCGTTTGGAAAGCGGCAGACCAGGTGCGGTCCCGTACGGGACAGGTGGTCGGGGTTGTCGTTGACTTCCGGGAACACGCCGGTCGGCGGGTACGCGCCCAGCCGGTCCAGAATCTCGAACCAGGTCCGCGTCTCGTAGCCCAGGGAGGCGGCCTGGTCGTCCCGGGGCCGGAACCCCAGGAAGCCGAGCATCCCGCCGGAAGGCAGCCGCCGGAGGGTGCCCGCGCTGTAGGCGCCGACATGGGCCACCGTCTCCACGCCCTCCGCCGGGGCGGCGGGGTAGACGCGGTCCACGAGGAAATGCGTGAGGACCGGCATGTCGGGCACCCCCTCCAGGGCGCCGGAGAACGTGGCCACCCGGCCGGGGAGCATGAGCCCCCCCGGGTCCTCCGGGGAAATCTGCGCGCCGAAGATTCCCTGCCAGGCCGCGAGGACGGCGTTCCCGTCCGCGTCCAGCAGGGGCGGCGGCCCGGACCAGAGCACGCGCCCGCCCTGCTCCGCGAGGGCGGACATTATCTCCAGCAGCCGGGGCGCGGGGAAGGGCTCGAAGAGCGTGCAGAGCGTCGTAAAGCGGCGTCCCCCGAGAACAATCGCGCCGTTCTCCACCCGGCCCATCTCCAGCAGCTTCGCCTGGGTCACATAGTTCGCGTAGCCGTACTGGGTCATCCAGCTCCCGAACCGTTCGCTCGCCGCCACAAGGTCCAGGGGATACAGCATCAGCACCGACGTGTCGCGGTGCTCCATGTCGGCCACCATGGAGTAGAAATCCGGCCCGCCCGTCCCGGTGACGCTGACGAGGGCGTTCCGGTGGGCGCTCACCTGGCCGGGCATCCCCCAGTGGGCGCAGTAGGAATGGGGCACCTCGTTGAGGATGCCGGTGGAGCAGGCGAGGGAGAGGGCGTAGTAGTTCCGGTCCATCCACCCGCCCTCCGGATGGTCGTTGCCGTTGCCCGTGAGGTAGTCGCCCCAGCGGAAATAGTCGTGGCAGGCCGAGGCCGCCTGGTGGACCGTGCAGGACCAGACGAAGTTCGGGGTGTACTCGTACTGCGCCTGCTGGTGGGGCATCCGCCCGGTGTCCCACCGGTCAATGGTGGGGCTTTCCGCCCAGGTGGCGTGGGCGCGCGTCTGCAGGCGGTGCCCCATGCGCCCTTCCAGATGCGCCTTTGCGGCGGTGAACAGTTCCACCACGCCGTCCTGGAGAAGGCGGTAGTACCGCGACCGGAAGAGGGCGGTCCGGGCGATGTCTTCGGGCGACGCGCCGAAAACGTGCATCCGGTCCGCCTTCGCCCGCAGGTCGTTCGCCGTGTCGTCCTGTCCGTGGACGAAGTAGACCAGATATTTCGCGAAGTCGGCGTACTCCGCCCCGTAGAGCTCGGCATACCTCCGCGCGAGACCGGGGCTGACATAGCGCAGGGCAAACTCCCCGTTGTCGTGGTGGCTGAAATAGCCCCAGTCCTGCTGGATGTGCATCTCGTCGCTGTACAGCCCGTTTAAGAGCACGCCCGCGTCGGCGTAGCGGTCCCCCAGCGATTTCAGGTACGGCAGGGCGTTCTCGCTGAAGTAGTCCATCTCGGGGGTGTGGTACTGCTGGACCACGAGCACCCGGTCCCGGCCGTCGCCATTCGCCGTTCCATGCACGCGGACCCGCACGGCCTGATAGTCGCCCCGGTCCTCCACGAGGTCCTCGAACACCTCCACGGTGGCGGTGTCCGTGATCTCCACGATGTCCGCGGGGTTTACGGCGCTGTATTGCGTGCCGCCGATTCCCCGCTCCCGGAACGCGAACACGCGGACCCCGGCATCTTTCACCTCCAGCGGGCCCTTGTTGTTCGCCCAGCGGCGCTGGCGCCAGAGCTGGACGCTGTACGCGCCGCTCTTCGGGTCGCGCAGGCCCTTGCGGTAGTGCATCCAC